>CAZXFA010000003.1:0-59722 GCA_964640085.1 uncultured Actinomycetes bacterium | reverse complement strand
ACGATGCGCGTGTCGAACATGACCGTGTACCGGCTGATCAAGAGCGGCGAGCTCGCCGCGATCCGGGTGGGGAAGAACTACCGGATCCGCGAGTCGGACGTTGACCAGTACCTGTACGAGCGTCAGGTGGAAGGGGCCTAGGTGGCCAGGACCAGGGTCGGGGTGGACGTGGGCTCCACCGCCGTCCGCGTGGCGGAGGTAGCCGCGGGCGACGTGCCGGTGGTCGTTCGAGCCGGCCAGGTCCCGCTGGCGCCGGGGGCCGTCGAGGCGGGCGAGGTCCGACAGCCGGAGGTCGTGGCGGGGGCGCTCCGCGAGCTCTGGGGCGCCAGCGGGGTGAAAGGGAAGCAGGTGTACCTGGGCGTCGGGAACCAGCGCGTGGTGGTGCGCGAGGTCACGCTGCCGTGGCTCCCGGAGAAGGAGCTGCGAGAGTCGATCTCCTTCCAGGTACAGGAGTTCATCCCGATGGCGACCGACGAGGCGGTCTTGGACTTCGACCCGCTCGGGGAGATGGATCAAGGCGGCCGGCGGATGCAGCGGATCCTGCTCGTCGCCGCGCACAAGGCCGTGGTCAGCTCGCTCCTCGACGCGGTTCTGGCCGCCGGGCTCGAGCCCCTGGGCATCGATCTCACGCCGTTCGCGGTGGTCAGGGCGGTGGGCGCGGGGGACGAGGGGGTGGACCTCGAGGGGCCGGGGGACGAGGCCGTGATCGACGTCGGCGCTCAGGTGACCAGCATCTGCGTCCACGACCGAAGCGTGGCCCGGTTCGTCCGGATCCTCCCTTCCGGTGGCCGGGACGTGACGATCGCGATCGCTCGGGACCTGGGGTTGGACCAGGACCTCGCCGAGTCCCTCAAGCGCGGCAAAGCGGTCCCGCCGCCCGTCGACGCCGACGGACGGCCGGTCGCGCTGCCCGCCGCCGAGGATGTCCGCCGCCTGGCCCTCACCCGGGCCGGGAGCTTCGTGGACGAGGTCCGTTCTTCGCTCGATTTCTATGCGGCCCAGGTCCCCGGGGCCCGGATCGCTCGGGTCGTGGTGACCGGCGGCGGATCGGAGCTGGGGGGGTTCCTCGAGCTGCTGCAGCAGCGGATCCCGGTTGCGGTGGACCGCGGCCGCCTCTTCGAGCGCGCGAAGTCCGAGCTGAACCTGACGGCCGAGGCGCAGGCGGAGACCGAGGCCGTGCTCCCGGTGGCCGTCGGGCTGGCGATCCGCGGCCGGAGGCGGTCTTGAGCCAGGTCAACCTCCTTCCCCCCGAGCTCCGCCAGCGGCAGGCCGTCCGTCGCCTGAGCTCGCTGGTGATCGCCGGCGGGTTGGGCGTGCTGGCGCTGGTGGGCGTCTTCTACTTCTTCCAGACGCAGCGGCTGGCGGACGCGCGGGACGAGCTCGCGGCGCGAGAGGCGATCAATCGCCAGCTCCGGATGCAGATCGACGAGCTCCAGCCGTTCGCGGATCTGCAGGCGGAGGCGCTGGCCAAGCAGGGGCTCGTCCGCTCGCTGTTCCTGAACGAGGTGTCCTGGTCCAGCGTGCTTTTGGACGTGTCGCGCACGATCCCCGACTCGTCCTACCTGACCACCTTGACGGGCCAGGTCACGGCCGGAACCGCGGCGCCGGCGGATGGGGTCGCCGAGCCGCCCGCGGTGGGGGCCGCCTCGCTGATCGGCTCGATCAGCTTCCAGGGCGTGGCGGAGGGGACGGAGACCATCGCGACCTGGCTCGATCGGCTCGAGCAGGTCGAGGGATGGGTCAACGCCTGGGCGAACAGCGCCCAGGAGGCAACCCCCTTCTCGGACGTCTACAACTTCTCGAGCGGTCTCGATCTGACGCTCGCCGCGGCGACCGAGCGAGGTCAAGGAGGCGGGCAGCTGTGAGCCGCCGGGCGCCCCTGATCGCCGGAGCCGTGTCGGCGCTGCTCGTCGTGCTGGCCGTCGTGCTGCTCGTGATCCCGAAGATGGGAGAGGTTGGAGAGGTCCGCGAATCGGTCGAGTCGGCGGAGGACGAAGAGGTCGCGCTCGAGGCGCAGCTCGGGTCGCTCCAAGAAGCCCAGGCGGAGGCGCCGGAGACCCAGCGCGAGATCGAGCGGTTCGAGGACAAGATCCCGGCGACGGCCGACCTCCCCGCCCTCTTCCGCCTGCTCCAGGGGAGGGCCGATCGTTCCGCGGTGGACCTCTTCTCGTTCTCGCCGGCGAGCCCGGTGCCCGACCCGACCGGGGCGTTCTCGGTGATCCCATCGCAGGTCACCGTGACCGGCGGGTACTTCGCCCTGGACGAGTTCCTGTTCATGCTCGAGACCCTTCCGAGGGCGGCCAAGGTCACGATGATCACCCTGTCGCCCCGGACCGCGGCCGGAACGGAGACGACGACGGCCGTGACCAGCACCTCGCAGCTCCAGATGCAGATGACGGTCGAGTTCTTCACGACGGACTCGAGCGCCGGTCCGGGATCGATCCCCGGCCCGACCGAAGGTGTCCAAGCCGCAACCGGAACGTAGCGATGCAACTGACCCCCCGCGACGAGCGGATGCTCAAGATCCTCGGCGTGGTGGCCGGTCTGGCCCTGATCTACCTGCTCTTCATCACCGTGCTGGGAGGGGACGATGGCGGCGAGGTGACCATGCCGACCGGCCCGACCGGGCCGGCGCCGGTCGAGTCGGCCGTCACGCCGTCCCCGACGCCCCGCGAGACGCTGCCGCCCGTGCTCCTGGCCGGCGCCCGGGATCCGTTCTCGATCCCACCCGGCCTCAGCCCGAGCGGCAGCGTCGGCCCCACCCCGACCGGTACGACCACCCAGCCGCCGGTCACGACGCAGCCGCCGGGCACGACGGTCCCCCCCACCACCACGCCGCCGCCAGGCGAGGCGGAGCCGAGCGACCAGATCAGCATCGGCGAGCACCACGTGCGGCTCGTATCAATCTTCGCCCAGGGGACGAAGGCGCAGGTCGAGGTGGACGGGGGCGTGTGGACGGTGGAGGTCGGTGCGATCTTCGACGACAACTTCAAGCTCGTCCGCATCAGAGGCAGGTGCGCGCGGTTCCTGTTCGGGGACCAGAGCTTCACCCTCTGCCTCCAGCAGCGGAAGTGATCCGAGCCACCGGCGGGCCGCGCACGGGGGGAGCGGTCGCCGGTCCGAGAGGGCGGCTCCGTCAACGCGGAGCCGCCCTCGTCCATCCGTCCCTCCGGCTCGCTCCAGGGGGTCGGAGGGCGTCTCCTATCATGGGGGCCACATGTTGCGCCTGCTCACAGCCGGTGAATCGCACGGCCGGGGACTAGTCGGGATCCTCGAGGGTCTGCCGGCCGGGGTTCCCTTCGCGCCCAAGGAGATGGAGGGGGAGCTCGCCCGGCGCCGCCACGGGTACGGGCGGAGCGGCAGGCAGAAGCTCGAAGCCGATCGATTCGTGATCTTCTCCGGCGTCCGGCACGGCCGCACGATCGGGAGTCCCATCGGGCTCACGATCGACAACGCGGAGTGGGAGGCCAAGTACCGTGAGCTGATGGGCGTCGAGGGCGAGGCCGACCCGGAGCGGAAGCTCACGCGTCCTCGGCCCGGCCACGCTGACCTCGCGGGCGTACAGAAGTATGGGTTCGACGACGTCCGGAACGTGCTGGAGCGGGCCAGCGCGCGCGAGACGGTGGCCCGGGTCGCGCTCGGCACGTTCTGCAAGGCGTTCCTGGCCGAGCTGGGGGTGCACGTCGTTTCGCACGTGGTGCGGATCGGTCGGGTCGCAACGCGCTCACGACGGGTCCCCCGGCCCGGGGACCTGCCGGTCGTGGATACCTCCCCGGTGCGATGCTTCGACCAGGCCGACTCCGAACGCATGGTCGCGGAGATCGACCGGATCCGGTCCGAACGCGACACCGTCGGGGGTGTGTTCGAGGTCCTGGCCTACGGATGTCCGCCTGGCCTCGGATCCTACGTCCACCACGACCGCAAGCTGGACGCTCGCCTGGCACTGGGGCTGATGAGCATCCAGTCGGTCAAGGGGGTGGAGGTGGGCGACGGGTTCGCCTCTGCAGCCCGCCCGGGGTCCCGCGCGCACGACGAGATCCTCGTCGGGCAGAGTGGCCTCCGGCGCAAGAGCGAGCGCGCCGGCGGGATCGAGGGCGGCATGAGCACGGGGCGCACGATCCGGCTCCGGGCGGCGATGAAGCCGTTCTCCACCGTCCCGCGGCCCCTCTCGACGGTGGACCTGGCCACTGGGAAGGCGGACGTCGCGATCAAGCAGCGCACAGACGTCTGCGCCGTGCCGGCCGGCGGGGTGGTGGGTGAGGCGGCGGTTGCCTTCGTGCTCGCGCAGGCCGTCCTGGAGAAGTTTGGCGGCGACTCGCTGCTCGAGACCCGGCGGAACCTCGAGGCCTTCCTGGCGGAGCAGCCGTGATCGTGTATCTGGTCGGGATGCCCGGCTCGGGGAAGTCGACCGTGGGGCCCGAGCTCGCCCGGCGGCTGGGGGTGCCGTTCGTGGAGCTCGACGCGGAGATCGAGCGAGCGGCCGGCAAGGAGGTCCGCGAGATCTTCGAGACGGAGGGGGAGTCGCGGTTCCGGGAGCTGGAGGCCGCCACGCTGGTCGAGGTGGCCAAGAGAGACCCCGCGGTCGTCTCGTGCGGCGGGGGGGTCGTGCTCGAACCGGCGAACCGGATCACCCTTCGGGCGACGGGGGAGGTGGTGTTCCTCTCGGTCCCGCTCGAGGTCCTCCGGGACCGGGTCCCGCCGGCCGAGGACCGTCCGCTGATCCGGGAGGCTGGCGACCTCGAGCGCCTGTTCCGGGAGCGTGAGTCCCTGTACCGCGAGTTCGCCGCGCGAGTGATCGACGCCAGCGGGTCGGTGCACGACGTCGCCGGGGCGATCGAGGAGGAGCTGCTCCGATGGAGCGGGTGACGCTCGCGATCCCCGACCGAGGGTACGAGGTGACGATCGGCCCCGACCTGCTGTGGAGGGCGGCCGAGCTCCTGCCCGAGCTACCGGGGGCCGAGCGGGCCTTCGTAGTGGCGGATGCGACGGTGGCCGGCCACTACCTGGAGCCGCTGGCGACGGGCCTGGTCGCTCGTGGGCTCCCCGCGGTGCACCTGGGCGTCCCCGAGGGCGAGGAGGCCAAGTCGCTCCAGACGATGATCGCCCTCCACCGCCAGCTCGCGACCCAGGGGGCGCACCGGCAGGATCCGGTGGTGGCCCTGGGGGGTGGCGCCGTGGGCGACCTGGCGGGTTTCGTCGCGGCCACCTACATGCGCGGGGTGCCGTTCGTGCAGGTGCCGACCACGCTGCTCGCCCAGGTCGACGCGGCGATCGGTGGGAAGACGGGGGTGAACCTGCCCGAGGGGAAGAACCTGGTCGGTGTCTTCCACCAGCCGGTGGCGGTGATCGCTGACGTGGCGACCCTGGCCACCTTGCCCGAGCGCGAGTACCTCAGCGGGCTGGCGGAGGTGGCCAAGTATGCCCTCACGCTCGATCCGAAGCTGCTCGGAGGGCTCGAGGTCGATCCCGGACCCGCGGTGGACCGGGACCCGGCGGCGGTCGAGGGGTTGGTCGCCCGCTGCGTCCGAGCCAAGGCCGCCGTGGTGGGGGAGGACGAACGTGACCTTGGCCGTCGCCTGGTCCTGAACTACGGTCATACCCTCGGACATGCCCTGGAACGGGTGGACTCGTTCCGCGGGCGCTCGCATGGGGAGGCGATCGCGATCGGGATGGTGTTCGCAGCGCGCCTGGCCGAGCGCCTGGGTCGGGCCGAGCCCGGGCTCGCGGCGCGCCACGCGCGGCTGCTCTCGTCCCTGGGTCTGGAGCCCGAGGGTAGGCTTCCGGAGGTCGAACCGCTCCTCGTCGCGATGCGGATGGACAAGAAGTACCGGGAGGGGATCCGCTTCGTCCTGCTCGAGGACGCGGGCCGACCCGTACTGGTGGACGACGTCCCGGACGACGTTGTGCGCGAGACGCTAGAGGCGATGGGGGCCGTGACGACCTCGGAGGGCCCGAGGTGAGGGTCCTGTTCCTGTTCGGTCCCAATCTCGGCGCGCTCGGCTCCCGCGATCCCGAGCGGTACGGGACGCAGACGCTCGAGGAGGTCATGGCCGAGGTCGCGGAGCGCGGGTCGCGACTGGGTCACGAGACGGCCTGGCGTCAGTCCGACCACGAGGGTGACCTGGTCGGTTGGCTGCTCGCGGCGCCGGGGGACGGGTTCGATGCCGTGGTCCTGAACCCTGGCGCGCTCACCCACTACTCCTTCGCGCTCCGCGACGCGGTGGAGGCCGCGGGCGTGCCCGCGATCGAGATCCACCAGACGAACGTGTACGCCCGTGAGCCCTTCCGCCGGCATTCGGTGGTCGCGCCCGTGTGTCGGGCGACGATCGCGGGTGCCGGGGTCGGCGGCTATCACCTCGCGCTCGAGGCCCTGCGGTGGATCACGGCTTGAGGCGAGGTGGACTCGCCGAGCGCCTGCCCGAGCTCGAGGTCGAAGCGCTGTACGTCACGCGTCCGCCCAACGTTCGGTACCTGACCGGCTTCACCGGTTCCAACGGCCAGCTGCTCCTGGCGGCGATGGGGTCCGTGTTCTTCACCGACGGTCGCTACGAGACCCAAGCGAGCGCCGAGATCCCCGACCTGGAGCGGACGGTCTACCGGGATGGGGTGGTCCCCATCGTCCCCACCGTCGCCGAGCGCGGGATCGGGCGGCTGGGCTTCGAATCCGCGGGACTCACCCACCGCGAGTGGGAGCGTCTCCGCGAGCTCGCCGAGGGGATCGAGCTGGTGCCGATCGGACCCGAGGTGGATCGGCGACGCCGGGTCAAGGACGCTCGCGAGCTGGAACTGATCGCCCAGGCCCAGGAGGCGGCCGACGAGGCCTTCGAGCGGGTCGTGCTGGGGGGAGGACTCCGGGAGGGCCTCACCGAGCGCGAGCTGGCGCTCGAGCTCGAGGTGGCGATGCGGCGGGCCGGAGCGGACGGCCCCGGGTTCCCGACGATCGCGGCGTTCGGTGAGGCGACCGCCGAACCCCATCATCGCCCGACCGACCGCGCGCTCGGTCGAGGGGACCTCGTCAAGGTGGACTTCGGCGCCGAGGTCGACGGCTACCGCTCGGACATGACGCGCACGGTCGCGTTCGGCCGGCCACCGGAGCGGCTGGCCGAGGTCCACAGGTTGGTGGCCGACGCGCATGCGGCCGGCGTCGCCGCCGCGCGCGGTGGGATCTCCGCCCGCGAGGTCGATCTGGCGGCCCGCGGGGTGATCGAGGCGGCCGGGCTGGGGGAGGCGTTCCCCCACGGCTTGGGGCACGGCGTGGGGCTCGAGATCCACGAGGAGCCGTTCCTCCGCTGGGATCGGGAGGACCGCCTGGTCGAGGGGATGGTCGTCACGGTCGAGCCGGGCGTGTACCTTCCCGGTCTGGGCGGCGTCAGGATCGAGGACATGGTCGAGGTGACCGCGGAGGGGTGTCGTCCGATCCCCCGATCGACGAAGGAGTTGGCCTGGCTGTGAGCGTTTCCACCAACGACCTGAAGAACGGGATGACCCTGGATCTGGACGGCACGCTGTTCCAGGTCTTGGAGTTCCAGCACGTGAAGCCGGGCAAGGGGGGCGCCTTCGTCCGCACCAAGATGCGGAACGTGAAGACCGGGGCCGTGCTCGAGCGGACCTTCAACGCGGGGGTGAAGGTGGGCCTCGCGATCGTCGAGCGTAGGGAGATGCAGTACCTCTACCGGGACGTCGAGGCCTACACCTTCATGGACATGGGGACCTACGAGCAGCTCCCGATCGATGCGGACGTGGTGGGTGAGGCCGCCGGGTATCTGTTCGAGGGGTCGACGGCCACGGTAGCAGTCCACCAGGGGGTCCCGATCGCGCTGGAGCTCCCTGCGTCGGTGGCACTCACGATAACGCAGACCCAGCCAGCCGTGAAGGGCGACACGAAGACCAACACGTTGAAGCCGGCCACGCTCGAGACGGGCCTGGAGATCCAGGTGCCGCTGTTCGTCGAGGAGGGGGAGCGGGTCAAGGTGGACACGCGTTCGGGGGCCTACATCGAACGGGTGAAGTGACCCGTGACCACGCGGAGGGACGCCCGCCGTCTCGCCGTCGACATCTTGTTCCAGGCGGACGTGACGGGCGTCGATGCCCGCGCTGTGCTGGCGGATTGGACGGAGGCCGGTCGGAGGGTGCCTCCCTTCAGCCGCCGGATCGTGGAGGGCGTGGCCGAGCACCGGGAGAACATCGACCGGACGCTCGGCTCGCACGCGGAGGCGTGGCGGGTCGAGCGGATGGCGACCCTGGACCGCACGATCCTGCGGGTTGCATGCTTCGAGCTTCGATACGCGACGGACGTACCGCCTTCGGTGGCGATCGACGAGGCGGTCCGGGCGGCCAAGGAACTCTCCACCCAGGATTCGGGTCCCTTCGTGAACGGGATCCTGGGGAGGATCGCCGCCGAGCTCGGGGCTTCGCGCTGATCTCTGGCCTCGCGCAGAGCCGGTCGGAGTGGCGGGCTAGTCCTTGGGCGCGTGGTTCTCCGCCGTGTCCGGCGCGCGGTCCTCGGCCTTGCCCTTCGGCTCGGCGGCGTCGGACTCCTCCGACTCGGCGGCGCCCTCGCCCATCCCCTTCTTGAACTCCGAGGTGGAGCGCCCCACCGACCGCGCGAGCTCCGGCAACTTCTTCGCCCCGAACAGCAGCACCAGGACGACCAGGACGACGATCCACTCCGGACCTGGGCTGTAAGCGACCATGGGCTCCCTTTCCGTCCGTCATCACTAGTGTAGGCGCTGCGCGGGCCTGTGTACGGGAGTCGTTGCCGGTGCCCGCCCCCCGAGCTATCCTGCGGGCGAACTTCCCCTTTAAGTCCGGTCCCGTGAGGCCGGGAAGGGAGCACGACGTTGCAACCCGACCGCGACGCCCTGCCGCCCGAGCGGCCGGGCGTTCCGTCTTCCGGGGGTCTGCCCGGTGCCCCCGCCACCACTCGGATCCTGGACGAGGCGGAGATCCGCCGGGCCACGACCCGGATCGCCCACGAGATCCTCGAGCGGAACAAGGGCCCCGAGGCCGTGGTCCTGGTGGGGATCGCGGCCCGGGGGGACGACCTCGCCAGGCGGCTCGCGGCCGAGATCGAGCGGATCGAGGGGACGACGGTCCCGGTCGGCGTGCTGGACATCACGTTCTACCGCGACGACATCGGGATGCGGACCGAGGCTCCCGAGGTGCACGAGACGCGCGTGGGCTTCGACGTGAACGGGAAGACGGTCGTCATGGTGGACGACGTCCTGTTCACGGGTCGGACGATCCGGGCCGCGATGGACGCGCTCGTGGACCTCGGGCGCCCGAGGGCGATCCAGCTCGCGGTCCTGGTGGACCGAGGGCACCGCGAGCTGCCGATTCGAGCCGACTTCGTCGGCAAGAACGTGCCCACCCGCAAGGACGAGCAGGTCCGGGTGGCCCTGCGGGAGGTCGACGGCGAGGACGCCGTCGTGGTGGAGGAGCCGGGCGGGACGGGGGACGAAGCGGGCAGGCGCGGAGCGCCGGGCGGGATGGGAGTCGAAGGATGAACCAGCATCTGCTGTCGATCCGCGACGTGTCGGCCGAGGACATCGTCAGGATCCTGGACACGGCCGAATCCTTCCGAGAGGTCGGGACGCGCGTGATCAAGAAGGTCCCGGCCCTCCGCGGGCGCACGGTGGTGAACCTGTTCTACGAGAATTCCACGCGCACCCGCATCAGTTTCGAGCTCGCGGCCAAGCGCCTATCCGCCGACGTGATCAACTTCTCGACGAGCGGCTCGAGCGTCGCGAAGGGCGAGAGCCTGAAGGACACAGCGCTCACCCTGCAGGCGATGGGGGCCGACGCGATCGTGATCCGGCACTCCTCGAGCGGGGCGCCGCTCACGCTCACGCGGTGGGTCCGAGGGAGCGTCCTGAACGCGGGCGATGGCACGCACGAGCACCCCACGCAGGCCCTGCTCGACCTGTACACGGTCCGGGAACGGCTGGGACAACTGGACGGTCTCCGGGTGGCGATCGTGGGCGACGTCCTGCACTCGCGCGTCGCCCGGTCGCTCTCCTTCGCGTTGGTGAAGATGGGCGCAGGGGTGACCTTGGTCGGTCCGCCGACGTTGATCCCACCCGATGCCCCCGCGTGGGGCGTGGACGTGAGCTACGACCTCGCCGGGGTGCTGCCCAAGCTCGACGTGTGCTACATGCTCCGCGTTCAGCGCGAGCGTCAGCGGCAACAGTACTTCCCCAGCGTCCGCGAGTACGCGCGTCTGTTCGGACTCACCCGCGAGCGGGTGGGCATGCTTCCGGAGGACGCCCTGATCATGCATCCCGGACCGATGAACCGCGGGGTGGAGATCGACAGCGACGTCGCCGATCTGCCGCAAGCGGTGATCGAGGACCAGGTCACCAATGGGATCGCGATCCGGATGGCGCTCCTCTACCTCCTGCTCGGCGGCACCGGGACCGAGGCGGGTGAGGCCGCGTGAGCGGACCGATCCTGCTGAAGGGCGCCCGGATCGTCGACCCTGCTGGTGGACGTGACGAGGTGGGGGACGTGCTCGTCGAGGCGGGCGCGATCGCGTCGGCCGATGGGTCGAGCGGGGCCACGGTGCTGGACTGCGGCGGGCTCGTGCTGGCGCCCGGTCTGGTGGATCTGCACACCCATCTCCGTCAGCCCGGCCGGGAGGACAAGGAGACGGTGGAGACCGGCTGCCGGGCCGCGGCGGTCGGCGGGTTCACCGCGGTGAGCGCGATGGCCAACACGGATCCGGTGGCCGACAACGCCGCGGTGATCCACGAGGTCCGCGACCTGGGAGCTCGTGCCGGGCTGTGCGACGTGTTCCCCGTGGGAGCCATCACGCGGGGCCTCCGGGGCGAGGAGATGTCGGAGATCGGCGAGATGGTGGAGGCCGGCGTCCGGATGTTCAGCGACGACGGGCAGACGGTGCCGGATGCCCGTGTGCTGCGGAACGCCCTCACGTACGCGCGGGCGTTCGAGGGCGTCGTGATCGCCGAGCACTGCGAGGACGCCCGTCTGGTCGAGGGGGGCCAGATGCACGAGGGCTACCACTCGTACTCGCTGGGCCTCGCTGGGCGTCCCCGCGAGGCGGAGGAGATCGTGGTCGCCCGGGACCTCGCGGTCGCCCGCCTCACCGGCGGGAGGCTGCACCTGTGCCACCTGTCTTCGGCCGGGTCGGTCGAGATGGTGCGCCGGGCCAAGGCCGAGGGGCTCCGCGTGACGGCGGAGGTGACGCCCCACCATCTCGCGTTCGTGGACGAGGACCTGTCGACCTACGACACGAACCTCAAGATGAATCCACCCCTGCGGGCACCCGAGGACCGCGAGGTCCTGCACGCCGGACTCGATGTTGGGACGATCGACGCCGTCGCCACCGATCACGCGCCCCACGCGGTGGAGGAGAAGGAGGCCGAGTTCGACCAGGCGCCTCCGGGGACCATCGGGCTCGAGACCGCCCTCGCCGCGGTCCTCACCCACTTGGTCGAGCCCGGCCGGATCTCGCTCGTTCGGGCGATCGAAGCCCTGTCCACCGCCCCGGCGCGGATCATCGGCGCCGCCGACCACGGCGGACCGATCGAGCCCGGGAGACCTGCGAACCTAGTGGTCTTCGACCCGGATGCGGAGCACCTGGTCGAACCGCCCTTCGCGTCGAAGAGCCGGAACAGCGCGTTCCTCGGGTGGACCCTTCGTGGACGCGTCGTCCATACGTTGTACCGCGGCGAGCTCGTGGTCGCCGACGGCAAGGCTCAGCGGTGACGCGCGGCCCCGCCGCGCTCCTCGCCCTGGAGGACGGATCGGTCCTGCGGGGAAGCGCCTTCGGGGCCCCCGGGGAGGCGTTCGGCGAGGCTGTCTTCAACACGGCGATGTCCGGCTACCAAGAGGTGCTCACGGACCCCTCGTACGCGGGCCAGATCGTGACGATGACCTCGCCCCACCAGGGGAACTACGGGACGAACCGCGAGGATCCCGAGTCGGACGGCGTCCGGGTCGCGGGGTTCGCCGTCCGCGAAGCCTCCCGGCGCGCCTCGAGCTGGCGAGCCCGGCGAACGCTGCACGAGGAGCTCGCCGTGGCGGGGGTGGTCGGGATCGAGGGGGTCGATACGCGTCGGCTGACGCTGCGGCTGCGCGAGCACGGGGCGATGCGGTGCGCCGTGTCCACCGAGGACCTGGATGCATCCTCGCTCGTGGAACGCGTCCGCGGTTCCCCGAGCATGGAGGGTGCCGACCTCGCTCGGACCGTCAGCGTGGCCGAGTCGTACGAGGCGCGGGCACTGGTCGGTCCGGCGAGCCGGGAGCGAGGGCGCGTCTTCCGCGTGGCGGCGTGGGACTTCGGCATGAAGCGCACCATCCTACGGTGCCTCGCGGCCTTCGGGATCGAGGCGATGGTGTTCCCGGCCGCTACGCCGGTCGACGAGATCCTCACCGGGAGGTTCGACGGGGTGTTCTTCTCCAACGGCCCCGGCGATCCGGCGGCCACCGGCTACGGTGTCCGCGCGGCGCAGGCGTTGCTCGGGACGATCCCGTTGTTCGGGATCTGCCTCGGCCACCAACTCCTGGCCCTGGCCCTCGGGGGTCGGACCTACAAGATGAAGTTCGGGCATCGCGGCGCGAACCAGCCCGTGAGGGACCTGCGGGGGGGCCGCGTGGAGGTGACGAGCCACAACCACGGCTTCGCCGTCGACCCCCACGCGTGGGGCGGCTGGGGCTCCGTTTCCGCGCCCGGGACCCCGCCGTCGCCCGCCGACGTGGGTGACGCCTCAACTCGTTCCGCTCGCGACGTCGCCCGGAGCCGCTCCGCCGGGATCCCGGCCGCCGCCCCGGTCGCGTCGACGGACTTCGGCAAAGTGGAGTTGACGCACTGGAACCTCAACGATGGGACCCTCGAGGGTCTGCGGTGCCTCGACGTGCCGGCGTTCGGGGTGCAGTACCACCCGGAGGCCGCGCCGGGGCCGCACGACTCCCGCCACCTGTTCGAGGAGTTCCGGAACCTGATGTCGGATGCCTAGACGTACGGACATCGCCCGGATCCTGGTGATCGGTTCCGGGCCGATCGTGATCGGACAGGCGTCCGAGTTCGACTACTCGGGGACCCAGGCCTGCAAGGCGCTCCGGCAGGAGGGGTTCCACGTCTCGCTGGTGAACTCCAACCCCGCGACCATCATGACCGACCCGGAGTTCGCCGACCGGACCTACCTCGAGCCGCTCACGCCCGACTCGGTCCTGGCCGTGCTCGAGCGCGAACGACCCGACGTGATCCTGCCAACGCTGGGCGGGCAGACCGCGCTCAACGTGACCGTCGCGCTCGCCGAGTCCGGAGACCTGGACCGGCTCGGGGTGGGTCTGATCGGCGCAGGGCTCGAGGCGATCCATCGCGCCGAGGATCGCAGCGGCTTCAAGGCCGCGATGCAGGCGGCCGGTCTGGACGTCCCACGGGCGGGGGTGGCCCACACGGTGCCCGAGGCGCTCACCATCGCCGACGAGCTCGGGTTCCCACTGATCGTCCGGCCGTCGTTCACGCTCGGGGGCGGCGGGAGCGGTTTCGCTACGGACCGGGATGAGCTGGCCGCGCTCGCTGCGCGCAGCCTCGAGACGAGCCCGGTCGCCGAGATCCTGGTGGAGGAGTCGATCGTCGGCTGGAAGGAGTTCGAGCTCGAGGTGATGCGCGACGGCGCGGACAACGCGGTCGTGGTCTGTTCGATCGAGAACGTCGACCCGATGGGCGTCCACACGGGCGATTCGATCACCGTCGCGCCCGTCCAGACGCTCACCGATCGTGAGTACCAGGCGATGCGCGACGACGCCCTGGGTTGCATCCGGGCGATCGGCGTGGAGACGGGGGGCTCGAACATCCAGTTCGCGGTGGACCCCAGCGATGGCCGTCGGGTCCTGATCGAGATGAACCCCCGGGTGTCCCGCTCGAGCGCGCTGGCGAGCAAGGCGTCGGGTTTCCCCATCGCCAAGATCGCGGCCCTGCTCGCCGTGGGCTACAGGCTGGAGGAGGTGGCGAACGACATCACGGGGGAGACGCCGGCGGCCTTCGAGCCGACGCTCGATTACGTCGTGGTCAAGGTGCCGCGGTTCGCGTTCGAGAAGTTCCCGGAGGCGGATCCGGTCCTCTCCTCGACGATGAGGTCGGTCGGCGAGGTGATGGCGATCGGTCGGACCTTCAAGGAGGCGCTCGGCAAGGCCTGGCGAGCCCTCGAGGTCCCGGGAGCCGACCTCGGTCCCCGGCGTGCACACGAAGCCGCCGCCGGCTCGCTGGAGAGCCTCCGGGTTCCTAGGGAGGAGAGGCTGTGCCTGATCGAGGCCGCCGTGCGCGCCGGGCATCCGGTAGAGGCGATCGCCGAGGCGAGCGGTATCGATCCGTGGTTCGTGGACCAGATCGCGCAGGTGGTCGAGGAGGCCGAGTGGCTGTCGGGACGCGCGGTTCGCGATCTCGGCGAGGACGAACTCCGCGAGGTCAAGCGCGCCGGCCTGTCGGACCGCCGGATCGCGGCTCTCACCGGTGGCGAGGAGACGGCCGTACGCGCCCGCCGGAGGGCCCTCGGCGTCCGCCCGGTGTTCAAGACGGTCGACACCTGCGGAGGGGAGTTCCCGGCGCGGACCCCCTACCACTACTCCTGCTACGAGGAGGAGGATGAGGTGCGTCCTTCCGACCGCCCGCGGGTGGTGATCCTCGGCGCCGGACCCAACCGGATCGGTCAGGGGATCGAGTTCGACTACGCGTGCGTCCACGCCGCCTACGCGCTCCGCGGCGCGGGTTGCGAGGCGGTGATGGTCAACTCGAACCCCGAGACGGTCTCCACCGACTACGACACCAGCTCGCGCCTGTACTTCGAGCCCCTGTCCGGGGAGGACGTGCTCGCGGTGTGCGAGGCCGAGCGGCCCATGGGGGTCATCTGCCAGCTCGGCGGACAGACCCCTCTGCGACTCGCGCACGACCTCGAGGCGGCCGGCTGGCGGGTGCTCGGTACACCGCCCGCCTCGATCGACCTGGCCGAGGATCGAGGCAAGTTCGCGCAGCTGCTGGCGGAACTCCGGATTCCGGCTCCACCGCACGGTGAGGCGCGGGATCTTGAGGAGGCCAGGACGGTGGCGGGCCGGATCGGGTATCCGGTGGTGGTCCGCCCGAGCTACGTCCTGGGCGGCCGCGCGATGGAGATCGTCTACGGCGAGGACGAGCTCGATCGGTTCGTGGCCACCGCCGCGGCAGCCGGACCCGATCACCCGGTGCTGATCGATCGCTTCCTGGAGGGCGCGATCGAGATCGACGTGGACGCGGTGTGCGACGGCACGGACGTGTTCGTGGGCGCCGTGATGGAGCACATCGAGGAGGCCGGTGTGCACTCGGGCGACTCCTCGTGCCAGATCCCCCCGGCGACGCTGTCCGACGGTGAGCTCGACGAGGTGGAGCGGATCACGGCCGCCCTCGCGCGCCGGCTCGGCGTGGTGGGCCTGATCAACCTCCAGCTCGCCGTGAAGGACGAGCGGATCTGGGTGCTCGAGGCCAACCCTCGCGCGTCGCGGACGGTCCCGTTCGTCTCGAAGGCCACGGGGGTGCCGCTGGCCAAGGTGGCGGCCCTCCTCCTCCTCGGCCGATCGCTGGCCGATCTCGTGGAGGAGGGACTCGTACCGTCCGATCGGCATCGGTACCGGCACCTGCCCCACACCAGCGTGAAGGCGGCCGTCCTCCCGTTCGGTCGCTTCCCCGGCGTAGACACCGTGCTCGGCCCCGAGATGCGCTCAACCGGCGAGGTGATGGGGATCGACGCCGACCCGGGCCTCGCGCTGGCCAAAGCTCTGGTCGCCGCAGGCGCCTCGTTGCCTACCGCGGGTACCGTGTTCATCAGCGTGGCCAACCGTGACAAGCGCGCGATCGTGTTGCCGGTCAAGCGTCTGGCAGAGCTCGGGTTCCGGCTCCTGGCGACCGGCGGGACGGCCGGCGTCCTCGAACGGGCCCGGATCCCCGTGACCCGGGTGTCCAAGGTCTCGGAGGGGGGACCCAGCGTGGTCGATCTCATCCGTCGCGGCGAGGTCGACCTGGTCGTGAACACACCGTTCGGACGCGGACCGCGCACCGATGGCTACTACATCAGGACCGCCGCGGCGCAGGCGGGCATCCCGTGCATCACGACCATCCCCGGCGTGCTCGCGGCCCTCCGGGGGATCGAGGCGCTCACGTCGAACCGGCGGCGGGAGGGTGCCACCTCGCTCCAGGAGCTCCACGCGGGCATCGCCGACGCCCCGCTCCAGGGACGGCTGGGAGCCGCGCCGGACCGGGCGGGGATCGTCGGATGAAGCGGGTCCGCGCCGAGATCCTCAACACCCGCAGGCTGGGCGTGTACCACTCGATCACCCTCGTCGCGCCGGATGTGGCCGAGCGCGTCCAACCGGGTCAGTTCCTGTCGGTGGGGATGCCCGCCGACCGCGCCTTCCTGCTCCGCCGCCACTTCTCGATCCACCAGGCCTCGCGGCGAGGAGGATGGGCCGGGACGCTGGAGTTCGTGTTCGACCCACGGGGTCCCGGCACCGCGTGGCTGGCCGAGGTCAAGGCCCATCAGTTCCTGGACGTGATCGGGCCGCTCGGGACAGCGTTCGCGTACCCGAAGAAGCTGTCCAACTGTCTCCTGATCTCGGAGGGCCACGGGGCGGCGACGATCTACTTCCTCGCCCAGGAGCTGCGGGCGCAGGGCAAGCGAGTGGACATGATCGTGGGGGCAGAGTCCCACGAGCACGTGTTCAAACCGATCGACGGCAAGCGCCTGTCACAGACGATCGCGATCGTCACCGCGGACGGCAGCCTGGGCGAACAGGGGAGCGTGCTGGATGCCCTTCCGCACATGGTGGAGGGGACTGGCGCCCAGGTGGTGTACGCGGCGGCTCGCCGTCCCACCCTCCGCGCGATCGCCGGGTTCTGCATGGACCGACGGATCCCTGCGCAGGTCGCGGTCGAAGAGCACATGGCGTGCGGGATCGGTCTGTGCTTCACGTGTGTGGTCCCCGTGATCCGGAAGGACGGATCCGGCTACGACAACCTGCGCGCGTGTACCGAGGGACCGGTGTTCAACCCGGCGCGGATCCTGTGGGACCCGTGGATGGGCGACGAGCCCGAGATGCTGCCGACCCCGCCGGATGGTTTCCCGGTGGTACCCACGTGGCCGGGGTGAAGCCGACCCTCGGGGTCGACCTAGGCGGGCTGGCGTTCGCGCAGCCGGTCCTGGCGGCGGCCGGGTGCCTCGGGACCGGCCGGAGCCTTCCATCGGTCGTCGATCTGCGCGGGCTCGGCGGCGTCGTGACCCGGAGCCTCACGCTCGATCCCGGCAAGGGGGCGCCGACGCCGCGCGCGACCGAGACCGCATCCGGGCTCCTGTCCGCGGTCGGTCTGCAGAACCCAGGCGTCCGGGCGTTCGTGGCGGAGGACCTCCCGGCGTTCGTGAAGGCGGGCGTGCCCGTCATCGGGTCGGTAGCCGGTTCCAGCATCGAGGAGTACCTGCGGGTGGCTCAGGCGCTGCACACGCAGCCGGGCGTGGCCGCGCTGGAGGTCTACCTGTCGAGCGCGGATGAGGAGCGCGACGGGGAGCCGATCTACAGCCGTCCCGAGCGGGTGGGGGAGATCGTGGGTGCGGTCTCTCGCCTCTCGAGGGTCCCGGTGTTCGCGAAGCTGCCGGCATTGCTGCCGGACCCGGTGCAGGTGGCGCGGATCTGTGTGCGCGCCGGCGCCCACGGGCTGACGCTCATCGACGCCATCCCGGGTCTGGCCGTCGACCCCCGGCGACTGCGTTCCCGCCTGGCCACCCCGGTCGGCGGGCTCTCCGGGCCGGCGATCAAGCCGATCGCGCTCGCCGCCGTGTACCGCGTGGCGCGGGCCCTGCCGAAGGTCCCCATCATGGGGGTGGGGGGCATCGCGACCGGGGAGGACGCGGCGGCCTTCCTCCTGGCGGGCGCCTGGGCGGTCCAGGTGGGCACGGCGCTCCTCGTGAACCCCTCCGCCGCGATGGACGTGGCGCGCGGTCTGCTCTCCTATCTCGAGGAGAAGCAGATCGCCTCCCCGGCGGATCTCCGGAGCCGGCTCCGCGTCCGTGGGAACGGGCCGTCGGCATGATCCCGCGTCCGGAGAACCCGCTCCTGATCGCGCTCGATCTTCCGAACGTGGATGCCGCGGAGGATCTGGCCCGCCGCCTCGAGGGGCGGGTGGGCATGTTCAAGGTTGGGCTCGAGCTCTTCACCGCGGCCGGGCCGGAGGCGGTGGGTCGGATCGGCGCCATCGGTCCGGTGTTCCTCGACCTGAAGCTGCACGACATCCCGAACACCGTGGAGGGCGCCGCCGCGAACGCCGGCCGGCTCGGCGTTGGAGCCCTGACCGTGCACGCCCTGGGGGGAGAGACGATGGTCGGCGCGGCGGTGCGCGGCGCTGGGCGTGGGGCTCGGGAAGCGGGTGCTCCCGTGCCTCTCGTGGTGGCCGTGACCGTGCTGTCGAGCCTCGCCGGTGAGGGGCTGGCTTCGCCCGCTTCCCTCGCGTTCGAGGCGCGCGAAGCGGGCGCAGATGGCGTCGTGGTGTCGGGGGAGGACGTGGCGGTGGTGCGGGAGGTCCTCGGAGAGGAAGCCTGCCTCGTCGTCCCGGGGATCCGTCCTGCGGGCACGAACGGTCACGACCAGGTGCGCGTCCTCACACCGGAAGAAGCGATCGATCGCGGTGCCGACTACCTGGTCGTGGGACGACCCATCACCGCGTCGTCTGATCCTCCGGGCGCGGCGACCGCGATCCTGTCGACGATCCGCTGATCGTTCGACGGCGCACGTCGATGGCATCCGAAACCGCAGGTGGCGGCCATTGATCGCGTTGCTGGCCGCGCGAGGGCGTGACTATACTCGCGGCGGCCCCGAACCACCGAGCGAAGGAGCAACGTCATGCCGCTACCCGTCCTGACCGAAGAGCAGCGGAGGCAGGCCCTGGAGAAGGCCGCGGAGGCTCGCCGGAAGCGGGCCGAGCTGAAGGGCCAGCTGAAGTCCGGGAAGCTCACGCTGAGGGACGTGCTGTCGCGTCAGGGCGATGACACGGTCGGCAAGATGAAGGTCTCCACGGTCCTCGAGTCGCTCCCGGGTGTGGGGAAGGTCCGGGCGCGCAAGATCATGGAGCGGCTCGACATCTCGGCCAGCCGTCGGGTCCGCGGTCTGGGCGCGAAGCAGCGCGAGTCGCTGCTCGGCGAGTTCGCCAAGAAGTAGTCCCCCTGACCGGGAAGCGCGGCAGGCTCTTCGTGGTCGCCGGTCCCTCCGGGGTCGGCAAGGGAACGGTCGTCCAACGGGTGCTGCAGCGGGTGCCCGACCTGCGTCTATCGGTTTCGGCCACGACGCGGCCTCCCCGGGTCGGCGAGCGGGACGGCGTCGACTACCGGTTCCTGAACGAAGAAGCGTTCGAGCGGTTGGCCCGCGCCGGTGGCTTCCTCGAGCAGGCCGAGGTCTTCGGCCATCGCTACGGCACGCCCCGCCGGTGGGTGGAGGAGCGGCTCGAGGCTGGGGAGGACGTGATCCTGGAGATCGACGTCCAGGGGGCGGAGCAGGTCCGCGGGACGATACCGGAAGCCGTGCTCGTCTTCTTGGACGCGCCCTCGTCGGAGGAGCTGGAACGCAGGCTGCGCTCCCGGGGGACCGAAGACGAGGTCTCGCTCTCACGCCGCCTGGCCACCGCCGAGCGCGAGCGCGGGCAACGCGAGCGGTTCGATCACGTGGTGGTCAACGACGACCTCGAACGCGCATCGGCGCAGGTCGCTGCTATCATCGAGTGGTCCCAGAGCCCTCCGGAGGGGTCCACGCACCCATGATCGAGCCGAAGATCGACGACCTGCTCGGGCAGGTTGACTCCAAGTACACCCTGGTGATCCTGGCCGCCCGACGCGCGAGAGAGATCAACTCCTACTACAGCCAGCTCGGGGAGGGGCGTGCCGAGTTCATCCCGCCCCTCGTGGAGACTGGGCTGAAGAACAAGCCGCTGTCGATCGCCCTCGAGGAGATCTCCGAGGGGAAGGTCACCGCAGAGCGGCCGGAGGCGGCCGGGCCGAAGTAGCCCGCCAGGACGCGATCGGAGCCCCCCGCGCCCGCGCGACGACGAAAGTGGGACGCATGGAAGCGAGCGGACGCTCCGTCCTGGCCGGACGTCGGGTCCTGCTCGGCGTGACGGGCGGCGTCCCCGCATACAAGGCGTGCATCCTCACGCGCCTGCTCCGGCTCCGAGGGGCGTCCGTGCGCGTGATCATGACCCGTTCGGCCGAGCGGTTCGTCGGTCCAGCCACGTTCGCCGCCCTGTCGGACCATCGCGTGTACACCGATGTCTTCGAGGACCCCGAGCGCGTGCTGCACGTCGAGCTGGCACACGCCGTCGACGTGGTGGTGGTCGCCCCGGCGACGGCGAACGCGATCGCGAAGCTCGCGCTGGGGATCGCCGACGACCTTCTCGGATCCACGCTGCTGGAGACCCCCGCGCCGCTCGTCGTCGCGCCGGCGATGCATACGGGGATGTGGGAGCACCCGGCCACCCAGTCGAACCTCGCCGCGCTCGTCGAACGAGAGGTGCGGATCGTCGGCCCGGTGGCCGGCCCGCTCGCGGCGGGCGACGAGGGGATCGGGCGGATGGCCGAGCCCGAGGACATCGCGGCAGCGATCGAGGAGGTGTTGGGTCGCGGCAAGGACCTCGCGGGTCGCTCGATCGTGGTCTCGGCCGGTCCGACGTGGGAGCCGATCGACCCCGTGCGCTTCGTCGGGAACCGCTCTACCGGGCGGATGGGCTTCACGGTCGCGGCGGAGGCCTTCGCGCGGGGAGCCGACGTGACGCTCGTGGTGGGACCGGGGACGATCGGGCCGCCGGAGGGGCCGCGGCTGGTCCGTGTGACGACCGCCGAGGAGATGCGCGGGGCGGTGCTGGGTGCCGCCGATGGCGCCGACGCCGTGGTGATGGCAGCGGCGGTGGCCGACTTCCGGCCCGAAGCGAGCGCCGGCTCCAAGTTCAAGAAGGAGACGGGCCCCCCCAACGTCCGGTTGGTGCCGACGCCGGACATCCTGGCCGAGCTCGGGGCGGAGAAGGGGAACCGGATCCTGGTGGGGTTCGCCGCCGAGACCGAGGATCTGATGCGGGCGGGGCGGGCCAAGCTGCGGGCCAAGGGTCTGGACATGATCGTGGTGAACGAGGTCGGGCGCGAGGGCACCGGGTTCGGGTCGGAGACCAACCACGCGGCGATCCTCTCTCGGACCGGGGAGGACGAGCCGCCGCGTGACCGGACCAAGCGAGAGCTGGCGACCGCGATCTGCGATCGGCTCGCCGGCCTCCTGGCGCCGTGACCGGCCCGTCGGGACCGGCTGCTATGCTCCGGCGGACATGGGGCACGGGTACCTGTTCTCGTCGGAGTCCGTGACCGAGGGGCATCCCGACAAGCTCGCGGATCAGATCTCGGACGCGGTGCTGGACGCGATCCTGGCCGTCGATCCCGTCGGTCGTGTGGCGTGCGAGACCCTGGTCACGACGGGGCTCGTGATGGTGGCAGGCGAGATCACCACCTCCGAGTACGTGGACATCCCGCAGGTCGTCCGGGACACGATCACCGGGATCGGCTACACGGATGCCAATTTCGGGATCGACGGGCACACCTGCGGAGTGATCACGTCCATCCAGGAGCAGTCGCCGGACATCGCGCGCGGGGTGGACGACCCGCTCGAGCTCCGGGCGGGCCACTCGGAGGATCGGTTGGACGCGCTCGGCGCGGGCGACCAGGGGATGATGTTCGGGTTCGCCTGCCGCGAGACCGACGAGCTGATGCCGCTCCCGATTGCGATGGCCCATCGGCTGGCCAAGCGCCTGTCGGACGTGCGGAAGGCGGGCGTCGTCCCGTACCTGCGTCCCGACGGAAAGAGCCAGGTGTCGGTCGAGTACGGCGGGGGGGCTCCCCGCCGCGTCGATACCGTGCTGATCAGCGCGCAACACCGCGAGGAGGTCGACGTCGAGACGCTGCTCGAACCGGACGTTCGCGCCGAGGTGATCGACCCTGTCCTGCGGGAGTTCGACGTGGACGCCAAGGACGTGCGGATCCTGGTTAACCCGACGGGCCGGTTCGAGATCGGCGGCCCGAAGGCGGACACGGGCCTGACCGGCCGCAAGATCGTGGTGGACACCTACGGGGGGATGGCGCCCCACGGCGGCGGCTGCTTCTCGGGCAAGGATCCGACGAAGGTCGATCGCTCGGCCGCGTACATGGCGCGTTACGTCGCGAAGAACCTGGTGGCGGCGGGGCTCGCCGAGCGGATCCAGATCCAGGTGGCGTACGCGATCGGGACCGCGCATCCGGTCTCACTCGCGGTCGACACGGTCGGTACCGAGCACGTGGACCCGGCGAGGGTCGTGGAACTGGTCTGGGAGGCCTTCGACTTCCGGCCGGCGGCGATCATCCGGGATCTGGACCTGCTGCGGCCGATCTTCCGGGACACGGCCTCCTACGGGCACTTCGGACGCAAGGAGTTCCCCTGGGAGGCCACCGATCGCGCGGATGAGCTCCGCCGCGCGGTCGCGTAGCGGGGTCGGACGCACGCCGGGGCGCGGGGGAACCCTCTCCGGACCGGTCGCGGTCTGTGTCGACCGCCCGCTCCTGGCCCTCGACCGGCCGTTCACCTACGAGCTCCCGTCGGAGCTGGGTGCCGGCGTGGGGTCGCTCGTACGCGTGCGTTTCCATGGACGGCCGGTGCGAGGATGGGTCCTGGGTCCGACGCAAGACGTCCCCGGCCGGCTGCTGCCCGTGGAGCGCCTGGTCTCACCCATCCGTTTCTTCGACCCGCCGATGCTGGAGCTCCTCCGCTGGGTCTCGGAACGGTACGTAGCCCCGCTCGCGGCCGTGATCGCGCGCTCGCATCCACCCAGGGTCGCGTCTGAGGAGGTGGGAGGGGTGGGCGGGGTCGTCTCCCCGCCCGGGACCCCGCCGCCGGGCGCCGGCCTGCGCGCGTCCGACGCTCCTCACGCGCGCGACGTCGCCGGGGGTCGCTTCGCCGATCCATCCGATCCTCTGCTTCGCTCGTATCGGAACGGTGATGCGCTCGCGAACGCGCTCCCGGGCGGAGCGGGGTCGTTCGTGGTGAGGCCAGCCGCGGGGGAGGACGCGGAGATCGCGGTCGGGTGCGTTCGGGCCGCGCTCGGAGGCGTGCGATCCGCGATCGTGCTGGTGCCGGAGATCGACCCGCTGCCCGCCACCGCCCGGGCGGTGCTCGAGGCGGTGGGGGACGCCGCCGTGCTGTTCGCCGGGGGCGACCGTCGGGAGCGCTACCGCGCGTGGCTGGCGATCGCAGCCGGCCGCTACCGGGTGGTCGTCGGAACCCGTCCGGCGGTGTTCGCGCCCCTCCCCGAGCTGGGCTTGATCCTCGTGTCCCGGGAGAGCCATGCCCTCCATCGGGAGGAGCGCGCCCCCTACTACCACGTCCGCGACGTCGCCCTGGCCCGCGCGGGGTCGACCGACGCCGTCTGCGTGATGTCCGCCTCCTTCCCCTCGCTGGAGGCGTACGCCCGCGACCACGTGGAAGTCGAGCCGACACGCCGGCCCCGGTCGCCGGTGGAGGTGGTCCGGCCCGGACCCGAGGGCAGGGCGCCGCGTCTGGTGGCTGCCCTGCGCCAGGCTCGCCGGGCGTTCCTGTTCCAACCGCTGCCCGGCTACGGCGTAGCACGGGTGTGCAAGGCGTGTGGGGAGCCCGCTGCGTGCGCCGCGTGCGGCGGGACGCTGCGGATGCAGGGCGGCCGAGTGCGGTGCACGGTGTGCCAAGCCCCCGGCCGCTGCGCCAACTGTGGCGGAACGGCGTTCGGCATCGCACGCGGAGGAGCCGAGCGGGTTGAGGAGTGGGCCCGCGGACTGGTCACGGTCCCAGTCCGCCGGTCCGATGCCGGCGACGTGCCCCGGCCGACCGACCGGGCCCAGGTGCTCGTGGGAGGCGTGGAGTCGGTGAAGGAGTCCGGCCCGCTGGGCCTGGACCTGGTCGGGGTCCTCGACGCCGACCAGGCTGCGCGTCGTCCCGGGCTGGCGGCTCGCGAGCGCGCGGTGGCCATCTGGTTCGAGGTGGCCGGCTGGGTCGGGCCGCGGGGCCGCGTGATCGTGCAGACCAAGCACCCGAACGACCCCGCGGTCCAGGCGCTCGTCACCGGGCGACCGGAGCGGTTCGTCCGATCCGAAGCGCCGCGCCGGGCCGAGGCCGGGTTCCCGGTGGGTTTCCCGGTCCTGCGCGTGGCGGGGACGACCGCCCTCGAGGGCGAGATGCGCGCGCTGCCCCACCGGACCCTGCTCGCCTCGGGCTCGGGGGAGCAGCGACTATGCTTGGTCGCGCTCGACCCGGGGGACGTCGCGGCGTTCGGGCGTCGGATCCGCGAGCTGGCGGAGCGTGGCGTCGTCACCCGGGTGGAGGCCGAACCCCACCTCTGAGGAGCGGAACGTGACCGTGATGCGGATCCGGACGTTGGGCGACCCCGTCCTGCGCGAGCCGACCAAACCGATCGACCGGTTCGACGGGACGCTCGCGCGCCTGGCCGAAGACCTGTTCGAGACGATGACCGCCGCGCCGGGCGTGGGGCTGGCCGCGAACCAGGTGGGTATCTCGCTGTCGTGCTTCGTTTACGACGATCAGGAGGGACACCGCGGCTTCGTCGCGAACCCCGAGCTGTCGGACCTTCTAGGTGAGGAGGAGAGCGACGAGGGATGCCTGTCGATCCCCGGGCCGTATGCGCCCACGCCGCGAGCGCTGTCGCTCCGGCTACTCGGTCAGGACCTGGAGGGCCGCCCGATCGACGTGCGCGCGGAGGGGCTCCTCGCACGCATCTTCCAGCACGAGGCCGACCATCTGCGGGGCGAGCTGTACATCGACCGACTCGATGACGCGGGTCGGCGAGACGTGATGCGGCAACTCAGGGAGTTCGAGCTCAAGCGCGCGCAGGAGGCTTGAGCGCCGGTGGCGGCGCCGTCGTCGAACGTCGTCTTCCTCGGGAACGACGTGTGGTCGGTGCCGTCCCTGGAGACTCTGGCGGGCTCCGCCCATCGGGTGAGCCTGGTGGTGACGGCCGCGCCGAAGCCCGCCGGACGGGGCGATCGGCTCCGGCGCACGCCCGTGGCGGGATCCGCCGAGCGGCTCGGGGTGCCGCTGGCCGAGGTCGTCACCGTCACCTCGGGCGAGGGTGCCGAGCGTTTGAGGGCTGCCGGACCGGACATGCTGGCGGTCGTCGCCTACGGCGAGATCCTGCCCACCGGGCTCCTCGACGTGCCCGCGGTGGCTTCTGTGAACCTCCACTTCTCGCTGCTCCCCGAGCTCCGCGGCGCCAGCCCCGTGCAGACGGCGCTGCTGCTCGGCCTGGAGCGCACAGGGGTGACGACGATCGTGATGGACGCGGGGATGGACACCGGCCCGATCCTGCTCCAGCGGGCGCACACGATCCGCCCCTCCGATGATGCCGGCGCGCTCGGGGCGCGTCTGGCTGCGGTCGGTGCCGACCTGCTGGTGGAGTCGATCGATCGGTTGGCGGCCGGTACGATCGAGCCCACACCGCAGGACAACGCACGGGCGACGTTCGCCCACCGGCTCGGACCGGCGGACAGGGTCCTCGACTGGACCCGACCCGCCCGCGAGCTCGTGAACCGATGCCGGGCGCTCTCGCCCGAACCCGCCGCCACCACGACGTTCCGCGGCCACGGACTGAAGGTCTTCTCCTCGGCCGCCGTGGAGGCAGGAGGACCGCCGGGCACGATCGTCGAGGTCGACCAGGTGGGGTTCGTGGTGGCTGCCGGGGAGGGTGGGGTCCGTCCGAAGGACCTCGTTCCCGCGGGACGCCGTCGGATGGACGCGGTCGCGTTCGTGAACGGGTTCCGCCCCCGCCTCGGTGAGCGCCTGGGATGAGCCGAGCGCGGGCGGTGGCCCTCGACGTGGTCCGCAGGGTGACAGAGGAGGGCGCGTACTCGAACCTCGCGCTCCCGAGCACCTTGGCGCGGGCCGGGCTCTCCGAACGCGACGCGGCTTTCGCCTCCGAGCTCGCCTACGGGACGCTGCGGCGGCTCGTCCCGATCGACCACGCCCTGGCGCCGCTGCTCGACCGTCCCCTGGAGACGGCGCCGAAGGCTGCCCGGGCCCTGCTGCGGCTCGGCGCCTACCAGGTCCTGTTCACCCGCGTGCCTGACCATGCCGCCGTGGCCGAGACCGTGGCGCTCGCTTCCCCCAGGTACCGCGGATTCGTGAACGCGGTGTTGCGCCGCCTGACCGGTAGGCGAGCCCCGGAGCCGCCCGAGCCCTCCGACGGGAGCGTCGCCCTGCGGACCGGCCTCGCCGCCTGGGCCGTCCACGAGCTGCGGGAGCTCCTGGGCGCCGAGACGGAGGAGGCGGCCCGGTCCCTGGCCGAGCCGGCCCCACTCACGCTGCGAACCAACACCTGCCGGGCCTCGGTCGGGCAGGTGGAGCGCGCGATGGCACGGGCCGGCGTGGAGGTGGCGCGCGGGACGCTCCACGACGGGTCGCTCGTCATCGGATCGGGCGCGCCCTCACGTCTGCCCCGGTTCGGCGAGGGGTGGTTCGCGGTCCAGGACCAGGCCTCATCGTTCGTGGTCGACGTCCTGGACCCTCGGCCGGGCGAGCGGGTGCTGGACGCGTGCGCCGGCCCCGGCGGCAAGGCCGGGCATCTGGCGTGCCGCGTGCGACCGGGGGGAGAGCTCGTCGCGGCCGACCGCTCGCCGTCTCGTGCGCGGCTCGTGCATCGGACCCTGCGGCGGCTCGGGCTCGACGGGATCGTGCTCGTGCAGGACGGGCGTCGTCCGGCGGTCGCCGGCGCCTTCGACCGGATCCTGGTGGATGCGCCCTGCTCGGGGATCGGCTCGGCCCGTCGTCGTCCCGAGCTCCTCTGGCGTCCCCGCCGAGAGGAGCTCCCCGAGCTGGCCAGGCTCCAGTCCGCGATCGCGACGGCCGCGGCGGGGCTGCTGCGACCCGGTGGACGCCTGGTCTACAGCGTGTGCACGTTCCCGAGGGCGGAGACCGACGAGGTCTGCGACCGGATCGTCCGGTCTCGCGCAGATCTGGAGCCGGAAGAGCTCGAGGGGCCCGACGGCCGCTCCGCCCGGATCCGTCTGTGGCCGCACCGGCACCGGTGCGATGCGATGTTCGTCGCCGGTTTCCGCCGGGCGGACGGAGTGCGCGGCTAGGATAGCCGGGATGGGGAAGCTCTCGGCCTCGATCCTGGCGGCCGACCTCTCGCGCTTGGCTGACGAGGTCAAGCGGGTCGAGGCGTATGCCGACGTCATCCATGTGGACGTCATGGATGCGCACTTCGTGCCCCCGCTCACGATGGGTCCCATCGTGGTGGCTTCGCTCCGACCACACACCGATCGGGTCCTGCACGGACACCTGATGGTCGAGGCGCCCGCTGCGATGTTCGACGAGCTGGCGCAGGCGGGCATGGACGTCGTGAGCTTCCACGTCGAGGCGGTGGAAGACCCCGGTCCGGTGATCGAGAAGGCTCGGGGGGCGGGCATGGGCGTCGGTGTGACGGTGAGCCCCGAGACCCCGATCGACGTCGTCCATCCGTTCCTGGAGGAAGTGGACGACGTCATGGTCATGGGTGTTCACCCCGGCTGGGCGGGGCAGGCCTTCATCCCCGAGGCGCTCCCCAAGCTCGAGGCGGTCCGCGCGCGGGTCGATCGGCAGGGCCTGCCGGTCGACGTCGAGGTGGACGGCGGCGTCAAGCTCGACAACGCGCGGCGCTGCGTCGCAGCCGGTGCGAACGTACTCGTTGCCGCGTCGGCGATCTTCGGGGCCGAGGACCCGGCCGCCGCCGCTCGGGAGCTGAAGGCGATCGTGGAGCGAGCCTGATGCCCGAGACCGTCCTGGTCGTGGACGACGATCCGGACATCGCGCGGTTCGTCGAGGTCAACCTCCGTAGCGCCGGATACGAGGTATCCGTGGCCTCCGACGGCGAGGAGGCGCTGACGCGAGCGTTGGAGCTGCGGCCGGACCTGGTGCTGCTGGACGTCATGATGCCCAGGATCGACGGGTTCGAGGTCGCCCAGCGGCTGCGCCGGAACCCCCAGACGGCCAATGCCTCGATCATCATGCTCACGGCCAAGGCCCTGTCCACGGACAAGGTGCTGGGTCTGACGGCCGGGGCGGACGACTACATCATCAAGCCCTTCGACCCGATCGAGCTGCTGGCGCGCGTCAAGGGCACGCTCCGACGGGCCAAGGAGATGAGGAACCTCTCTCCGCTCACCGGTCTGCCGGGGAACATCCGCATCCAGGAAGAGATCGAACGGATGGTGCGCGAGGATCGGCAGTTCGCCGTGCTCTACGCGGACCTCGACAACTTCAAGGCGTACAACGATCAGAAGGGGTTCGTGCGCGGCGATCGGCTGATTCAGGGGGCGGCCCGCGTGGTCCAGGACGCGGTCGCCGAGCTGGCCGGCACCGACGGGTTCGTCGGGCACGTCGGGGGAGACGACTTCGTGGCCGCCGTCCCGCCGGAGGTGGCCGAGGACGCCGCCAAGAGGATCGTCGAACGGTTCGACGAACAGATCTCCCTGTACTACGAGGAGGAGGACGTCCGCCGCGGGTTCGTGGAGGTCGAGGACCGACGCGGCGAGCTCCAGCGGATCCCCCTCGTGTGCATCTCGGTAGGGGTAGCCACCACGCACGTCCGCCGGTTCGCCCACTACGGCGAGGCGGTCGCGGTGGCGACCGAGATGAAGCAGTTCGCCAAGCGCGAGGTGCGCTCCTCGTACGCGATCGACCGACGGCAGTCGGTCTGACCCCTGGAGCACCGACCCGGCGACCCGTATACTCAGGCTCGGAAGAGCCTGTCTTCGGGGCGGGGTGCAACTCCCCACCGGCGGTGACAGTCCGCGACCCCTCGGGAGCCACTCGGGGGTGGACCCGGTGAGATCCCGGGACCGACCGTGAAAGTCGGGATGGGAGAGGACGGGCGGGATCGGCAGCGGCCGGACGGCCGCCGCCTCTGCCCCACCCGATGCCCACGCCCCAGAGCGGAGGCGTGCGCGTGTCGGACCAGGCGTACATCGAGCGGGCGATCGCCCTCGCGGAGCGCGGCCGGGGGGTGGTCTCGCCCAACCCGCTTGTCGGGGCCGTCATCGTTTCGTCCGACGGTCGGGTGATCGGCGAGGGCTGGCACGAGGGACCTGGCCATCCGCACGCTGAGGTGGTCGCGCTCGCGGCAGCCGGGGAGGGCGCGCACGGCGCCACGCTCTACACGTCCGTCGAACCCTGCGACCACACTGGACGCACCCCTCCCTGCACGGCCGCCATCGTGCGAGCGGGGATCGGCCGCGTGGTCGCCGCGATGCGCGACCCCAACCCGATCGTCGACGGTTCGGGCTTCCAGGAGCTACGGGCCCGGGGGATCGAGGTCGCGGAGGGCCTCCTGGCGGAAGAGGTCGCCCGTCAGAACGAGGCCTTCGTCAAGCACGTGCGGACGGGGCTGCCCTTCGTGGTATGGAAGATGGCGGCCTCCCTGGATGGGAAGGTCGCGGCGCGCGACGGCTCATCCCGTTGGATCACCGGGGAGGCCGCCCGCGCGGACGTGCACCGCCTTCGCGCCTGGTCCGACGCGATCGTGGTCGGGGCCGGTACCGCGCTCGTCGACGATCCGTCGCTCACGGTCCGTGAGCCGGGCTACCGCGGGCGGCCCCCCCTCCGGGTGCTGGTGGACGGGCGGGGTCGCGTCCCGACGACCGGCGACCTGTTCGATCGGGCCGCTCCCACGTTGGTCGCCACGACGCCGCTGGCCTCGGATGAGCGTCGGGGGGAGTGGGCGCGGGCGGGGGCCGAGCTCCTCGTGTACGAGCCCGAGGGGACCGGCGTCCCGCTCGGGGAGCTCGTCCGCGACCTGGGGAAGCGGGACGTCCAGGGCCTGCTGCTGGAGGGCGGGCCGACGCTGGCCTTCGCCGCGGTCGAGGAGGGGGTCGTGGACCGCGTGATCCTGTACCTGGCTCCCAAGCTGATCGGCGGGGAGGGATCGCCCACCGTGCTGGGGGGCCGCGGCTTCGCGCCGATCGCCAACGCGGTCGGGTTGCGCGTGCGCTCGTTCGACCGGATCGGGGAAGACCTGAGGGTGGAGGCCGATGTTCACCGGCATCGTTGAGGAGCGGGGCACGGTCCTGGCGATCTCGCCCACCCGGCTCTCCGTCCGGTGCCGGACCGTCAACTCGGACTCGGAGGTCGGCGCCTCCGTGGCCGTCAACGGCGTCTGCCTCACCGTGGCGGAACGCGGCCACGGGTACCTGGCGTTCGATCTCTCGGAGGAGACCCTGCGGAGGACGAGCTTCGCGCGCCTGGCCGAGGGGCACCCCGTGAACCTGGAGCGTCCGGTGACGCTCTCCAGCCGTCTCGGAGGGCACCTCGTGCAGGGTCACGTCGACGGCGTCGGGGAGGTCGCGGGCTTCGAGCCGGCGGGCGACGGGGGGGCGTGGATCACGATCGGCACCCCCGAGGGGCTCCGCCGGTACCTGGTCCCCAAGGGCTCGGTGAGCGTCGACGGTGTGAGCCTCACCGTGGCCACGCTGGAGGGGTCGACCTTCTCGGTGGCCCTTATCCCGCACACCCTCGAGGCGACCACGCTCGGGCGTACCGCCGTCGGGGATCCGGTGAACCTGGAGGTCGACGTGATCGCGAAGTACGTGGAGGCAGTCGTGGACGGGAGAGGGTCATGAACGACGGACAGGACCGGGCGAGCCGGGGGGTGTTCGCCTCTATCGAGGAGGCCATCGCGGACATCCGAGCCGGCAGGATCGTCATCGTCGTCGATGACGCCGACCGAGAGAACGAGGGCGACTTCGTCATGGCGGCCGAGATGGCCACGCCGGAGGCGATCAACTTCATGGTCACCCACGGCCGGGGGATCGTGTGCATGCCGGTCACCCAGCAGCGGCTCGAGGAGCTGCGGATCCCGTTGATGGTCTCCAAGAACAACGAGAGCCACGGGACCGCGTTCGCGGTGTCGATCGATGTGCAGGGACGGACCACGACCGGGACCAGTGCCTTCGATCGCGCGGCCACCGTGCAGTCGGTCGCGGACCCGTCCCTCCGGCCGGAGGACATCCGGATGCCTGGGCACGTCTTCCCGCTGATGGCCCAGGAGGGAGGGGTCCTCAGACGCGCCGGTCACACGGAGGCCACCGTGGACCTCGCGAGGCTCTCCGGGCTCTACCCGGCGGGCGTGCTGTGCGAGGTCCTGCACCCCGATGGCTCGATGGCCCGGCTCCCCGAGCTCCTCCGGGTCGCGGCCGAGCACGACCTCCGGATCATCTCCATCGCCGATCTGATCGAGCACCGGCGCCGCCGGGAACATCTGGTACGCCGTACGGCCGAGGCCCAGATCCCGACCGAGTACGGAGAGTTCGTCGCCTACACGTACGAGAGCCTGGTCGACGGTCAGGTGCACGTGGCCATGGTGCTCGGGGAGGTGGGGGACGGTGAGGCGATCATGGTCCGGGTCCACTCCGAGTGCCTCACCGGGGACGTGTTCGGCTCGCTCCGGTGCGACTGCGGGGCCCAGCTCGAGAGCGCCGTGGGAGCGATCGGACGGGAGGGGCGCGGAGTCATCCTCTACATCCGGGGCCACGAGGGACGTGCGATCGGACTGACCCACAAGTTCCGGGCCTACCAGCTCCAGGAGCTCGGTCGAGACACGGTGGAGGCGAACGTCGAGCTCGGGTTCCCCGCCGACCCCCGCGAATACGGCGTCGGGGCCCAGATCCTGGTCGATCTTGGCGTACGGACGATGCGGCTCCTCACGAACAACCCGGCCAAGCGCGCCGGCCTCGAAGGCTACGGGCTGTCGATCCTGGAGCGCGTGCCCCTGGAGACGAACCCGAACCCGCGGAACATCGGCTACCTGAAGACCAAGCAGGAGAAGCTCGGGCACCTCCTGGGCAACCTCGAGCCCGACGTGGGGGTGGGAGCCGGTGAGGCGCCGTGAGCCCGCTGCGGGGACGGGCCGCCGGACGCGGACGCCGGTTCGCGATCGTGGTCTCACGCTTCAACGAGGTCGTCACGGCGAAGCTGCTCGAAGGGGCCCTCGACGGCTTCCGCGGCCACGAGGTGGCGGAGGATGGCCTGGACGTCGCCTGGGTGCCGGGCGCGTTCGAGCTCCCATTGGTGGCCCGGCGCCTGGCCGGCGCCGGTGGGTACGACGCCGTCGTGTGCCTGGGTGCGGTGATCCGGGGCGAGACCACGCACTTCGATCACGTGGCCCAGCAGGCCGCCGCGGGGATCCGCGCCGCCGGTCTGGAGACGGGTGTGCCGGTGATCTTCGGCGTCCTCACCACCGACACGTTCGAGCAGGCGATGGATCGGGCCGGTGGCCGGCACGGCAACCGGGGCTGGGACTCTGCGATGGCCGCGATGGAGATGGCCTCGCTCCTGGAGCAGATGCCGATGGAGGGATCGGGGTGATCATCGACAAGCCCTGGGGCAAGGTGGTGACCTACGCCCTGAACCAGCCGAGCTCGGTCCGGGTGATCACGGTCGAGGCGGGCCAGGAGACCAGCGTGCACTACCACCAGATGCGCGACGAGATGTGGGTGGTCCTGGACCCCGGGCTCACCGTCCAGATCGGGAACAAGGTGGTGGAGGCCCAGCCGGGGGACGAGTTCATGGTCTCCGCCGAGACCACCCACCGGCTCGCCAACCAAGGCTCCTCGCGGGGACGCGTACTGGAGATCGCGTACGGCTACACGACCGAAGACGACACGCTCCGGCTCGAGGACGACTACGGGCGACCGCTCGACCCCGACTGGTGATGGGCGAACGGCCCATCGACGGCTCCGTGGGCTCGTGCTAGGCTCCGCGGCGCCCTCGTGGCGTGGAGGTTCGATCGAGCGAGCGCGGCACCGTGACGTGGTCCAGCAACCAGGAGGGCCATCCGACACCCGTCGACACCGTCCTGGCCTGCACCTATACTCTGGGCGAGCGGTTCTTGGGTGGTCCACGAGGCACCGGCGGGGTCCGGTGCCTTCCTATCGGTAGGAGGTGATGCGGGGTATCGGTTGATCCGCGCATAAACGACCGGATCCGCTCTCCGCAGGTCCGACTGGTCGGGCCCGACGGGGCGCAGATCGGCATCGTCTCGACCCAGGACGCGCTCCGCAGGGCGCAGGAACTGGATCTCGACCTGGTGGAGGTGGCGCCGCAGGCCAACCCGCCCGTGGCCCGGATCATGGACTACGGGAAGTTCAAGTACGAGCGCGACATCCGCCAGAAGGAGGCCCGGAAGAAGCAGGCGAGGGTCGAGGTCAAGGAGATCAAGTTCCGCCCGAAGATCGATCCGCACGACTACGCCACGAAGAAGGGGCACGTCGAGCGGTTCCTCCGCGCAGGAGCGCGGGTCAAGGTGACCATCATGTTCCGGGGGCGCGAGATGGCTCACACGGAGCTCGGACGCAGGATCCTGGATCGGCTCGTCGAGGACCTGGGAGAGACCGCGGTGGTCGAGGCATCCCCCAAGCAGGATGGACGGAACATGGTGATGGTGATCGCGCCGACGAAGAGGCCTCCGGAGAAGGGCCGGGCGTCCGAGCCGGCCGCATCTCCCGCGCCCGAGCCGCGGGACGCCTGAGGGAACGAGGGTGGCATGAAGCAGAAGACGCACCGGGCTACGGCCAAGCGGTTCCGGATCACCCGCACGGGGAAGGTCCTGCACCGCAAGGCGACCGGGAACCACATGCTGAGGAAGAAGAGCGGCAGCCGCCGGCGTCGCGTCGAGGGCTGGGCCGAGGTCACGGCCGAGCGCACGAAGATCCGCCGGCTGCTGGGGGAGTAGGCGAGGGTGGCACGGGTCAGGCGTTCGGTCCACGCGAGGAAGAAGCGGCGGGAGGTGCTCCGGAAGGCGAAGGGATACTACGGGGCGCGTTCGCGCCGGTACCGGGTGGCCAAGGAGCAGCTCATGCACTCCGGCCAGTACGCGTACCGCGACCGGCGTGATCGGAAGGCGCAGTTCCGGAAGCTGTGGATCGCCCGCATCGGGGCAGGCGCCCGCCAGAACGGGATCTCGTACTCCCGGTTGATCCACGGTCTCCAGCGGGCTGGCGTCGAGGTCGACCGGAAGGTCCTCGCGGACATCGCGGTGCACGATCCCGCGGCGTTCGGGCAACTGGTCCAGACGGCCAAGGACGCGCTGGCCGCCTAGCATCAGGCCCGGCCGGCACCGGATACGATCGCATCGCGGTCGGAGGGAGCCCGTGATCACGTCTCCGCGGAACCCGAAGGTCGCCGCCGCGCTCCGGCTCAAGAAGCGGACCTTCCGGGAGCGCGAGCGGCGGTTCCTCGTCGAGGGGGCCCAGGCGGTCGGGGAGGCTCTCGATCATCCTGCCGGGCTCCTGGCCCTGTTCCACACCGATCCGGGTCACCCCCTCGTCGCTCGGGCGGCGGGTTCGGGGGCGGACGCTGTTCACGTCGATGGGCCGGTCATGGGGAAGCTCACCTCCACCGTCACACCCCAAGGGCTACTCGGCTTGTCGCCGTTCGTCGACCTGGATCTCCCGGCGATCCCCGGAACCGCCGGCTGCATGGTCCTGCTCCACGAGGTCCGCGATCCGGGCAACGCGGGGACGGTCCTGCGCTCGGCCGACGCGGCCGGCGCGGGCGTGGTGGTCTTCACCACCTCCTCGGTGGACGTGTACAACCCGAAGACGGTACGGGCCTCGGCCGGCTCGCTGTTCCACCTCCCTGTGGTCCGTGACGTCTCGACCAGGGCGGCCGTGGAGGAGGCCCGACGACGCGGGATGCGTGTCCTGGCGCTGGATGCGCGGGGCGACCAGGACGTGTTCGGGATGGACCTGGAGGAGCCGGTGGTCTTCGTCCTCGGTAACGAGGCTCGGGGGTTGCCGCCGGAGGTCACATCGCTCGCCGATACGACGGTACGCGTGCCGATCCTCGGGCGCGCGGAGTCGCTGAACCTGGCCGGAGCCGCCACCGTCTGCCTCTTCGAATGGGCGAAGCGACGGCGCGGAGGTCCACGCGTCGTCCTGGAGACGATCATCGCCTCCGCGGCCCACGACATCCGCTCACCGCTGACGGCGATGAAGGGCTTCGGCCACGCGCTGTCGACACGGTGGGACCAGATGACGCCCGAGCAGCGGGAGCTCATGCTGACCGGGATCGTGTTCGACACGGACCGGCTGAACGCCATCGTCCGCCAGCTGGTCGACGCCGCCCGGCTGGCGTCCGGATCGCTCGACCTGTTCCCGGAGCGTGTGAACGTCGGCCGGGTCGTGGAGCAGGTGGCCGAGTCGCTCGGGCGGGACCCCGAGCACCCGCCGATCCGGTGGGAGGGTGGGACGGTCGAGATCCTCGTCGATCCGGACCGGCTCCGGCTCGTCCTGGAGGCGTTCATCGAGTCCCTGGTCTGGTGGACGAACGAGGGGCCGGTCCGCGTAGCCGCGCATAGGAGCGACGGCCGACTGATCCTGGACGCCTCCCGGCGGGGAACCGACCTCACGCAGGAACAGGCCGAGCACCTGTTCCGTCCCCGGACGCCCGGCTCGGGCGGGCCGAGCAAGATCGGGTTGTTCGTCGCACTCGGGGTAGCCGAAGCCCAGGGGGGGTCTGTCTCGGTCCACGTCGACGGGGCCCTGACGTTCCGCCTGGATATCCCGGTCGACGGCTCGGAGGCGTGAGGCGGCCCGCGGAAGGTCGCTTGCTAGACTCCCGCCGATCATGGACCCCGCAGAGGCCCGACGCATCCTGGAGGACGAACGCGCGCGGGGGACAGCCGCGATCGCCGCGGCGTCCTCGCTGGAGGAGCTGGACGCGGCCAAGGTATCGGTCCTGGGTCGCAGGACGCCGATCGGCGAGGTGGGGCGCGCGCTCGGCGGGATGCAGGATCAGGACCGGCGGGAGCTCGGACGTCTGGCCAACGATGTGCGGTCCGAGCTCGAGGCGGCGCTCCAAGCGCGACGAGACGAGCTCGAGACGGGCGCGGAGGCGACGATCCTGGAGCGGGACCGCGTCGACGTCACGCTGCCCGGTCGACGTCCCCGACCGGGCTCGCTGCACCCTCTCACGCTCGTCGAAGATCTCATCGTGGACGTCTTCACCCGGATGGGATACCGGGTGGCCGAGGGCCCGGAGATCGAGGACGACTGGCACAACTTCGAGGCGCTCAACATCCCGCGCGACCACCCCGCCCGCACGATGAAGGACTCGCTGTACGTCGATGTGCCCGGCCTGCTCCTGCGAACGGAGACGAGCGCGGTGCAGATCCGCACGATGGAGACCCAGGACCCCCCGGTCTTCGTCGTCGTTCCGGGTCGTGTGTATCGACGCGAAGCCGTCGACGCGACCCACCTCTCGGTCTTCCACCAGGTCGAGGGGCTGGCGGTCGATGAGGGGATCTCATTCGCCGACCTGAAAGGGACGCTGGAGGCCTTCTACCGGGAGATGTTCGGACCCGACGTGCGTGTGCGGATCTCGCCCGACTACTTCCCGTTCGTGGAGCCTGGCTGCCAGGCCGCCGTCTCGTGCTTCATCTGCGGTGGCGCCGGCTGCCGGGTGTGCGGCAACGGCTGGCTGGAGCTCCTGGGCGCCGGCATGGTTCACCCGAAGGTCCTGGAGAACTGCGGGTACGACTCGGAGCGGTTCACGGGGTTCGCGTTCGGCGTTGGCATCGAGCGCGTGGCGATGCCCCTGTTCGGCGTCAACGACATGCGCCTGTTCGTCGAGGGCGACGTCCGGTTCCTCGAGCAGTTCGAGGGGGCGGCGTGAGGATCGTCCTGTCCTGGCTCCGCGAGCTGTGCCCGACTGGCCTGTCGGCCGAAGAGCTCGCGGAGCTGCTGACCCACCAGGGCGCCGAGGTCGAGTCGATCGAACGCCCGTGGGCGGGCCTGTCGGGGGTGATCGTCGCTCGGGTGATCGAGGTGCGTGACCACCCGAGCAGCGAGACCCTGTGCATCGCGCGGCTGCAGACGGGGTCCGGCGAGACCGAGGTCGTGGTCGGCGTCCGCAACATGGGGCCGGGCGACCTCGTGCCGCTCGCGCCTCCGGGAGCCCGCGTGCCGCTGCTGCGGGAGCCGCTCGGCGCCCGGACGATCCGGGGCGTGGTGTCCAACGGCATGCTGTGCGCGCCGGACGAGCTCCGCGTCGCCCCGTCGCACGAGGGGATCCTGATCTTGCCGCCGGACCTGCAGCCCGGTCGAGACGTGGCGGAGGCGTTCGGGCTGACCGATGCGGTGCTCGACGTCGAGGTGACGCCGAACCGGCCCGACTTCTACTCGGTGCTCGGGATCGCGCGGGAGGTGGCGGCCGGCACGGGCACGCCGCTCCGGCTCCCGGCGACCGAGGTGGACGAGTCCGACGAGCCCGCCGAGCGCTTGGCCACCCTCGAGGTGCTGGACCTCGATCGGTGTCCTCGGTACCTGGCTCGGATCCTGCGCGATGTGCGGGACCTTCCATCCCCGATCGCGGTCCAGGCCCGGCTGTCCGCGTCCGGGATGCGTCCGATCTCTGCCGCCGTCGATGCCACGAATTACGCGATGCTCGAGGTGGGTCAGCCGCTCCACCCGTTCGACCTGGCCCTCCTGAAGGGCCCCGGGATCGTGGTGCGACGGGCGGGCGAGGGCGAGCGGCTGGTGACCCTCGACGACGTGGAGCGGACGTTCACGGCCGATGACCTGCTGATCTGCGACACGGAGCGCCCGGTCGCGGTGGCCGGTGTGATGGGCGGCGAGCTCGCCGAGGTATCGGCCTCCACGACGGACATCCTGCTGGAGAGCGCCTCCTTCGAGCGCGGAGGGGTCCAGCGGACCCGGCGGCGGATCGACCTGTCGACGGAGGCGTCGGTGCGCTTCGAGCGGGGGGTCGATCCCGAGGCGGTCCCTGTGGGGGCCGACCGGGCGTGCCGGCTGATGGCGGAGTGGTGCGGCGCCACCGTGCTGCGCGGGATCCTCGAGGTCGGCGGGGCCCCCGAACGCCGGCGGATCGAGATGCGCCTTCCCCGGGCCTCGGCGTTGATCGGATACGAGGTCGGGTCCGATGACGCCGTGCGGGTCTTCGACCGCCTCGCGATGTCCTCCGTCGTGGTGGAGGGGGACCGGGTGGAGGTCGAGATCCCCGGCTACCGGGTGGACCTGGAGCGTGAGGTGGACCTGATCGAGGAGGTGGCACGGATCCAGGGGTACGAGCGCATCGGATCCACGCTGCCGGCGGTGCGCCAGACCGGTCGGCTGACCCCCACCTCCGCGTTCCTCGGACGGGTGCGGCGTTCGCAGGCGCGAGCCGGGCTGCGAGAGGTCCGACAGATCCCGTTCGTCTCCGACGCCGAGCTCGAAGGCCACGGGGACGGGGATCGCGCGATCCGCGTGACGAATCCGCTGGCCGCCGACGAGGGATGGCTCCGGCTCCGGCTGCTCCCCGGTCTCCTGAAGGCGATCCGGCGCAACGCGTACCGGCACGTCCCTTCGGTGGCGCTCTTCGAGGTGGGCAACGTCTTCCGGCTGCGGGACGGGGAACCGGAGGAGCGGCCGGCGGTCGGGTTCGCGATGCACGGGATCGCGGACCCGGGGTGGACCGGCACCGGTCGCTCGTACGACTTCTTCGACGCCAAGGGCGTGATCGAGGCGTTGATGGGCGATCTCGGAGTGCCTTGGTCGCTCGGTGACCCCGCGGGGACGGCGTTCCACCCCGGGCGCTCCGCGACCGTCCTCGTCGCCGGAGAGGCGATCGGCGTGGTGGGCGAGATCCACCCCCGTGTGGCCGCCGAGCTGGACGTGTCTGGTCGGATCGCCGCGGGGGAGATGCTGGTCCGCCCGATGATGCGGCACGCGTCGCGAGCGGTCCAGGCGCGGGAGGTCCCTCGGTTCCCACCGGTCCGGCGGGACCTGGCGTTCACGGTCGCTCACGACGTGCCGGCCGGAGCGGTCGAGCGCGCGCTGCGGGAGGCGGCCGGCGAGCTCCTCGGCTCATGCGTGTTGTTCGATGTCTTCTCCGGTCGGCCGCTCGCCGAGGGCACCAAGAGCCTCGCGTACTCGGTGGACCTCCGCGCGCCCGACCGGACCCTCACCGATGGGGAGGCGGACGCAGCGATTGCGGCGATCGTGGAGCGGCTGCGGCGCGATCTCGGTGCGGAGCTGCGCTCCGGCTAGGGTCGGGAGCGCGCGGGAGCCGGGCGCGGATAGACTGCCCCCCATGGAGCGGGACTTCTTGTCCGTCGACGACCTCACGCCCGAGGAGCTGGGATGGCTCCTGGACCTCGCGGCCAAGGTGAAGGCACAACCCGACGACCCCGCCGAGCGGCTTCGCGGCAAGGCCGTGGCGATGATCTTCGAGAAGCCGTCCACACGAACCAGGGTCTCGTTCGAGATCGCGGTCACTTCCACCGGGGCTCACCCGCTGTCGCTGTCCTCGGCAGAGTTGCAGCTCGGGCGGGGGGAGACGATCGAGGATACGGGCCGGGTGCTGTCGCGGTACGTCGACGCGCTGGTCCTGCGGACGTTCGAGCAGGAGCGCCTGGAGCTCCTGGCCTCCGGCGCGACGATCCCGGTGGTGAACGCCCTGTCGGACTTCGAGCACCCGTGTCAGTGCCTGGCCGACCTGCTCACGGTCCGCGAGGCTAAGGGCGAGCTCGCGGGTCGAACCCTCACTTACCTGGGTGACGGGAACAACGTCACGCACTCCCTCCTGCTGGGAGGGGCCAAGATGCGGATGCACGTGCGCGTGGCGACGCCCCCGGGGTTCGAGCCGATCCCACAGGTCGTGCAGCGAGCCCGGGAGATCGCCGCCTCGAGCGGCGGGAGCGTCACCCTCACCCACGATCCGGAGGAGGCCTCCGTGAGTGCAGACGTCCTGTACACGGACGTGTGGGCCAGCATGGGACAGGAGGCCGAGGCCGGGGAGCGGGCGCTGGTCTTCTCGGCCTACGCGCTCGATCGGGCGAAGGTGGAGCTCGCCAGGCCCGACGTGACCGTGCTCCACTGCCTGCCCGCGCATCGCGGTCAGGAGATCACCGACGAGGTGATCGACGGCCCGCGGTCGGCGGTGTGGGACCAGGCCGAGAACCGGATGCACACGCAGAAGGCGCTGCTGCTCTGGTTGCTCGGCGTGGCCTGAATCACCCGCAGGGAGGGGGTGACCCGTGCCGCGCGCGAACGACGCCGTCGGGTCGATCCTGACGGAGTACGCGGACCTGTTGTCCATCCTGTCGGACGATCCGTTCAAGCCCCGGGCGTACGAGAAGGCTGCCCGCGCCGTGGGCGGCTACCCGGCCGACGTGGAAGGGATGGACCTCAAGGAGGTCCTGCGGATCCCGAACGTGGGCCGCTCGATCGGGGAGAAGATCCACGAGTTCCTCCGGACCGGCACCATCGCCGCGCTCGACGAGCTCCGCGGGCAGATCCCGGCCGGGGTCCGCGCGATCATGTCGATCCCGGGCCTCGGCCCGAAGCGGGCGATGATCCTCCACCGCGAGCTCGGGATCTCCAGCGTGGAGGAGCTCGAGCGGGCCGTCCAGGGGCATCACCTCACCGGCCTGAAGGGGTTCGGGGCCAAGACCGAGGAGAACATCCGCGCCGGCATCGCACGCCTCCGGGAGTCGGGCGGCCGGTCGCTCGTCAGCGTGGCGCTCGACCTGGCCGAGACGCTGCTCGCCCAGCTCTCGGGGCACGATGGCGTTCTGCGCAGCGCCTTCGCGGGATCCCTGCGCCGGATGGCCGAGACGATCGGGGACGTGGACCTGCTCGTGGCCGCGGATCCGGCGCACGCGCCGAGGATCATGGATGCGTTCGTGGCCCTGCCGCAGGTGGAGCGGGTGCTCGCCCACGGCGAGACGAAGTCCTCGGTGATCACTTCCCCCGGACCGCAGGTGGACCTGCGAGTCGTCCCCCCGGAGGTCTGGGGCGCCGCCATGATCTACTTCACCGGGTCGAAGGCCCACAACATCCGGATCCGGGAGCTTGCGGTCCGTAAGGGGCTCAAGCTCTCCGAGTACGGGCTGTTCCGGGCGAAGAGCGGGAAGCTCATCGTGGCCCAGACGGAGGAGGAGGTGTACCAGCGGCTCGGGCTCCCGTGGTTCCCGCCCACGCTACGCGAGGATCGGGGCGAGATCGAGGCCGCCCTGTCCGGCGAGCTCCCCGACGTGATCCGCCTGGAGCAGATCCGCGGCGACCTCCACACGCACACGAACCTGACCGACGGGCTCGAACCGCTCGAGGCGATGCTCGAGGCGGCGGCCGGGATGGGGTACGCCTACTACGCGGTCACCGATCACGCGCCCAACCTCGCGATGCAGCGGATGACCGACGAGAAGATCCTCGCCCAGCGGGAACGGCTCCGGCGGCTGCAAGATCGATACCCGAAGCTGACGCTCCTTCACGGGTCCGAGCTGAACATCGACCCCGACGGGGGGGTCGACTGGGACGAAGGCTTCCTGTCCGGGTTCGACCTGCACGTGGCCTCCGTGCACTCCCACTTCAACCAGTCGAAGGACCGGATGACACGACGGATCGCCCGCGCGATGGAGAACCCGTTCGTCCACGTGATCGGCCACCCCACCGCCCGCCTGATCGGGCAGCGATCCCCGATCGAGTTCGACCTGGACGAGGTCTTCGCCGCGGCGGCCCGGACCGGGACCGCGCTGGAGGTCAACGGGTACCCGGACCGGCTCGATCTGAAGGACGAGCACATCTTGTGGGCCAGACGTCACGGGGTGCGGTTCGCGGTCGACACCGACTCTCACGCGACGATCCACCTCCCCTACATGCGGCACGGCGTTGCCACCGCCCAGCGTGGGTGGCTCACCAGGGACGACGTGATCAACGCATGGCCGCTCGGGAAGCTCCGCAGGTTCCTGCGCAAAGGCCGGTGAGGCTCGGCCGCCGGCTACCGCGCGCGTTCTTCGCCCGGCCCTCCACGACGGTGGCGCCGGATCTGCTCGGGCGTGTGCTGGTGCGCCTGCTCCCCGACGGCTCGCGGCTTGCTGCCCGCCTGGTCGAGGTGGAGGCCTACCGGGAGGACGATCCCGCGAGTCATTCCTTCCGAGGGCCGACGCCGAGGAACCGGGTGATGTTCGGCCGGCCGGGCCACCTGTACGTGTACTTCACGTACGGGATGCACTTCTGCTCGAACGTGGTCACCGGCCGCGACGGTGAGGGAAGCGCGGTGCTGCTACGGGCGGCGGAGCCTCTCGTGGGGCTCGAGGTCATGGCCGCCAAGCGAGGGCTCGTGGAGCCGCGGCTCCTGTGCTCAGGCCCCGCCCGGCTGACCCAGGCCTTCGGGATCGGGCGGTCCGAGGACGGCCTGGACCTCGTCCGGGACCCGGGCCTGTTCCTCATGGCGGGCGAGCCGGTCCCACCAGGGGCGATCGCCCGAAGCACCCGGGTGGGGGTCACGGTGGGGCTCGAGCGCCGATGGCGGTTCTTCGAGCGCGGGAGCCTCTACCTGTCGCGCGGCCAATCGGCTACGGGTTGACGACGAGGGCCACGGAGGATCCCTCGTCGACGCTCGACCCACCTGGCGGCGACTGGGCCCAGACGGCGCCGGGACGGTACTGGCAGGCGGGGTCGGCCGGGTCGCACTCCGCCTCGTAGGAAACCGCCACGGCCAGGCCCGCCTGTCGGAGCGCCGCCCGCGCGGCGCCCTCGGGCATCCCCACCACCGAGGGGACCAGGACCGGGGTCGGTTCGGGTGTAGCGATCCCCTCGGAGACGGTGATCGTCACCGTGCCGGTCTGGATCAGGCGTTCGCCGGCCGCCGGATCCTGGGCTATCACCGTCCCCTCCGGCTGGTCCGACGGCGCGCGTTCGATCGCCACGTTGAACCCGGCCTCGCGGAGCCGGGCGACCGCCTCCTCCTGCCCCATGCCGATCACGGAGAGGACCGTCAGCTCCCGGTACGAGCTGGGCTCGGTGCAGATCTGGAGTGTCGGCTCGGATCCCGCGACGTACCGGAAGGTCTCGATGTCGTAGAGCGGCGTGTACTGGTTCGCCAGGCACCCTCGCGTGACGTCGACGCGGAGGGTCACGTACTCGACCTCCGGCCCCTCTGGGAAGTCGCGCTCCGGCATCCGTCTGGTGCCGTTCACCATGAACGCGTGCCAGATCGCCGCGGGCCAAGTTCCGCCGTAGACGGTCGAGATCCGGACCCGGCCGCAGCACATCGGGATCTGGCCCTGGGGGAACCCGACCCAGACGGCCACCGCCAGCTGCGGGATCACGCCCACGAACCACGCATCGCTCGCGTTCTGCGCGGTCCCGGTCTTGCCGAACTGCGGTCGGCCGAGGTAGGCCGCGCGGCCGGTCCCACGCTCGACGACCCCGGACAGGATGTCGACGGCCTCGGAGGCGATCGCCGGATCCACTACCCGCTCCGGCCTCGGTTTGGCCTCGAAGATCACCTCGCCGTCGGCCGTCGTGATCCGGATCGCCGGGACCGGCTGGACGTGTTGTCCGCCGAACGCCAGCGTGCCGAACGCGGACGCCATCTCGAGGGTGCTCACCTCGTTGACGCCGAGGACGGCCGAGGGCACGGGGGACAGCGGTCCGTTGGGCTCGGTGGTCCGGGGGCAGCACCGGATCCCCATCCGCGTGGCGACCTCCACCGTCTTCTCGGCGCCCAGGTAGGGGTCGCCTGCCCCCATCTCGGCCAGCAGGTTGGCGTAGGCGATGTTCACCGAGTTCACCGTCGCGGTCTCGAGCGAGATCGTCCCGTATCCTCCCCCCTCGGCGTTCTTCGGGTCCCAGTAGGTCCCGTCTTGGAGGAGGATGCGGGCCGAGGATCCGTTCAGGGACGTCGTTCGGGTCAGGCCGCTCTCCAGCGCGGCCACGAGGGCGAACGGCTTGAAGGCGGACCCCGCCTGGCGACCGGTGCTCCCGCCGGTGGCCAGGTTGATCCGCGCGAACCGGTCCCGCTCGTCCCAGTAGTCACGCCCGCCGACCATAGCTCGGACGTAGCCCGTCCTCGGGTCGACGGCCGTCAGTGCACCATACGGGTCGGATCGGTTGATCAGTACCTGGTCGATCGCTCGCTCGGCGAAGCGCTGGAGATCGGGGTCGAGCGTCGTGACGATCCGGAGCCCTCCCTTGAACAGCAGGTCGTAGCGTTCCTGAGGGGTCTCGCCGAAGCGAGGGCTGGAGAGGAACCATTCCTTGAAGTAGTCGACGAAGTGGGGGGCGAGGTAGGGCCCCGCGTCCTCCTCGTCCATCGAGAGCGAGACGGGGACCGCAAGCGCAGACCGGTAACCCTCGGAGTCGATCATCCCCAGCGCGAACATCCGTCCGAGGACCCGGTTGCGGCGGTTCCGCGCTCGGTTCGGATGCGTCACGGGGTCGAAGTCGACCGGGGCCGCGATCAGGCCGGCCAGGAGGGCGGCCTCCCCGAGGCTGAGGTCGTCGGGCTGCTTGGAGAAGTACGTGCGGGAGGCCGCCATGATGCCGTAGGCGCCGTTGCCGAAGTAGACGGTGTTCAGGTACTTGGTCAGGATCTGGGATTTGGTGAGGCGGTGCTCCAGCTGCCAGGCGAGGTAGGCCTCGCGCAGCTTCCGGGCGATCGTCTCCTCGGCGCCGACGTAGACGTTCTTGACGAGCTGTTGGGTGATCGTGGACCCGCCCTCCACGACCTCGCCCGTGGTGACGTCGACGTAGGCCGCCCGCAGCACGGCGCGCAAATCGAGACCCGCGTGGTCGTAGAAGCGCTGATCCTCGATCGCGACGACGGCATCCCGGACCACCTCGGGGATCCGGGACTGACGCACGACGACGCGGTCCTCCCCGGCGTGCAGCCGGGTGATCAGCGTGCCGTCGGACGCGTACAGGAACGTGGTCTGCGGCAGAGCCGTGGCCTGCGACCGGGCCTCACGCAGGGTCGGCAGGTCGCACGCCGAGGCGACCAGGGCGAGCAGGATCACGGCGGCCCCAAGGGTCCGCGAGCGCACGGCCATGGTTCATCCATCTTGCCACGGTTCCCTCTACGACCAGGCTGCTAGCATCCTGGCGCCCATGGCTGCCCATGGTCCGGTCGACTCGTCCATGCTTCTCGCCGGGCCCGCCGACGCGGTGCCCAGCGGGGGCCTGGAGGAGAAGCTCGCGCTGCGACGCCCGCTGCGGATCAAGCTCGGCCTCGACCCCACCGCCTCCGACGTGACGCTCGGCTGGGCGGTGGTGCTGCGCAAGCTCCGGCAGTTCCAGGACGCCGGGCACGTGGCCGTGCTGATCGTCGGGGACTTCACGGCTCGCGTCGGCGACCCCTCGGGGCGGACCGAGACCCGGCCCCGGCTGTCGAAGGAGGTCGTCCGGCGCCACGCGGACCGGTTGCTGGACCAGTTCTGGATGATCCTGGACCGCGAGCGGACCGAGGTCCGCTACAACGCCGAGTGGCTCGAGCCGATGGACATGGAGGCGGTCCTGCGTCTCACCGCATCGACGACGGTGGCGCGGATGCTCGAGCGGGACGACTTCGCTGCCCGGTATGCGGACGGGCGACCGATCTCGATCATGGAGTTCCTCTACCCGCTGCTCCAGGGGATGGACTCGGTGGCTGTGGAGGCCGACGTCGAGCTCGGCGGCTCCGACCAGCGGTTCAACCTGCTGATGGCCCGCGATATCCAGCGCGAGCACGGGCACGAGCCGCAGGTGGCGCTCACGATGCCGCTGCTGGTCGGCACCGACGGCGTGCAGAAGATGAGCCAGTCCCTCGGCAACTACGTCGCGATCACGGAGAAGCCGGACGACATGTTCGGCAAGCTGGTCCGGGTCCCGGACGAGCTGATCGTGGGGTACCGCATGCTCACCCTCGACTTCTTCCGGGACCCTGCCGAAGCCGAGCGTGTGACGGCCGGTCTGGCCGACGGCTCGCTCGACCCATGGGAGGAGAAGCGTCGGATGGCGCGCGAGGTCGTGGACCTGTACCACGGAGAGGGAGCCGGGAAGGCGGCGGAGATCCACTATCTGAGCACTCATCGCGACCGCGACGTCCCGGTGCACGCTCCGATCGTGCGGATCCCGGCAGAGGCCGTGCGAGGGGGAACCGTCTGGATCCCGCGGCTCATGAAGGCCCTAGGCGTGGCGTCTTCCACATCCGAGGCGCTCCGGCTGATCGATGCAGGCGCGGTGAGGCTCGATGGCGTCCGACTCGACCAAGATCATTGCGAGTTCCCTATGGATGAGCTCGAGGCCAGGGTCTTGCAGGTGGGGAGGCGGAGAGGAGCCCATGGGTTCCGTCTACTGCGGTCCGGCTAGGTCCGCACTTGCCACGCCAGCCGCGGCTGGTGCATCATTATCACGACGTCAAGATATCTCGCTCCCGGGGACCGTCCCGGGCGGCGCTGGACGCACGAGGGGGGACGATGTCGCAACTGCCGCCCGAACAGAAGGCGGAGCTCGGGAAGGACCTCCAGTCCTTCATCCGGTTCCTCGAGAAGTACTACCCGAACGAGATCCTGCGGGTGAAGCAGGAGGTAGACCCGATCTTCCAGGCGATGGCCATCCTGTGGCGCTTGGAGAACGAACGGCGGTACCCGATGGTCGTGTTCGACGACGTGAAGGGCGCCGAGCTGCCGGCGGTCACCAACGTCCACGCGAGCTTCCCGCGCCTGGCGATGGCGATCGGCCTGTCGATCGACGCGACCCCGCGCGACTTCATCCTCGAATACATGGCGCGTGAGGACCAGGGCATCGAGCCGGTGATGGTGGACAAGGAGACGGCGCCCTGCAAGGAGGTCGTCTACCTCGGCGACGACGCCGACATCTTCAGGCTGCCGATGTTCAAGTACCACGAGCTCGACGGCGGCGCGGTGGATCCCGGGTTCGAGGAGCAGTTGGGCCGATACATCACGCTCGGCTACGAGATCATGAAGGATCCGGACACCGGGGTCCGCAACGCGGGGATCTACCGACTGCAGGCCAAGAGCCGCAACAAGTTCGGGATCCAGATCTCCGAGACCGCGCACGGGCACTACATCATGCAGAAGAACATCAAGCACGGGCGCCCCACGGAGATGGCGGTGGCGATCGGCCTCCATCCCGCGGTCGGGCTCGGCTTCCTCTCCTTCACCAGCATCGACGTCGACGAGTTCGCGATGGCCGGAGCGATGCTGGGCGAGCCGCTGGAGATGGTGAAGTGCGAGACGATCGACGTCGAGGTTCCGGCCCGGGCGGAGATCGTCCTCGAGTGCGAGATCCACCCCACCGAGCGTGAGCGCGAGGCGCCTTTCGGCGAGTACCCCGGCACCTACGGCCCCGAGCGGAACAATCCGGTCGTGCACGTCAAGGCCATCACGATGCGGAAGAACGCCCACTACCAGAGCTCGTTCGTCGGCCACTGGGACAACCTGCTGCTCTCTGGCGTGACGCGGAACTCGATGATCTACAAGGCCTGTCGCCTGGCCTCGGGCGGCGTGAGGGCCGTCTACGTTCCCCCTTCGGGCCGGTGCCGCTACATCTGCTACGTGCAGATGGAGAAGCTGATCGAGGGCGATCCGAAGAACGCCGCGATGGCGGCGTTTGCGGCCGACCCGTTCCTGAAGTACGTGATCGTGGTCGACGAGGACGTCGACATCACGAACGACGCGCAGGTCTGGCACGCGATCGCCCAACGCGTGCGGTTCCACGAGGACGCGTTCGTGGTCACGCACGCCCGGGGGTCGCCCCTGGATCCTGCCTCGTACGATCCGGCAGGAGGTTCGCACCTGGTCACCAAGGTCGGGATCGACGCCACGCGGAAGGCGGACTTCCCTCAGGAGATCTTCACGCCCGGTGTCGAGGACGTGGATCTGGACGGGGTGTTCGGCGACCTGTGGAAGCAGGTCAGGGCCGACTGAGGGACGGCGGGCTGGGCGGGACGAGGGCCTCGCCTCCCGGCCGGTCCCAGGGCCCGAGATGGATCGGAGGTGATCTCGCGCGGTGAAACCCGCACCGTTCGAGTATGCAGCGCCGGAGACCCTCGATGAGGCGATCTCGCTGCTGGCCGAGCACGGAGACGAGGCGAAGGTGCTCGCCGGCGGGCAGAGCCTCGTGCCGCTGCTCGCGTTCCGGCTGGCCGCCCCGGGGATCCTGGTCGACCTGAACCTTGTGCAGGAGCTCTCCGGTCTCGGCCTCGATGGAGAGACGCTGGCGGCCGGGGCGATGACGCGTCACCGGGACATCGAGACGATGCCGGGGCTCGCAGACCGATGCGGGATGCTGGCCGACGCAGTCGGGTTGATCGGGCACGTCGCGATCCGCAACCGCGGGACGGTCGGTGGGAGCATCGCCCACGCCGACCCCGCCGCCGAATGGCCCTCGCTGCTGCTCGGCCTGGACGGCGAGGTCGAGGCCCGCGGATCGGAGGGAACGCGCACGATCGCCGCCGGCGACTTCTTCGAGACCTACTTCACCACCACCCTTCGACCCGACGAGGTCCTCACGCGTGTCCGGCTGAGCCTGCCGACGGGTCGGGTCGGGTCGGCCTACCTGGAGCTCGCCCGCCGGCACGGGGATTTCGCGATCGCCGGCGCGGGAGCCCTCCTCGGGCTGGACGGTGGGGGGCGGGTGGGCGATGCGCGGGTGGTGCTGATCGGCGTGGCCGACCGCGCGGTGCGTTCCGCCGCAGCCGAAGGGGTCCTCCGCGGCGAGGATCCGAGCCCGGAGCTGTTCGGGGAGGCAGCCGAGACGATCGATCCCGAGATCGACCCCGTCTCCGACCTCCACGGCTCGGCGGGGTACCGGCGGACGGTGGCCAAGGTGCTGGTGCGACGCGCGCTGACGCGTGCCTTGGAACGCGTGCGGGGGGAGGCCTGAGGTGAGCGACGAGCGTCGGATCACGCTCCGGGTGAACGGTCGGGAGCTCTCCGGGCCCGCGGAGCCGCGCATGACCCTCGCGGACTTCCTCCGGGACGTTCTCGGTCTCACCGGGACGCACCTGGGCTGCGAGCACGGCGTCTGCGGCGCGTGCACGGTCCTGCTGGATGGCCGGTCGGTGCGCTCGTGCCTGATGTTCGCGGTCCAGGCCGAGGGCCACGAGCTCAAGACGGTGGAGGGGCTCGCGGCGACCGATGGGACGCTCAGCCCGGCGCAGGAGGCCTTCTCGGCCAACCATGCGCTGCAATGCGGCTTCTGTACCCCCGGCTTCCTGATGGCCGTCACCGAATACCTCGAGGAGGGGGCCCCGGGCGTGGAGGACGAGGAGGCGCTGCGGGCACGGTTATCCGGCAACATCTGCCGCTGCACCGGGTACCAGAACATCGTGAAGGCGGTCCGTGCGGCGGCCGCCGAGGTACGCGGGGGGGTCGGCGGATGAGCTCGACGGGCTCGGTGGCCCACCCGTACGCACCGGCGGCCGAGCCGGACGCGGCCGAGGTCCGGCCGGCACGGTTCGTCGGGCAGCCGCGGCGCCGGACGGAGGATCTGCGACTGATCACCGGGAGGGCACAGCACGTCGGGGACCTTCGCCTGCCGGGCGCGGTCCACGTCGCGATCCTTCGGAGCACCTTCCCGCACGCCGACCTGGTGCGGATCGACGCCTCCGGTGCGCTCGAGTTGGACGGGGTCATCCGCGTGGTCACGGCCGCCGACCTGCGGGACAAGATGGGCCCGTTCGTGGAGGCCGCCCGCACCGAGATCTCGCCGCTGCTGAAGGAGAAGGTCCACCCCATCCTCAAGTCGTGCCCGATGCCGGTGCTGGCCGAGCGACGCGTCTTCTGGATCGGCCAGCCCATCGCGGCGGTGGTCGCGAGGGACCGGTACGTGGCCGAGGACGCGCTCGAGCGGATCGAGGTCGAGTACGAGCCGTTGCCGGTGGTCGCCGACCCCGAGTCCGCGCTCCAGCCGGACGCGCGGGTCCTCCATCCGGAGCTCGAGGACAACGTCCAGACCCGGTTCGCCGTGTCGGTGGGTGACGTGGACGGGACGTTCGCCACGGCGCCTCGCACGATCCGGGCGCGGCTATCGATGGGCCGGATCGCGGCCAACGCCATGGAGACGCGCGGGATCCTGGCCGCCTACGACGCGGGCCGCGGCGAGCTGACGGTGTGGGATGCGAACGCGCGACCGCACCTGGTCAGGACGTTCCTCTCGGAGATGCTCGGGATGCCCGCGGACGCGATCCGCGTGGTCGGGCCCGATATGGGCGGCAGCTTCGGGACGGGGATGTTCCCCGAGGACGTCCTGATCCCGTTCCTCGCCCGCGAGCTGGGCGTGCCGGTGAAGTGGCTCGAGGATCGACGGGAGAACCTGGCCAATACCCGACACGGTCGCGACCAGCTCCACGACGTGGAGGCCGCCTTCGACGAAGGCGGGAGGGTGCTGGCGATCCGGGACCGGTTCATGGTGGATGCGGGCGCCTACAACGCGTACGCGATCACCGTCTCCTACAACTCCGCGGCGCACTTCCGGAACCAGTTCGGCATCGACCACTTCCATGTCGAGAGCCTCTCGGTCCTCACGAACAAGGCACCGGTCACGCCCGTCCGGGGCGCCGGGAGGCCAGAGGTCACTTTCGTGATGGATCGTCTCATCGGCCTGATCGCCGCCGAGCTCGGTCTGGATCCGATCGAGGTGCGACGGCGGAACCTGATCGGTCCGGAGCAGATGCCGTACCCGATGGGGATGCCGTATCGCGACGGCGTCGACGTCGTGTACGACCGGGCGGACTTCCCCGATCAGCTCGAGAAGGCGCTGGAGCTGTTCGGGGCCGAGGCGTTCCGCCGCGAGCGCGAGGAGGCCGCCGGGCGCGGGCGACGGCTCGGGCTCGGCGTCTCCTCCTACGTCGAGGGTTCGGGCTACGGGCCCCACGAGGGCGCCCTGATCCGGATCGACGCCACGGGCCACGTGAGCGTGCACACGGGGGCTCGTCCCCATGGACAGGGCCTGGAGACCACGCTCGCACAGATCTGCGCCGACCAGCTCGGGGTCCGGCCGGAGGACGTCACCATCCGGGGCGGGGACACCGCCACGATCGTCCATGGGATCGGGACGTTCGCGAGCCGGTCGGCCGTCACCGCCGGTTCGGCCGTCGGGATCGCGGCGCAGCGCTTGCGCCGCAAGGTCCTTTCCGTGGCCGCGGAGGTCCTGGAGACGGACCCGTCCGACCTGGAGCTGGCCGAGGGACGCGTGACGGCCAGAGGTTCGCCGGACCGCAGCGTCACGTTGGCGGACGTCGCTCACGCCGCCCAGCCGGGACCTCGTGCCAAGCTCCCCGAGGGCCTCGAACCGGGCCTGGAGGTCACGTACTACTACGTCCCACCGACCGTCACGTTCGCATCGGGCACACACGTCGTGGGGGTCGAGGTGGACGAGGAGACGGGCTTCGTGAAGGTCCTGCGGTACGTGACGGTCGACGAGTGCGGGCAGATGCTCAACCCGATGATCGTGGAGGGCCAGATCCACGGAGGGGTCGCCCACGGCGTCGGCAACGCGCTCTATGAGGAGGTCGCCTACGACGGGGAGGGGCAGTTGCTGGCCGGCACCTACATGGACTACCTGATGCCGACCGCCGCCGAGGTCCCGCCGATCGAGGTCGGGCACCAGGAGTTCCCGTCCGAGCTCAACCCGTTCGGCATCAAGGGGTGCGGGGAGGGTGGGGCCGTCTCGCCGCCTGCGGCCATCGCGAACGCGATCGTCGACGCCCTGGCCCCGCTGCCGGTGAGGATCGACCGGATGCCGCTGTCCCCGGAGCGGCTGCTGGGCTTGATCGAGGAGGGAAAGGCGTCGTCGGGCGCCGCTTGACACGAGGAGGGTGTGATGGACGTCAAGGGGCTGGTGTGGGTCGGTACGGCGACGGACCGCTACGAGGAGACGGTGGGCTTCTTCCGGGACGTCCTGGGGCTGGAGCCCTTCCACACCTCGGACGCCCTCACGGTGCTGAAGGCCCCCACCGGGGACTGGGTAGAGGTGTTCGGCCCCGGCCACGAGCACTTCTCCGAGTTCGATCGGGGTCCGGTCGTGGAGTTCCTGGTGGAAGACCTGGACGCGGCGAGGGCCGAACTCGAGGGCCGCGGCCTGGAGTTCCTCCACGCGAACCACACGTGGGGGGACTTCGCCTGGGCGCACTTCCGCGGTCCCGACGGCAACATCTACGGGATCACCAGCGGACCCTACGGCGGGGGCGTCTGAGACCGTTCGGGAGCGTGACGTGACCAGGGCGCAGCCCCTCGGCCCGCCGATCGTGATCGCCATGACCGGCGCCACGGGGGCGATCTACGGGATCCGGCTGCTGGAGGCCTTGGCGGCCGCCCGCGTCGAGACGCACGTCGTGATCAGTGAGTGGGCCGAGAAGACGATCGTCGCGGAGACCACGTGGAAGCCGGCGGCGGTGCGCGACCTCGCCGATCACGTGTACGCCGAGGACGAGCTGGACTCGCCGCCGGGTCGCGAGGGATTCGTGGCCCGGGGCATGGCCGTAGCCCCGTGCAGCATGAAGTCGCTCGCTGCGATCGCGAACGGCATCACCGGGAACCTGATCCACCGTGCGGCCGAGATCGCCCTGGAGGACCGACGTCGGCTGCTGCTTCTGGTGCGCGAGTCTCCCCTCTCAGTGATCCATCTGGAGAACATGCTCCGAGTGGCGCGGGCCGGGGCGTTGGTGATGCCGCCGGTGCCGGCCTTCTACGCCAAGCCGAAGACCCTGGACGACATGGTGGAGCACACGGTCGGCCGGATGCTCGACCACTTCGACGTCGACCACGCGCTGGTCCGGCGCTGGGGGGAGCGGCGTCGCGGCCCGTGGGTCCCCCGCGTGGAGGATCGGGCCAGGGGATAGGGCCGGGCATCCGTGACCGAGACGCTCGGGCGGGATCTGGCGCGTGCGCTGGGGTCCGGGCAGCCGTTCCGGCTCCGCGACCGGTACGCGCCGGGAGCGACGCTCGAGGCCCATCTGCCGGGCGGATCGCTCCAGGCGGAGGGGCGCGACGCCGCCCTGGAGGCCCTCGGCCGATCGATGAGGGCGCCCGCCCAGGTCCGGGTTCTGGCGGAGCGGCGGTCGCGCGGCGGCTCCATCCTCCGGCTCTCCGCGGAAGGCGAGCGTGCGGTCGAGCGGCGCCGGCACCTCCTGCACCTCCGCCGGGGCCGGGTCGTGCACCACGTCGTCTACCCGGAGCGTCCGCCGTCCTCGGTCCTGCCTCCGCTGCCGGCCGGAGCGCTCGCCGGGGCCTCCGGGGGGGCCGGTCTGGGCCGGATCCGGTCGCGACGGGCGCTCGAGCCCGGCATCTCCGGGTGCGCGGTCGAGCGCTGGCGGCTGGCGAGCGGTCGGGTGCTCTTCGCGAAGCACCTACGGGGAGCGGACAGCTGGCTGATGCGGGCCAGCGACGATCGCGGCCGGGAGGCCGGGCTCCTGGACGCGGGCGACCTGGATCGGGTGGCCGAGGTGGTCGACCACGCCGTGATCGCGGCCGTCCCGGAGTCCGGGGGATGGCTCCTGCTGAGCGAGGACCGCTCGGAGGCGCTGTCCCGGCCGCCGAGGACGCACGCGGCCCGGCGGGCCCTCCTCGAGGCCATTGGGGAGGTCCACGCGCGGTTCCGCGACCGACCCGTCCCCGCGGCCGGGACCATCGCGGAGCGACTCGCGGTCTTCTCGCCGGCCACGGCGCGTCGCGAGCTCGAGGGGGCGGATCTCGCCCCGAAGGTGATCGGGCGGGGGTGGGAGCTGTTCGGGCGCGTCGCCCCGCCGGACGTCGCCGAGGGCGTGATGGCTCTGCTCGAGCGCCCGGATCCGCTCGTGCGTGCCCTGGTGAACATGTCCGGAACGCTGCTCCACGGGGACCTGCGTCCGGCCAACGTGGGGTCGGGGGCGGGTCGCCCGGTGGTGCTCGACTGGGGGCTCGCCTTGACCGGCCCCTCGGCGCTCGAGGCCGCCTGGTGGGTCTTCAACGGGGCGTGGCGGGGCGGTGGTTCGCTCGGAGGGCTGTTGGCGGAGGCGATCGCCGCGCTCGGGCCGGCCGGAGGGCCGCCCGAGCGCCCCGGTCGGCGCGCGGTCGACGTGTGCCTGCTCGCCGTCCTCGTCCAGGCCGGCGCGTGGTTCGGGTTCGAAGCGGTCCAGTCGCCCGATCCGGCGGATCGTCGACGCGCGCGCGAAGGGTTGGCGTGGTGGGCGGATCGCGCGCGACGGGCGCTCGGGACGCTCTGAACCGTGCCACACGTGGCGAACCGTCCCCTCGATGCCGGGTCCCCCGGCACCCGGTGCGCCCGGCCCCGGCACCGATGCTGGGGTCAGAGGCTTCCGCGATGGACGAGCTGTCGACGTTCGAAGGCCAGGTGGCGATGCGGGCCCTCCGACACTCCACGGGTCGCCTCCCGCGATGGGCCGAGGAGGAGGAGCACCGCCGCCTCGAGGCCGCGCGCACCGAAGCGATCCGTCGGTGGCGGCAGCTGCGTGCGGATCGGCGCCGGTCGGGTCCTCGACGGCACGCGGCCGCCTGACCCGTCCGGCATCGATCGCCCCTCCGGGCGAGCCCCGGGTCGGACCGCTCAGGCTTCCCCCAGGTCGACGAGCTGCTTCCGCCAGGCGGCCACGACCGTCGCCTGGTCCGCCGCGCCGATCGAGAACCCGATCGTCCCGGTGACCGGCATACCGGCGTGCTCGTCGGACTCGACCTCGTCGACCCGGAGCTCGAAGCGTTCGAGGTGGGTGGTCTCCGAGGGTCCCAGCGCGCGCGGTCGCCCGCGGACGTAGAGGACCGTTCCGGGCGCCACGAAGCAGAGCAGGGTCGAGGAGCCGGCCGCGAGGTTCCGCGACGTGTTCGTCTTGGGCCACAACGCGAACCGGAGATGCCGCTCGTCGACCGCCAGGATCTCGCCCGCCGAGAGCATGCACGGGCGCGGTGCCCCGTCGGGATCGACCGTCATGAGCACGTACGCCGGGCCGATCTTGCCTTCGAGGTCCCGGCCATCGAACGCCGAGAGCACCTCTGGGGGGAGCCGGTCACTCAGCCGCTTGGTCATCCCATCCCTCCCGGTCGAGCAGCGGTGTCTCGACGATAAGATACTCCCCGAGCGGGCGGGCGGCGCGCCCGCCGATGGACGCATGTCGGAGGAGGGGGGATACGGACCGGCCTGGGTGGAGCGCGATCGACGGTGGGAAGCGATTGCCGTTCGTCGTCGTTAACTCGGGATACCTCGCCGCGACCTGCGCCGACTCGCTCCTGGCTCCGATCTTCCCGGTCGCGGCGCCCGAGCTCGATCTCCGCCTCGAGAGCGCAGGGTTCGCGTTCGCTCTGATCGCGACGGCGATCGCCATCGGGAACGTCGTCGGCGGGGCCCTGCTGACGCGCGGCGGTCCCAAGCTGGGCGCGGGCCTCGGGCTCTCGCTCGCCTCGGTCGGGGGCGGTATCGCGGCGAGCGCCGACACCGCGGGGCCGTTCCTGTTCGCACAGGGGCTGCTCGGCCTGGGCTCGGGCCTGTACTTCGCGTCCGGCCTGTGGGCCGCCGGCGCCCTCGCGGGAGACCGGCGGCGTGGCCTGGCGATGGGGTTCTACGGGGTCGCCTTCTCCGGGGGCCTGGCCACGGCGGCGCTGCTGGCCGCGCTTGGTGCGGTCCACGGATGGCCCGTGGCGTTCGTCGGCTCCGCGGTGATCTCCGGGGCCGCGGCCGTCGCCATCCTGCTCGTGCGGATGCCGGGACGCCCGGCCCGCCGGCACGAGTCGACCGAGGGCTGGCATCGGGCGCTAGGGGTCCCGCTCGCGGTGGGCGGGATGGCCGCCGCCTCACAGTACGGGACGAACTCGTTCCTCCCCACCTTCGCCGTGACGGCCTGGGGGGTCGCTCCATCCTCGGCGGCCGTCATGCTGGCAGCGGCTCGGATCGCCTCCGTGCCCGCCAAGCTGGTGGCCGGCCATCGCTCGGACCGGAGGGGAACCCTGCCGACCGCGGCGGCGATCGGAGGGGTCCTGGCGTTGCTCGGGGCCGGATGGACCCTCGCGCCCGGCGTGTGGGTCGGCGTGGTCCCCGCGATCCTGTTCGCGGCCGGCGTGAGCGGCCTGGGTCCGGTGACGAACGTGCTCGGGCTCGAGGCGTTCGGGCACCGGGGAACGATGCTCGGGCTCTTCCGGTCGCTGCAGATCGCGATCGGCGCGGCCACCAGCGCGGTGATCGGTCTGTGCACGACTTGGTTCGGCCTTCGGCCCACGCTCGTCGTCGCGGCGGTGGTCCCGGTGGCGCTGGTCACCCTCCGCCGTCGCGCCCGGCGACCCTCGGAACCCGTTGCGGACTAGGGTGTCTGAGCGGAAGCGGTCGAGGGGGCCCCGTCCGGTTCGATCCCCAGGAGGGTGAGCATCCCACGGAGCACGGTATCGGCCTGAGCGGACGAGGGCTGCGGACGCGCGACCCCCACCCGGACGCCCGGGACCTGCTCCAGGCGAGCGATATGCCGGCGATCGGCATCGAGGAGCCGCTCGACGGGCAGGAGGAGGGAGAGCGGTCGCCCCTCCTTCATCGTGACGTCAGCCGCCCGATGGATCAGCGTGTTGGCGTAGCCGAGCGCGATCGAGCCGAGGGACCGGGGGCTGCACGGGGCCACGAGCATGCCCATCGTCAAGAAGGAGCCGCTGGAGAGCCGGGCGGCCTGGTTCCACTCGCCGTAGGTCCGATCGGCCAGGGCCGCCACATGGCGGGGGTCGCGGCCCGTGCTCGAGATGCCCCGGCGGGCGCAGGAGCACATGATCGCGTGCGTCTCGATCGAGGTCGGAGCCAGCATCTCGAGGAGGCGGACGCCGTAGAGCACGCCCGTCTCGCCGGTCAGGCCGATCACCAACCGTGGCACCCGAGCCATCCTGCTCCTCAGCGACGCGTCTCCCGGTTTCCGGCCGGGCCCGCCATCCGGGCGAGGGTACCGCGGCCGGGCGCCGGGCTCCCCCGACACTGGCTTGACTTCCAAGACGTCTGAACGTCAAGATACCTGCCGAGTCGGCAGGAAGCCCGAGTCGGCAGAAGGAGGGGGACGCTGTGGGCAGACTGAGCCGTTTGCTTGGTGCCCTCGCGGCGGTCGCGCTGATCGCGGCCGCGTGTGGCGGCGACGACGAAGGCGGTGGCGGAGGGAACGGCGGCGGGGACGGTGACGGGGGCACCGTCGTCGAGAGCGCCGAGATCACGATCGCGATCGGTGTCGAACCCACGACACTCGACCCGCACATCCGCGACGACGGCGCGGAGCGGGCGGTCAACGACAACGTCTACGAGACGCTGATGTCGCGGACGCCGGACGGCGAGCTCGTCCCCGGTCTGGCCGCGTCAGAGCCCACGCAAGTCGACGAGACCACCTGGCAGTTCACACTGCGCGAGGGCATCTCGTTCACCAACGGCGATCCGCTGAACGCGGATGCCGTGGTCGCGAGCGTGCAGCGACTCGTGGACCTGGGGGAGGAGTCAGAGCAGGCGGGGTTCTTCGCGACGATCACCGGCGCCGAGGCGGTGGACGATCTCACGGTCAACATCACCACGGACGGCCCGGACCCGCTGCTCCCGACCCGGATGTACTGGATGAAGATCGCGTCGCCCAGCGGGCTCGAAGCACCGGATCTCGCCGACGCACCGGTCGGGACCGGACCGTTCACGTTCGTCGAATGGGTGAAGGGTGACCACATCACCATCGAAGCGAACCCGGACTACTGGGACGGCGCGCCCTCGATCGCGCGCGTGACGTACAACTTCGTGGGCGAGTCGGGGACGAGGGTGTCGGGCCTGCTGGCCGGACAGTTCGATCTGATCACGAACCTGCTCCCGGAGGACACCGCCACGGTGGAGGGGGCGGGGAAGCAGTTCGCTCACGTCCAGGGTCTCGAGCACCCGGTGATCATCCTGAACGTCGACGAGGGTCCCACCGCCGACCCCCTGGTCCGCCAGGCGCTGAACTACGCGGTGGACAAGGACGCGCTGGCGGAGAGCCTGTACGGGGGCTTCGCGGTGGTGGACGACTGCCAGATCCTGAGCCCGTCGTGGACCGGATACAACGACAGCCTCGATCCGTACCCCTACGACCCGGAGATGGCCAGGTCGCTGCTGGCCGAGGCGGGAGCCGAGGGCATCGAGATCGAGCTGGTCGGGGAGTCCGGCCGCTGGCTGAAGGACCGCGAGCTGATCGAGGCGGTCGGCGGGTACTGGGACGAGGTTGGCGTGCAGACCAACGTCCGGATCTTCGAGTTCGACGAGTACCTGAACCGCCTGTTCGGCGAGGTCCGGCCGGACTCGGTCTTCGTCGTGAGCTCGAACGAGCTCCAAGACGCCGACCGGAACCTGTCTGCGTACTACGATCCGGACGGCACGGGGGCCTCGAACAGCGACCCGGAGATGAACGAGTGGCTGGACGCGGCGCGGAACGAGACCGATCCCGCGGCGCGGCAGGAGCTCTACGATCAGGCGACCGCCAGGGCGTGCGATGATGCGTACTTCCTGTTCCTGCTCAACATCGAGGACATCTACGGGATGAGCGAGAACCTCGTGTGGGAGCCGCGCGTGGACGCCAAGCTCCTGGTGAAGGAGATGTCGGTCTCGGCGTAGCGCAGCCGTTCCCGAGAAGAGAGGATCGGGTTGGGCCGGTTCGCGGTCAGGAGGATCGCCCAGGGGCTGGTCGTCATCCTGGGGGTGACGGTGGTGGTGTTCGTCGTCACCCGTCTGGTGGGCGACCCGGTGGACGTCCTCCTGCCGCTGGAGGCGACGGAGGAGCAGCGCGCGGAGTTCGAGCGGCTCCTCGGCTTCGACCGGCCCATCCCCATCCAGTTCGCCGACTACATCGGCGACGTGGCCCGGGGAGACTTCGGCGAGTCGATCTGGCAGCAGCGGCCGGCGATGGACATCGTCTTCGACCACCTGCCCAGGACCTTCCAGCTGGTCTTCCCGGCGATGGCGCTGATGGTCGTGCTCGCCGTTCCCCTCGGGGTCCTGGCCGCCCTCCGTCCGGGGAAGCTCTCGGATCGGATCACCGTCGTCCTGTCGATCGCCGGCCTGTCCGTCCCCCAGTTCTGGCTCGGTCTGCTGCTCATCATCGTGTTCGCGGTGGAGCTGCAGCTGCTGCCGCCGCTGGGGTTCGGGGGGTTCAAGAACCTGATCCTGCCGATGGTGACGCTCGCCCTGCCGGCGGTGGGACGGCTGGCGATGATCGTTCGCTCGTCGATGATCGACGAGCTGAATCAGCAGTACGTGAAGATGGCGCAGGCCAAGGGCCTCCCGTACTCGCGGGTGGTCGCCGTCCACGCGCTCCGGAACGCAGGGATCCCCGCCCTCACGCTCACCGGGTGGGAGACGATCCGGGCGTTGGCCGGATACTCGGTGATCGTGGAGACCGTCTTCCAGTGGCCGGGCATCGGGTTCCTCGCTATCCAATCGATCGAGCGGCAGGACCTGATCCTGCTCCAGGCGATCGTGTTCGTCGTGGCGACGATGGTGGTGGTGATCAACGTGCTCGTGGACATCCTGTACAAGGCGATCGACCCGCGGATCCAGCTGGCGTAGCCGAGATGGCGAAGAACGTCACCGACGAAGAGGCGAGCGCGGAACGCCGCGAGGAGCTGATCCGCGGCCGTCCGTACGAGATCCTGCGGGCCCTGCGCAGCGCGGTGCGGGAGATCGCCGGCGACCGCGTCGGGCTCTTCGGGGTGGGGGTGGTCGGCGGGCTCCTGGTCATCGCGATCTTCGCCCCGCTGCTCGCCCCGCACGATCCGGCGGCACAGGACCTGGGGAACGCGCTCCGCAAGCCCTTCTGGTACGCGGACGGCGACCTCAGCAACGTCCTGGGGACCGACAGCCTGGGTCGGGACATCCTGTCGCGGATGATCTTCGGCACACGGATCACGATGCTCGTCGGGGTCTCGGTGGTC
>CAZXFA010000002.1:0-137296 GCA_964640085.1 uncultured Actinomycetes bacterium | reverse complement strand
CGCGCCCGAAGAAGTCCGGCGCGTCGGCCTCGTTGAACGGCCGCAGTCCCTTGTAAGGATTCGCGAGCTCCACGGCCGGTGTCATCGCCCGCGGGATCGCCGGGGCGGCGAGCCCTGCGGCCCCGGCGAAGGCGCGGGCGAGCGCCAGCGGATCCGGGAACCGGGCCGCCGGATCCGGGGCCGTCGCGGTCTGGAGCACCTCCCCGATCGCGCGCGGGATCCCGCCCCCGTCCGTCACGGCGTCTCGGACCAGTCCACCGAGCGCGAGCAGGTCCCCCGCCTGATCCTCCTCGCCCCCGATCGCGAGGTCCGAGAGGTAGGCGTTGCCCTCCTCGTCGAACAGGACGTTGCCGGGGTGGATGCGGCCGTGGGCGACCTCGTGACGGTGCGCGGCCGCGAGCGCTCCCGCGACCTGCCTGAGCATCCGCGTCGTCTCCTCGACGGAGAGCGGCCCCTGCTTCCCGATCCGGCCGGCGAGGTTCCCGCCCCCCAGATACCGCATCACGAGGTACGCGGCGCCGGGTTCGCGCCAGTAGTCGTACAGCGGGACGATGTGGGGGTGCTCGAGGCGGGCGATCATCTGGGCCTCGGCCTCGAACGCACGGACGAAGTCGGGGTCGTCGGCCACCTCGGTCCGGATCCGCTTGATCGCCACCTCCCGGCCGACCTGGGGCCGGGTCGCTCGGTACACCGTGCCGAGCGCGCCCTCGCCGACGACCTCGAGGAGGCGGTAGCCGCGCAGCGGCTCGCCTCGGACCTCGAGTCCGGGGTCCTGACGCAGGATTCGCTCGTGGAGGCTCCGGAGCGCGGGCGAGAGGTCGATGCCGAGCTCCTCGGCCAGGCGCTCGCGCGCCCGTTCGTAGGCGGTGAGCGCTTCCGCCTGGCGCCCCGAGCGGTACAGGGCGAGCATCAGGTGTCCCCAGAGCCGCTCGCGGAGAGGGTGCTCCACCGTGAGCCGCTCGAGCTCGCCGATAAGCTCTGCGTGCCGTCCCAGCTCCAGCTCGGCGGCGATCCGGTCCTCGGAGGCGGAGGAGCGCAGCTCCTCGAGCCTCGCGATCTCGCCCTCCAGCGAGGGCTCCGAGCTCAGGTCGGCCAGGGCCGGCCCTCGCCACAGGACCTCGGCCTGAGGAGCAGGTCCGCTGCCGCCCGGGGATCGAGGGGCAGCGTCCGCCGAGCCTCGTGGATGAGCGCCTCGAACCGCAGAGCGTCGATCTCCTCAGGATCAGCCCGGAGCGTGTACCCGGGGGGCCGGCCCTCGATTCGCTCGGCGCCCAGGGCGCTCCGGAGCCGGGAGACATAGGCCTGGAGCGTCCCTCTGGCGGCCTCGGGCGGCTCCTCGCCCCACACGGCGTCGATCAGCGCCTCGGCGGGGATGATCCGGTTCGCCCCGAGCAGGAGGTGGGCCAAGACCAGCCGCTGCTTGGGTCCTCCCAGGGTGACCGGGCCGCTCTCCCCGGAGGCCTCGACGGGCCCGAGGACGCGCAAGCGCACGCGAGCACGGTACGCCCGCGGGTCCCCTCGGGGGAAGTCCCGACCGCTCCCCGTCTGACCGCTCACCGCCCGGACCCTGGGACGAGCCCCTTGCAGCCGGCTTGCACCGGACACGGTCTGCAAGCGCCCCGCAAGAGCTGCAAGCGAGGTGCGAGCACTTGCCACGGAAGATGCATGAGCCCGGCTCGACGGTCCGAGCATGCGGACGCGACGGACGATCGGATGGGTGCTGGTGCTGGTCGTGACGACGGTCGGGGCGGTCCGGGCGGAGTCGGTCCGCAAACGCGGCCTCAGCTCTGCCCAGTGCGGCCGTGGGGCGGAACGTCATCGTCGCAGCGGGGACCCCCCAGCAGCTGGAGCTCGCCAGGTGGGCGGTCTCACGGTTCGAGGCCGCGGGTCTCGAGCTACCCTCGGTGGAGATCCGGTTCCACGCGGACCGGGCAGCGTGCGGCGAGCACTTCGGCTACTACCGGGCGGGCGTGATGGACGTATGCGGCACAAACGTGAACTTGCTGGCCCGCCGCAACCTCCTGCACGAGCTGGCCCACGCGTGGGCGGAGATGAACGAGACGGGGGAACGGCGCGAGCAGTTCCTGGAGCTCCGCGGGCTCACTTCGTGGAACGGTCGGGGCCTCGGATGGCACGGCCGCGGCTTCGAGCACGCAGCCGAGATCCTGGCGTGGCACCTGGGGGACCGTATCCTCACCCCGACGGTCCCGGACAACGCTCCCGACCAACTCGAGGCGGCGGTCGCAGCGCTGCTCGCACGGTAGGGTGACCCTTCGCCGAGGGAGGGTTCGCGGTGGCCAAGGCGATCGTCTTCGACGTGAACGAGACGCTCCTGGACCTCGGCGCGCTCCGGGAGCCGTTCGCCCGGGCGTTCGGTGACGCTGCCCCGCTCGGCGAGTGGTTCGCGCGGCTGCTCCACGCCTCGCTCGTCGCGACCCTGACCGACACCTACGAGGACTTCGGGACGCTCGGTCGCCGAGCCCTCGACGCGCTCGCGGTCCGTCGGGGGATGGAGCTCTCCGGTCAGCAGAGCGAGGAGATCCTCGGGACGATGCGGCGGCTGCCGGCGCACCCGGAGGTACCCGAGGCGCTCGCGAAGCTTCGCTCTACGGGCTTCCCGATCGCGGCGCTCACCAACTCACCGGGCGCGATGGCCCGGGCGCAGCTCGAGCACGCGGGCCTGATCCACCTCTTCGACCACGTGCTGTCGGTGGACGAGGTCCGCGGCTTCAAGCCCGCGCCCGAGCCGTACCGGATGGCCGCCGAGCGTCTCGGCCTGACACCCGCCGGGATCCGGATGGTGGCGGCGCACGACTGGGACGTGTGGGGCGCGACGCGGGCCGGATGCGCCGCCGCCTACGTCGCTCGGAGCTCGGCGCCGTTCACGGTCGGCGAGCCGCCCGGGATCGTCGGCACGGACCTCGCGGAGGTGGTGGACGCCATCCTGCAGGTTGACGAGCCGTGAGGGAACCGGACGCGGCCGAGGCCGGCTTCCCCACGGTGCCTCTCGGCTCGGTCCCGACGGTCACCGCAGAGGAGATGCGCGAGGTCGATCGGATCGCGGTCGAGGAGCTCGGCCTGCTGCTGATCCAGATGATGGAGAACGCGGGCGCGCGCCTTGCAGAGCTGGCCGTCCGGCGGTTCGCACCCGGGTCCGTCGCCGTCCTGTGTGGGAAGGGCGGGAACGGTGGCGGGGGGCTCGTGGCCGCGCGGCACCTGGCGAACCGCGGGATCCGGGTGAGCGTCACGCTGTCCGACGAGCCCGGCGCCCTCGGCGAGGTCCCTCGTCATCAGCTCGCGATCCTCGCGCGCACCGGCGTGCCGGTCGTGTCGGAGCCACCCGAGGCCGACCTGGTCCTCGACGCGCTGATCGGGTACGCGCTCCGCGGCGATCCGGGCGGCCGGTCCGCCGAGCTGATCTCGTGGGCGAACGCGCAGGACGCCGCCGTGTGCTCGCTCGACGTCCCGAGCGGGCTCGACGCGACCACCGGCGCGATCGGGGACCCGTGCGTGCGCGCCGCGGCCACGCTCACCCTCGCGCTGCCGAAGTCCGGTCTGCTCGCCGCCCCCGACGTCGTCGGCGAGCTCTACGTGGCCGACCTGGCGATTCCCTCGAGCGCTTACGCGTCGCTCGGTCTCCGCGTCGGACCGATCTTCCGGCCCGGCCCGATCCTGCAGCTGGCGTGAGCCCGCGTTCAGCTCGCGGCGGGGAGCTCCCGCTCGAGGGGACGCTCGAGATGACGACGGATCGCGAGCAGCGCGCTCACGCCCTCGCCGACCGCGGCCGCGAGCTGCTTCGTGCTGTCCGCCCGCACGTCGCCCGCCGCGAAGACGCCCGGGATGGAGGTCTCGAACCGCTCGTCCGTGACGACGAAGCCGTGCGGGTCGAGCTCGAGCGAGCCCCGGAGGAAGCCTGTGTTCGGGTCCAGCCCCACGAACACGAACGCGCCCGCCGGATGCAGCTCGTGCACCTCGCCGGTCGCGCGGTCGCGCGCGATCACCGCCCCGAGCCTCCCGCCCCGCGCCCGTCGGAACTCGGTCACCTCGGTGTTCGTGTGGATCTCGAACCTCGGATCCGCCTCCACCTTCCGCCGGAGGTGGGCCGAGGCCTTGAGCTCCGGCATGAACTCGATCAGGCGGATCCGGTCGGCGAACTGCGCCAGGAACAGGCCCTCCTCCACGCCGGAGTTGCCGCCGCCGATCACGAGGAGCTCGTCCGCTCCTCGGTAGAACGGCCCGTCGCAGGTCGCGCAGAAGTGGATCCCGGCGCCGATCAGATCGTCCTCGCCGGGGACCCCCAGCCTCCGGTAGGAGGTCCCGGTCGCGATGAGCGCGGCGCGGCCCCGATAGGCATCGCCGTGCGAGGTCGTGACGACGATCCGATCTCCATCGCGCCGGACATCCCGAACCCCGACCGCGGCGAGCGTCTCCACGTCGTACCGGTGCGTGTGGGCAACCATCAGCTCGGCGAGCTCCGCGCCGCCGATCCCCTCGGGGAACCCCGGGTAGTTGTCGATCCGTTCGGTCACGCCGGCCTGGCCGCCCAGCGCGCTCCGATCGATCACGAGGGCGTCCAACCCCTCACGGGCGGCGTACATCGCGGCGGTGAGCCCGGTGGGGCCTCCCCCCACGATGAGCAGGTCGAACGCGTCGCGGCCCGCCCGCAACCGCAACCCGAGCTTCTCCGCTAGCTCCTCGTCGGTCGGCTCGGCCAGATGCGTCCCGTCGAGGAAGACGATCGTAGGGATGATCGCCGCGCCGCCGTTCAACCGCTCGATCGTCGCCTTCGCGTCGGCGTCGGCGTCGATATCGATCCAGTCGTAGGCCACCCGCTGCTCGGCCAGGAACCGCTTCGAGCGGCGGCAGTCCGGGCACCAGTCCGCTCCGTACACCGTGATCTCTGCCATCCGAACCTCCTCGTGTCCTCGCGTCGGGAGAACCGCGGGGGAGTCCGGGGGGCTCCGCGATGGTCAGCCGGCGGACACTCTGCCTGGTGGGGCGCCACTCAGAGCACGATCCCGGCGTAGATCGCGCCGGTCACCAGGCCGAACACGACGTGCGCCATGAGCGACCCGACCGGGGTCATCGTCCCGAACCCCATCAGCGCGACGCCCGGCCGTTCGAGCTCGCCGCGGCGGACCAGCGGGTGGGCCATGTCGAGCATGATCGGCAGCGCGATCAGCACGGCGGCGCCGTGCACCGCGCCGATCAGCAGGTCCCAGGCCGCCGCCGACCCGACGGTGGCCACGTCGAGCGCGGTGAGGATCCCGGCGTGGGCCAGACCGAAGGCCGCCGAGAGCATCATGTGGATCACGAACCCGAGGACGTAGGCGCCGGCGCTCGACGACTTCGGGGCCATCATCGTCCCGAGCATGCGGAGCAGGTCCATGCGGGTCATCCCGATGCCGAGGCCCATGTACACGACGACCAGGAACGCGATCCCGCCGATCAGGCCCGCGAGGATGGCGGCTCCGGCCTGGAAGTTGCCGCCGAGGCTGGTCGCGGCGATCAGATGCATGATGGTCCCTCCTTCGCTCGGTGCTTCTCGGCTCCAGTCAAAGGAGGTCCCCCCGATCGAGCGACCCGAACGTCAGCGAGGCGACACTGTTCGGCGGGTCAGTCCTCCGCGCGGCCGGCCGCGCGGACGAGCGCTCGGCGATCGGTGATGTTCACGCACCGATAGGCGAGCTCCACGAGACCCTGACGCTCCATCTCCCGGAGCACCTTGTTGAGCGAGGGGCGTCGAACGCCGAGCAGGGCCGCCAGTGACTCCTGCGGCAGGGAGACGGCGTTGCCGTGCTCCTCATCTAGGAGCAGGCTGGCGAGCTGCGTCCGCATGTCCCGCCCGGCCAGCTGGAGGATCCGACGCTCCGTCTGCACGAGGCGAGCGGTCACGCTCGACAGCCAGCGACGAGCGACCGCGGGCCGCGAGGCGATCAGCCACTCGAAGTCCGATGCTTCCAACCGCAGCGCCTCGACATGGTCGATGGCGTGGGCCGAGTAGGGGAGCGGCATCTGCATGATGAGGCTGACGTCACCGTCGACGTCGCCCGGGTGCAGGAGTTGAAGGATCAGCCTCCGACGGCCGTCCCGCCGACTGAGCTCGAGCCGCCCCGATCGCACGATCCAGACGGCCTCGGAGGGCGCATCCTGACGGAAGACGAGGGCGCCCGGCTCGAGCTGTATCGGCCGGATCCGGCGTCCCAGCTCGCGGATGTCCTCATCGAACAGCGGAGCCCATTCACCGCGTCCGACGCATCGCGCGAGCCAGGCGGCTTCGCGGGCCATGGCGTCGGTCCCGGAGCTCGAGAGGGGCAGCAACCTCATGCTTAGGTGCAACCCTCGATCGCGGCGGCCGCTTCCCCGGAAGCGCCGGAGCGCTGGACGCAGCGGCAGGCCACCGGATCCCGGGAATCAACGGGGGGCGCCCGGTGTCCTGATGAGTAGGGATGTGGGATGGGATCACTGCTCGGCTGCGCTTCGGGGCCCTGTTGATCGCCGGCGCCTTGGTCGCTGGGGCGTGCGTGACCGAGGCGGACCCTGTCGGAGACCCTGACGTCGGAGCAGGAGAGGAGACCGGAGGAGAGCCATCCGCGGTGGAGCCCTCGCCGCTGGTCGATCCCGAGGACATCATCGCGGGCGGGCCACCGCCGGACGGCATCCCTCCGATCGACGACCCGAAGTACGTCGAGGTCCGGGAGGCGACCTTCCTGGCCGAACGCGAGCCCGTGCTCGCGGTCGAGGTCGCCGGCGACGCCAGGGCCTACCCGCTGCAGATCATGACGTGGCACGAGATCGTGAACGACGAGATCGGCGGCGTGCCCGTCGTCGTCACGTACTGCCCGCTGTGCAACACTGGGATCGCCTTCGAGCGCCCGACGATCGACGGCAGGGTGCTCGACTTCGGCACCTCCGGGAAGCTCTTCAACTCGAACCTCGTGATGTACGACCGCCAGACCGAGACGTACTGGGCGCAGGCGACGGGGCAGGCCATCCTCGGCGAGCTCACCGGTCGTCAGCTCACATTCATCCCCGCACGCATCCTCTCATTCGCCGACTGGCGCGCCGGGCACCCGGATGGGCTCGTCCTGTCCCGCGACACGGGGCACGACCGCCCGTACGGCGAGAACCCGTACGTGGGGCTCGACTCGTCCGAACGCCCGTTCCTGTTCGCCGGTGACCTGGACGAGCGTCTCCCGGCGACCGCTCGAGTGCTCGGCATCGTCCGTCCCGGCGACATCGTGGCGTTCCCGTACGAGGCGGTCTCCGCCGGCGCCGTCGGCGACTGGGCGGCGGTCATGGAGCGGGTCGGCGACGCGATGATCGCCGTCTTCTGGAAGGCGGGAACCTCATCCGCGCTCGACACCGAGCGGATCGTCTCGGGTCGTGACGTCGGAGCGATCGCCGCCTACCGGCCGGAGGTCGACGGGATGGCCCTCACGTTCGAAGCCACCCGTGACGGCATCGTCGACCACGAGACCGGGAGCAGCTGGGACATCGTGGGTCGCGCGGTCGCGGGGCCGCTCGAAGGCGAGCAGCTCCTGCCCGAGCTCGCCATCGACAGCTTCTGGTTCGATTGGGCCGCCTTCCATCCGGACACGAGGATCTTCGGCACCTGAAGCGCCACGCCTGTCCGGCGACCGATCAGGGGCCGCCCTTGACGAAATGGTTTGGATCGGGCTCCGTGCCCTCCGGCCAGCCCGGGTAGTCGTCACCCGGGTAGTCCCACGGGGTGCCGTAGCAGGTGCCGATCTTCCGAGCGGGGCGTGCATCGCGGCGCGGCCGGCGCGAGAAGTCGAAGACATGCTCGAAGTTGTGGGTGTTAGCGATCCGTTCGGTGAGGTAGGGCAGCCCCCAGTTGTCCTCGATGAACTTCAGGGGCGAGCTGAACTCGCCGACCGCGTCGTCCACGTACCCCTTCCTCGCGTAGGGTGAGATCACGAGGGTCGGAACGCGGAAGCCGAACCCGAGCTGATCCACCTCGGGCGGGGGCACGTGGTCGTAGAAGCCGCCCCATTCGTCCCAGGTGATGAAGATCGCCGTGTGCTCCCAGCCCTCGCTCTCCATCACCGCGTTCACGACGTCGGCGGTCCAGTTCTGCGCGAAGCAGGTGCTCTCCGGCGGGTGATCCGAGAGCTCGAACCTGGGCACCGCCCACGTGACGGCGGGGAGCCTGCCGCCCCGGATGTCCTCGACGAGCCGGTCCACCGGGCGGATGCGTTCGGGCCGCCAGAGATCCGTGTGGTACACGCCGGCGATCCCGTTGAGCGCGTTCCAGAAGTAGCCGGACTGGGTGGGGCTCGGTGAGTAGTAGGCCCACGGGACGCCGGCCTCCTCGAGCTGCTCGGGGACCGTCCGGAAGTCGAAGCACGAGTCGTGCTTGGTCAGGTTCCCCTGCCCGTCCTTGACCAGGACGAAGACGTTCTCGCCCACCGCGTCGCACCCCCAGCTCTTGAAGCGCCCACCTCCCTCCTCGACACGGGTCTCGATGTTCTCGGGGTTGTCCAGGACGCCGCCCGCCTGGCCCGCTACGAAGAAGAAGTGGTTCGGGTACGAGGGACCACCCACCGAGGCGAAGAAACGGTCGCACAACACGTACTCCCTCGCCCACGACCAGTAGACGGGCACCTTCTCCTCGTCGAAGGTCGTGTAGGCCCAGGGGTCCCCGAACTGGCCGATCGCGAAGCCGTCGTAGGCCCCGCCGTTCACGTTGTTCAGGTGGGCCGCCCGGTCGTGCGGGATGTCCCCAGGGAGCCAGTGCGGAGCCGACAGGAGCGGGACCTCCTGCCCGAACTTCACGCCGACGATCGTGCCGTTGGCACCGGGGAACCGACCGAACAGGTTGTCGAAGCTCCGGTTCTCGAGCATCAGGTAGATCACGCGCTTGATGGGCCAGCGCGTGTCGGTGGCCGTGGCCGACGCGGTCGGAGACGGGGAGCTGACCGCGACCTTGCGGCCGCCGCCCGTGCACGCGTACATCGTCGCGCCGGCCAGCGCGAACGCCGAGGTGCGCAGGAACCGGCGACGCGAGAACCGGGGATCACGGTCGTGGGCGGAGCGTTCGTACGCTCGAGCGCCGTGCGTCTCGGCTCCGTGGTCGGGGGGAGGTTGCGGTTCCTGCGGGCGAGGCATGGGCACCCGAGCGTACCAAGGGGTCCCCTGGACGCTATCGTTCCAGGGGCCCGACCGCATGGAGCTCCCGTTGCGCCTCCGCCGATCGATCGCCGCGCTGCTCGTCGCCCCGGCTCTGTTCGCCGCCTGCACGGGCGGCGACGATGGCTCGAGTGCTCCCCGCGGCTCCCCAACCCAGGCGCCCCCGCCGATCACCCCCACGGTCGCGCCAGCGTCCTCGACCCCGGTCGCCCCACCCACCCTGCCCGCCGAGCCGCCGCCCACGCGGGGGCCGGCGACCGAGGATTGCGTGGATGGCTGGGTGACCCCTCCGGAGGGCTCGCGTCGATACGAGCGCGCCCTCGACGTGATCCGGCGGATGACCGGGGTGGAGGGACCGCTGGTCGTCGTCGACATGCGCTACTTCGCTGGCCCGGAGTCGCCGCCGTCCGACAAGGGATACCTGCTGGTCGTGCAGCGCTGGTACGTCAAGCTCTACGCGGAGGAGGACCCCGCGTTCCAGGGTCGTTTCCTGGCGGAGTCGCGCCGGTTCGGGCGGGGCGTGGTGGCCGTGGCGCCCTACGGAACCTCCGGGTACGCCTCCCCGGATTGGATCGGGTTCCAGTACGAAAGCGCAGACCCGGAGCCGGATGCCTACCCGGGGCTCCCCGGGACCTGGTCGGGCACCCCCTACGACTTCGTGGAGGGCGGGGCCGGTCTCGAGATCCAGGGCCTGCCCGAGGAGGTCGTCGGCTGTCTCGAGGGGACCTGACGGGCCGGCGCTCGGCTCAGGCCCACCCGCGGAGCGCCCACCTGGCGAGCAACATCCGGACCACGAGGCTGAGGGCGGAGGTGGAGGTGACGGCGATCAACGCGGGGAGCGGCATGCCGAATAGCGCGAACACCGCCACGAACAGCAGCCGCGCATCGCGCCCACCGAGCAGGAACCCGATCCAGCGCTCGGGGGCCGGCGGGATCCCGAGCGCCGCGATCCGATCCTTGGTCGCCATCGAGAGCATCGCCCCGGCGGTCGCGGCCACCGCGAGCGCGGCCGCGGTGGCGGGCGCGACCCCCTCAGAGATCGACCAGATCGCTGCGCCGGCCAGGATCGCCCCGTCGGCTAGCCGGTCCAGGACCCCGTCGAGCAGCGCGCCGCCGGGACTCGTCCGGAGCCGGAGCCGGGCGATCTCGCCGTCCACGCCGTCGAGCACCGAGGCCGCGTGGACGAGCAGGCCGCCCGCGATCCCCTCGCCCGCCCCGAGCGCCCAAGCCCCTGCCAGGGCGACGAGGAAGGCCACCGAGGAGACGAGGTCGGGGTGCAGCGGGAGGTGAGCAAGGGCGGTCGAGAGCCGGGTGGACACCGGTCGGTTCAGGTACCGGGAGACCGGCCCATCGGTCGGCTTGGTCAGCGACCGGCGGAGCCGGCGAGCCGCGCGACGCAGGTCGGCCGGGGTGTCGATGTCCTGCCACCACGCATCCCTCGGCAGGGGGATCGCCGCCATCGGCTCGTCCCGCGCGAGCTCCGTCACGGCGCCGGCCAGCGTGGCGTCCCCCCGCGCGGCGGCACGCCGGTGCGCGTCGAACACGGCCCGGGGCAGGAGGAACGCCCCGCAGTCGACGGTGGGGTCGCCGAGCTCCTTGGAGAACGCGATCGCCTGCTCCTCGTGCAAGCGCACCCGCGTGCCCTCCGCCCACGTCTCGGGGTCCGGTGCGTGGTCGACCAGCACGCCGGGGCGCCCGGCGGAGATCAGCGCGTCGAGCGCTCCCTCGCTGAACAGGTGATCGGTGGTCACCAGCAGGAACCGGTCCTCCTCGGCGACGTGGGGCTCGGCGGCCGCGAGCGAGGCGCCGTTGCCCCGCTCCCAGTCCTCTGCGAAGGCCGCCCGCACGTGGCCAGGCGCCGCGCGGTCGGCCACGGCCGCGACGGGCCCGGCCTGGTAGCCGACCACCACCACGACGTGCTCGATCCCGCTCCCGAGCAGCGTCCGGATGGCTCGCTCGAGCAGGCTGAGACCGCCGACGCGGACGAGGGCCTTGGAGCCCCCGCCGGTGACGTCGGCCAGGCGTTCGGAACGTCCCGCTGCGAGCACGACCGCGACCCGAGGAAGCCTCATCGGGCCGTCGCCCGCGGATGTCGGGGCCGCGGGGCGGGTCGAGGCGTGCTCGGAGAGGGTGTCGGACATGGCGCCCCCCTTCGGTCGCGACGACCGCCGATAGCGTGAACCGCGAGCCGGCGTTTGACAACTCGGGTCTGGCGTCCCACCGGCCGCCGACGCTCAGGCCGGCCAGCTCGTGAAGGTCTCGTGTCCCCGTTTGCGGAGCGCGTTCACCAGCACGAGCCGCTGGATCTCGGAGGTCCCCTCCCAGATCCGGTCCACCCGTAGCTCGCGCCAGAGACGCTCGACGGGTTGCTCGCGCATGTACCCCCGCCCTCCATGGATCTGCACGGCCCGGTCGGCCACCCGTCCGGCGGTCTCCGAGCAGACGAGCTTCACGGCCGAGGCGACCGCGTGCAACTCCTTGCGCTCGACGCCACCGCGCGCTGCTTCCCAGCCCGCCCGGTACAGCATCGCCTTCGCGGCCATGATCTCGGCCGCCATGTCGGCGAGCATGAACCCCACCGCTTGGCGCTCCACGATCGGTGAGCCGAACTGGACCCGCTCCTTCGCGAAGGCGAGCGAGAGGTCCAGGCAGCGCGTCGCCGCGCCGACGGTCCGGGCGCCGATCATGATGCGTTCCTCGACGAACCAGTCCTTGGTGAGCTCGAAGCCCTCCCCGATCCGCCCGAGCACGGCGTCCTCGCCGACCCGGACGTTCTCGAAGCTGAAGATAGGGTGCTCGAACACGAACGTATGCGTGTACTTCGGCGTGCGGATCAGGCGGACGCCCGGGGCGTCCTTGTCCACCAGGAACACCGTGGCCTTCGCCGGGTCGCCGTCGACGTGCGCGTGCACGAGGAAGAAGTCCGCGACGTCGCCCGAGGTCACGTGCCACTTGGTCCCGTTGAGCACCCACGCGTCACGGTCACGCACCGCGGTGGTGGCCACCATGGTGGGGTCCGAACCGGCGCCGGCCTCGGTGATCGCGTAGGCGTCGCGGCGCTCGCCTCGGATCGCCGGCCGCAGGTACCGCTCCTTCTGGTCCTGGGTGGCCGCGGCGAGCGGGATCGACGGCCGCCACGGGATGTCCCATAGGGCGCCGGTGGCCTTCCCCCACTCCTCCTCGATCAGGATCTGCTGGAAGATGTCGTACCCCTGGCCGCCGTCCTCGGTCGCGTGGTTGATCGCGTTGAAGCCCCGGTCGAGCACCGCGGCCTTGGCGGCGCTGAAGCTCTCGACCGAGAGCCCGTCGTGCTCCTCGCACTCGAGCTCGAGCGGGAGCAGCACCTCCTCGGTGAAGGCGCGCGCCTTCTCCTTGAGCTCGCGGTCGGCCGGATCCAGGCGGATGTCCACGCGCGTCTCCTCGGGGGACGGCGGCCGCAGTCTACGGCGCCGCGGGCGGGAGGGCGCTCAGCCCGCACGAGCGCGCGGCGCATGCCGACCATGACCTCGGTGCCGGTCCGCTCGAACCCTCACCCCTCCGAGGACGATCCCGCCGGGGCGGGTCCCATTCGACGTTCCCGTTGTGCGCGTCTCCGGGGGACGATGCTCGAGCGGATATCGGGAGCACCGTCGGGGGCTACGCGGCGAACGTCCGTCGCACGAGCGCGCTCGTCTGCCGGCCGCCGAGGACGGCAACGTCCTCGCAGCGTCCACTCGCCAGGGGGCAAGCTACGCGTTCGGGGGACAGGTGCGGGCGATCGCCGCGAAGGTCCGGCGCCCGGTCGCCACGTCTCGGTTGCCGACCGCGAGGATCGTCCCGTCGGGGAGCGCATCCAACGCCGCGAACGATTCCGAGCCCGGGACGGGCGGACCCGACACGACCTGCCAGCGCTGCCCGTCCCACCGGAGAAGGATCGCGCGGGTCGAGGTCCCGTCCGGGCTCGGGTGGGATCCCGCTGCCCAGACGTCGGCGGGACCCACCGAGGCGACCCCGTCGAGCTCGCCCTCGCTCGGCACGGGTTCAGGCTCGCTCCACGCCACACCGTCGAAGCGCCGGATCTCCCCGCCCACGGCCCACGCCTCGGTGGCGCCGATCGGTTCGATAGAGTTCAGACCACCTCTGCCGTCGATCTCGGACCGGCTCCACGCCTCGCCGTCGAACCTGATCACGAGCGGCCTGTCGTTGCGGAAGTACCCGGCCGCCCACACCTCGGTGGGGGAGAGGGCGACCACGGCGCGGAGCAGGCTCCGGCCGCCCCCGACCGCCCGGCCGGGGTCGAGCACTGCCCACAGCTCGCCGTCCCAGTGCATCACGAGCGCTCGTTCGAGGGAGGCGGCGGGCTCGCCGGTGAAGCCGACGACCCAGACGTCGGTCGGCGAGATCGCGGAGACGCCGGTGAGCACACCCGTCACCTCCGAGGGGAGCTCCACCTCGGTCCATGCCGTGCCGTCGAAGTGGATCGCGAGCGGGCCGTCCCCGAAGCCGCTCGCCGTTCTGCCCACGGCCCAGACGTCGTTCGGCTCGGAGGCGTCCACCGCGAGGAGCTCGTTCCGCTCGCTGCCCGGGCTCGGGGCTCCGATCGCGGTCCAGGCCTCTCCGTCCCATCGCTCCACGAGGGTGGCCGTGGGGGTGGCGGGGTCGAGCCCGGTGGCGCCGACGGCCCAGGCCTCGCTGGCGGAGATCGCCGCCACCGCGAGCAGGGCGTTCGAGGTCTCGCCGGGGTCGGCGCTGCCCACCCGCTCCCAGCTCGGGATGCAGGCGGGAGGGGTCGGCGAGGGGCTGGGCGACGGGGTCGGCGAGGGTCTGGTCGACGATGGTCCCCCGGCGGAGATGGCCGTGACGAGCCACGATCCGACCGCGAGGGTCAGCAGGGCGGCCAGGCCGCCGTTCTTCAGCGCCCGCAGCCGGAGCTCGTCCACCCGACGGGCTCGGGTTGGGGTTCGCGGCCCGAGTCACCTGCGCGCCGCCGTTTGCGGTCGGCTGTCCGGGCCCGGTACCCTCGGGCGCGCGTGGGTGTGTTCGAGCGCGATGTCGTCATCATCGGAGGAGGCCACAACGGCCTCGCCTGCGCAGCCTACCTCGCCAAGGCGGGCCTAGACGTGCTGGTGCTCGAGAAGCGCGACCTCCTCGGCGGCGCCGCGGCGACCGAGGAACCCTGGCCCGGGTATCGGATCTCGAGCGCCTCGTACGTCGTCTCGCTGATGCCGCCCCGGATCGTCCGCGAGCTCGACCTGAAACGGTTCGGCTACGAGGTCTCGATCGTCGCCCCGGACTACTTCGTGCCGTTCCCCGACGGGACCTCGCTCACGCTGTGGGGCGACGTCGAACGCGACGCGGCGGCGATCGCCCGATCCGACCCGGAGGACGCCGAGGCGTATCGCGCGTTCGATCGGTACTTCGACCGCGTGGCGGGCCTGCTCAAGGATCTGCTGTTCGTCGTGCCGCCCAACCTGAACATCCGCGAGCTGCCGAAGTGGGCCGCGACGGCGGGCAGGTTCCGGAAGTGGAGCGGGCGCGATATCCACGAGGTGGTGCGACTCTTCACGATGAGCGCGGCCGACTTCCTCGACGAGTGGTTCCGAGACGAGCGCGTGAAGGGCGCCCTCGCGACGCAGGCGATCATCGGCGCGTGGTGTGGACCGATGACGCCCGGCAGTGCGTACGTCCTGATGCACCACTGGATCGGCGAGATCGACGGACACACCGGCGCGTGGGGCTGGGTCAGGGGCGGCATGGGCGGCGTCTCGCAGGCGATGGCGCGAGCCGCCCAGGCCGCGGGGGCGGAGATCCGGACCGACGCGGAGGTCGATCGGGTCGCGATCAACGCCAGCGGGCGTGCCGTCGGCGTGGCGCTGCTGGACGGAACCCTGATCCGCTCGCAGCGCGTGGTCTCCAGCGCGCATCCGGTCACCACGTTCCTGTCGCTCGTTGGGGAGGAGCGTCTGCCGGGCGACGTGGTCCGCGACGTGAAGCGCTACCGATCGCGCTCGGGCTCCGTGAAGGTGAACGTCGCGCTCTCCGGGCTGCCTGCCTTCCCGAGCTGGGACCAGGACGGCGACCTGCATCGAGGTCTCGTCGCCGTCTCGCCGTCGATCGAGTACCTCGAGCGGGCGTGGGACGATGCGAAGTTCGGGCGGATGTCCGAGCACCCCTACGTCGAGGTGGTGTTCCCCACCGCACACGAGCCCGACGGCCTGGCGCCCGAGGGCAAGCACCTGATGCTCGCGTTCAGCCAGTACGGACCGTACGAGCTCCGCGAGGGCTCGTGGGACGATGGCGGCCGCGAGGAGTACGCCGGGCGGATGCTGAAGGCCCTCGGCGAGTACGCACCCGGCCTCGATGGCGCGGTCGAGCAGGTCGAGGTCTTGACGCCGAAGGACATCGAGGACCGGTTCGGCCTGATCGGCGGGAACATCATGCAGGGTGAGCTGACACCGGACCAGATGTTCAGCTTCCGCCCGATCCCCGGGTACGGGGACTACCGCTCGCCGATCGCCGGGATGTACCTGTGCGGGTCCGGCACCCATCCCGGCGGCGGGGTGATGGGGGTGCCCGGTCGGAACGCCGCGAGCGTGATCCTGCGCGACCACAAGCGCGGCGAGTTCGTGGACCGCATCAAGAGCCTCGGTCGCTGAGGTGCCCCTCGCAGAGCTTGCCGCCGCCGTTCGGGATCGGCGGGTGTCGGCCTTCGAGCTGGTGACGGGATCGCTCGCTCGGATCGAGCGCTGGAACCCGTCGCTGAACGCGGTCACCGCCGTCCGGGCCGACCGCGCCCTCGAGGAGGCCCGCGTCGTGGACAAGCGAGCTGCGGAAGGACCGCTCGTGGGGTTGCCCCTGCTCGTGAAGGACAACACGGATCTCGCGGGGGCGGTCACGCACTTCGGGTCGCGCACGATGCTCGGGCGACCCCCCGCGGAACGCAGCGAGATCACGGTGGAGCGCCTGGTGGGCGCCGGCGCCATCGTGGTCGGGCGGACGAACATCCCGGAGTTCGCGTTCCAGGGGTACACCGACAACGACCTGTTCGGGCCGACGCGGAACCCCTGGGGCTCGGATCGGTCGCCTGGCGGGTCCTCGGGCGGATCGGGGGCGGCGCTCGCGGCGGGGCTGGCCCCGCTCGCCACCGGCACCGACGGCGGCGGATCGATCCGGACGCCCGCGGCGTTCTGCGGGCTCGTCGGGCTGAAGCCTACGGCCGGGCTGGTCGGACGTCGCCCGATCCCGTCATGGCTCGAGTGCTCGACCCAGGGCCCACTCGCCTCCACCGTCGCCGACGCGAGGCTCCTGCTCGACGTGATGCGTGGGTCGGTCGAGGGCGATCCATCGGCCGCGCCCGAGTGGACGCCCCGGCGCGAGATGCCGTCGCGCGTGGTGGCGACTTCGAGGACCTGGGACTTCGGCTCCCTGCCGCCGGAGGTCGACGAGCCGTACCGGGTCGCCCTCGGGGCGATCGAGCGCGACCTCGGCCTCCCGGTCGACGAGATCGATCCCGCCTCGCTGTTCCCCGTAGCGATGGCGAACGGCGGGGACCCGGCCCGCGACTGGTACGTGACCGTGGCGGTGGAGGAGCTCCACTGGCTCGGCCGTTCGTTTGTCGAGGAGAGCCTGCAGCGGTTCAGCGCGCCCTTCCGAGCGGAGATGGAGCGCGCGCTCCGGTACACGGTCGAGGACTACCTGGCGGCACGCCACCGACGGTTCGACTACGCGGCAGACCTGGACCGGCTGCTCGGGCGAGATGCCGTGCTCGTGTGCCCCACGCACGGGTACGAGGGCTGGGCCCCCGACGGAACCCTGCCTGGGACCGATCGGGTGGCCGGCCCCGAGGGATACAACACCGGCGAGTTCAACCTCTCCGGGCATCCTTCGCTCAGCGTTCCGGCCGGAACGTGTCCGAACGGGCTCCCGTTCGGGATCCTGATCAACGGGCCGCGCTGGCGCGACGACCTGGTGCTCGAGATGGCGTCGGCGTGGGAACGTGCGCACCCCTGGCCCATGGGCGCGCCCGCGTTCGAGCCCTTCACCGCCTGACCCGGAGCGGTCTCGCTAATCTCGTTCGGAAGGGTCGGGAAGGAGGGGACGATGGATACCTCACGTCACACAGGCAAGGTCGCCATCGTGACCGGCGCGGCGAGCGGGATCGGGCAGGCCACAGCTCTCCGGCTCGCTCGGGAGGGAGCCCACGTGGTCGGCTGCGACGTCGTCGAGCCTACCGAGAGCAGGGCGGTGCTCGAGCACGCGGGGCTCGCGGTGGAGCTCGTGATCGCGGACGTCACGGAGCAGGAGGACGTCGATCGGCTCGTGGCCGCGGCCGGGGCTCGCATCGACGTCCTCGCCAACGTCGCCGGCATCATGGACAACTTCCTTCCGCTCGGCGATGTCGACGACGAGACGTGGGAGCGCGTGCTGGCGGTGAACCTGACGGGGGTCATGCGTCTATCCCGGGCGGTGCTCCCGTCGATGCTGGAGGCGGGCGAGGGCTCGATCGTGACGGTGGCATCCGAGGCCTCGCTCGGAGCCGGCGCATCCGGAGTCGCCTACACGAGCTCCAAGCACGGGGTCGTCGGCCTGGTGAAGAGCATCGCGTACTTCTACGGCCCGCGGGGGATCCGTTCCAACGCCGTGCTCCCCGGACCGGTCGAGACGAACATCGGCACGACCGCGGCCCCGAAGGCCCCGTGGGCCATGGAGCGGGCGCAGCTCTCGATGGCGACGATGCCGGTGGCTGCGCAGCCGGACGAGATCGCCACCGCCATCTCGTGGCTCGCGAGCGACGAGGCCTCGACCGTGAACGGGGCGACCCTGGCTGCGGACGGGGGCTGGTCGTCCGCGTAGCGCTGCTCTACGCGGCGAGGTCCCGTCGCTGGAACGCCCAGCGGCCGCCCGCGAACGCGATCACCGTGATCGATACCAGGACGAGCGCGTGCGCGACGTTCGGCCCGTTCAGGAGCGGCTCCGCGTCGCGGTAGTAGTAGAAGGGGGACACGTACTCGAGCCACGCGATGGCGTCGACCGATGGCGCCAACACGTCGAAGAGGTAGGTGGCGGCGGCGAGGCCCGCTGTGACCCCGATCGCGAGCGCGCGCCTCCCCGTGAACGCGCCGACCGCGAGGGCGATCGTCCCGAACGCGATCGCCAGCAGGAAGCAGCTGAGGGTCGCGGCGGCGAGGTTCCCGAGGTCGGGCGTCAGGTCGAAGGGTGGACCGAGGGCCACCACGGAGGCCCACAGGACGACCGAGAGGGACAGGAGGCCGAACAGCATGGCGCCGAACTTCTCGGCGAAGACCCGGCTCCGGGAGACCGGGGTCGTGAGGAGCACGTCCAGCGTCTGTCGCTCCTCCTCGCCGGCGATCGCCCGAGCTCCGGCGCCGACCGAGTACAGCAACAGGAGCAAGGGGCCGAAGAATCCGAACAGTTCGGTGTTGAGGTAGCCGGCGGGGGACGCGAAGTCGCCGCTCTCGCCCAGGAAGGCCTCGCGGAACACGTCCGGGAAGCTGTCCAGGTACTCGGTCAGCGCGTCGGCGTTCTCGCGGATGCTCGGGTAGACGGCCGCGTACATCAGCGCGGTGGCCAGGAGCCCCACGGACCACCAGAGCAGGGCGCGGCGCTGATCCCGGATCGTCTTCAGCAGGACGGTCCGCAGCATCGGACGCGGCGCGAGCGCCTCAGTCGCCATCCTTCTCCTCGCTCCCATAGAACGTGAGGAAGATCTCCTCCAGCGTCGGCTCGTGGCTCTTCAGATCGACGATGGGGTGTCGGGCCGCGCGCTTGACGACCGCGTCCATCTCGCCGGCGACCGTGATGCGGAGGGCATCACCGATCGGGTGCACGTCGCGGATGCCCGGGAGTCCGCGGAACTCGCCCGCTGCCACCGGTCCGTCGAAGTGGACCTCGAGCGTCCGGACCTCCTTCGCGCGGAGGTCGCCGATGTCCTCCACGGCGACCAACCGACCCTCGCGGATGATGCCGACCCGGTCGCACACCCGCTCCACCTCGGGCATCACGTGGGACGACAGGAAGACCGTGCGCCCCTCGTCCCGAGCCTCGGTCAGGATCCCGTAGAAGACCTGCTGCATCAGGGGGTCCAAGCCGGACGTCGGTTCGTCGAGGATCAGCAGCTCCGGTCGATGCATGAACGCTTGGATCAGCCCCAACTTCTGACGGTTACCGTGCGAGAGGGCCCTGATCCGAACCGAGAGGTCGAGGTCCAAGCGTGCGGCGAGCTCGGCGATCCCCTCGCTCGGCACGCCGCCCCGCAGATCCGCGAGGAACGTGAGGTACTCACCGCCGGTCAGGTGGTCGTAGAGGCCGAACTCACCGGGCAGGTACCCGACCCGCCGATGGATCTCGATCGCGTCGGCGCGTGAGTCCATCCCCAGCACGGTCGCACGCCCGCCGGTCGGACGGATGAGGTCGAGGAGGGTTCGGATCGTGGTCGTCTTGCCCGCGCCGTTCGGGCCCAGGTAGCCGAACACCTCGCCCGGCCGAACGCCGAAGGAGAGGTCCACCACGCCCCGCTGCCTGCCGTAGGACTTCGTGAGCCCTTCGACCACGATGACGTCGGCCACGAGGCGCTCCTCTCTCCGCTTCCCACACTGTCCCAAGCCGTTGCCCCGGTGGCAAAGCCGACCGAGCCCCATCCGTGCCCGGTGTAGCGTCTGAGCCGTGAGACGGCTCCCCAGGATGGCCGTGCTCGGCCTGGCCTACCTGGCCGGGTCGATCCCGTTCTCCAACCTCGCCGCGCGTCGCACGCGCGGCGTCGACCTCCGCCGGGTGGGCACGGGGACGGTGTCCGGCTCCGCCCTGTACCGTGTGGCCGGGTTCGTGCCGTTGGCGATCGCCGGGTCCCTCGACGTCGCGAAGGGTGCGGTCGGTCCCCTCCTTGCCGGTCTGGACCGCCCCTTCCTCGCGGCGGTCGCGGGTGGCGCGGCGGTGGCCGGGCACGATTGGTCGCCCTTCCTCGGCGGCGCCGGCGGTCGTGGGGTCTCCCCCGCGATGGGCGCGTTGGCGGTGAACGCGTGGCCGGGGGTCGTCGTGCTCGGCGCGGGGCTGGCCGGCGGCCGGTTCGCACGTCGAACCTCGCTCGGCTGCTTCCTGTCCTACCTCGTGCTCGTCCCGGTGCTGGTCCGCACCCACGGACGCCGTGGGGCGGTGGCCGCCGTCGCGATCCTGACGCCCATCATCGCCAAGCGACTGGTGGGCAACGCCCCGCCGCCCGCGGGCCACGCGGTGGCTCGGGTGCTGGTGCGCCGGCTCGTGCACGACGAGGACCCTCCGACGCGTCCGTGAGGTCCCTCCTCCGCCGCCGGGGATTCCGCAACCTGCTCATCGGACAGACGGTGTCGGCGCTCGGGGACTGGATGGCCACCGTCGCGCTGATAGTGCTGGTTCTGGATCTCACGGGCTCGTCGACCGCCGTCGGCGGGATGCTGGTCCTGCGGCTGCTGCCCGCGGTCGTCGCCGGCCCGGTCGCGACCCGTTTCGTGCGCCGCTGGAACCGGCGTCGGACGATGCTCGCCGCCGACCTGGCCCGCACCGGGGTCGTCCTGCTGATCCCGCTCGTGCGCGGCGTGTGGTGGGTCTATCTGTGGGCGTTCCTCCTCGAGGTCGGTGGGCTCGTCTTCCTCCCCGCGCGCGATGCCTCGATCCCCGATCTCGCCGGAGATGAGGACCTCCCGACGGCCAACGGGCTCGTGCTCGGCTCGTCCTACGGAACGATCCCCCTCGGGGCGGCCGCCTTCGGCGGGGTGGTGGCGGTCGGGTCCGCCGTGTTCGGCGAGGCCGGCTTCCTGGGGACCCGTCCGTTCCTGCTGGTGTTCGCGATCGACGCGGCGACCTTCATGGTCTCGTTCGCGTTCGTCCGGACGCTCCACGTCCTGGACGCGTCGGGAGAGCGGAGGATGGTCGAGGGCTGGCCCCCGACGGTTCCGGCCGAGGCCGAGGGAGGGTTCCTGGAGGCCTTCCGGTTCCCACTCCTGCGCGCGATCCTGCCGGCGACGCTGACCGTGGCGATGGGCGTGGGGACGTTGTTCTCGGTGGGGATCGTGTTCGTGAGGGAGACGCTCGCGGCGAGCGACGCCGAGTTCGGCGCGTTGGTCGTGCTGTTCGGGATCGGAGCCGCCGCCGGGCTGGGCGTGTATCGCCTGCTCGGATGGCGCTCGGACCTCGGGACCGTCCGCCTCACCGTGGCGGCGCAGGGCGTGACCGTGGCCGTGATGGGGCTGGCCCCGACGTTGGCCTTCGCGTACCTGGGCGCCGTCGCCTTCGGCCTGTTCACGTCCGCCACCTTGGTCGGCGGGATGAGCGTCCTGCAGGCCCGGCTCGCCGGCCAGGCGGCCGTGCAGGCCTTCGCCGTCTTCCACGTGCTGATCCGTGCGGGTCTCGGCCTGGCCGCTGTGGCGGCCGGGGTGGCCGTGGATCTCGCCGGGGCGGTCCGGCTGCCCGTCGTCGGTCGGCTGGCGGAGTCGCGCCTGGTCCTGCTGGCCGCCGGGCTCGTGATCGTGGTGAGCGCGGGGCTGGTGCGGCATCCACGCGCCGGGGCGGAGGCGCCGGCGTGAGCGTGGCCGTCGTCACCGACAGCGCCGCCGCCCTCCCGGAGGATCTGGCGGCTCGCGTCCGGATCGCTGTCGTCCCGATGTGGGTCACGATCGGCGGCGTCGCGTACCGGGAAGGGGAGATCGAGCTCGAGGAGATCGTGCGGCGCGAGGACGAAGGGCTCACGACCTCCGGGCCGACCCCCGGCGAGATGCGTCAGGCTCTCGAGGCGAGCCTGGGGCCGGACGGAGCCCTGGTCCTCACGGTGGCGAGGCGGCTGAGCGCCGTCCACGACGTGGCGCGGCTGGCGGCCGAGCCGTTCGAGGACCGGGTGCGGGTGCTGGACACGGGGACGGCGGCGGGGGCGCAGGGGCTCGTGGTGCTCGCGGCGGCCAGGGCGGCGGAGGCGGGCGGTTCGCTCGACCGTGTGGAGGCCGCGGCCCGCGAAGCCGCCTCGCGTGTGCGCCTGGTGGCCACGCTCGGGAGCCTCGAGTGGGTCGCCCGGGGCGGCCACGTTCCAGAGGTGGCGGCCTGGGCGGGGCGCTCCCTCGGTCTGCTGCCGCTCATCGAGCTCAAGGGCGGACGGGTCCGGCCGATGCGCCCCGCGCGGAGCGAGACGGCGATCATCGCACGGACGGTCGCCGAGTGCCTGCGGGGACGGTTCCCGGGCGCGCGTCTGCACGTCGCCTCGATGCACGCGCTGGCCGAGGATCGTGCTGAGCGTCTCCTGGCCCAGCTCCGAGCCCAGGTGGAGCCGGAGACCGCGTTCGTCGGCCGGTTCGGCCCGGTGATGATCGCGCACACGGGTCCGGATCTGTTCGGGCTGGCGTGGTGGTGGGAGGGCTAGGGCGCCGACCCGAACGTGGATGCCGACAGGGTCCACTCCACTGCCCCCACGATGGCCGGCACCGCCGCCCGGTCGAGGGCGTGGCCCATCCCGGGGACCAGCAGCAGGCGTGCGTTCCGAGCCGCCGCAGCGAGCAGCCGTGCCTCCCTCGGAGGAACGAAGCGGTCCTCGCGACCGTGGATCACCGCCACGGGAACCGCGAGACGCGCCGCGAGGGAGCGAGGCGGGTCCGGGTCGTTCCACCGGTCGGAGACGTGGACGTGCCACCGACGCGCCGCGAGGCGTCGTCCCACGGTGGTGCGCGTGAGGGCCGTGGCGAACAGGGTGCGGAGGTTGCTCGGCAGCCGCCAGAGGGCCGGGCTGCTCACCGACACGACGCCGGCGAGGTCCGGGTCGGTGACTGCGTAGCGCAGGACGGCGATGGCACCCATGGAGGCGCCGATCGTGACGACGCGCTCCGCCCGCTCGCGGGCGACGGCCACCGCGGCGGCGACGTCGTGGCGCTCCAGGTCGCCGAGGGTGCACTCGCCGCCCGAGCCATGGTGGCCGCGGGCGTCGTAGGCCAGGACGAGGTGCCCTTCGACCCGCAGGGCGTCGGCCACGGCTCGAAGCGTCGGGTCGTCCTTCGAACCGGTGAACCCGTGAGCGAGGACGATCGCCGTGCCTCGGGGACGTGAGGCTTCCCACCACCGAGCCTGCAGGTCGATGCCGTCGGTTGTCGTGAGCGCGGCGGTCGACATGGCTCCGGGTCCCGATCCTACGGTAGCCGCGTCCGCGTCCGGCCCCAACCAGCCACGAGGCGCTCGAAGCGGGGCGAAGTCGGCGGCTCGGCGAGCGGGCGCCCTCTCGGAACGGATATCAGAAGGTGGCCGCGGTGGCGTCGGTGCCGACCGATCGCCACCGTCACCATTCGGACCGTGAGGGCGAACGCGCCGAGCAGGACCGGTCCGGGGATCCGTTGCCGAGCACCACCCCGTCTCAGCACCGCTGCGTAGGACGAGGCCGCGCCGGGGCGCCGCACGGCCCGACGAGTCACGGGCCTGGTCGACGTCCTGTGGCCCGGCGGGCCGTCCGCAGATGGGGTCGGATGCGGCGTCGGATGACGGAGCGGTCGGGGTGGGAGGCTACGATACCCGCGTGCGGAGGCTCGAACGCCTGACCCCTGCCGACGTGCGCTCGGCGATCGGCGCGAGCCTCCAGGCCCTCCGATCCCACTCCCAAGCCATCAACCGCCTGAACGTCTATCCGGTCCCCGATGCCGACACGGGGACGAACATGGTCCTCACGGTCGAGTCCGTCGTCGACGCGCTCGACGACGCGCCTCCTGACATGGGGTCCACGGCCCGGGCCGTCGCGAACGGCTCGCTCCTCGGCGCCCGCGGCATCTCGGGCATCGTCCTGTCCCAGATCCTCCGCACGCTGGCCGAGCGGTTCACGACGCTGGATGTCGTGGAGGCCGCCGATCTGGCCGAGGCTCTCGCCGACGCGGCGGCTTCGGCAAGCCGGGCCGTTCAGGATCCCGTGGAGGGGACGATCCTCACCGTGGCCCGGGCGGCGGGCGAGGCCGCGGCGGGAGCCTCGCGCGTCGGTGCCGACCTCGTCGCGGTGCTCGAAGCGGCCCGGGACGCCGCGGCGGAGGCTCTCGCGCGGACCCCGGACCTGCTCCCCCCGTTGAGGGCGGCCGGGGTGGTGGATGCGGGAGGGACGGGGTTCGTGCTGCTCTTGGATGCCTGGCTCTCGGTCGTGGACGGCCGGCCGCTCCCCGAGCCACCATCCACCCCGCCCGCTCCGGCGCCCACGGCGCTGCCCGGGGGCGGCGAGCACGAGGGGGACCGTCGCTACGAGGTGTCCTGCCTCCTGGAGGCACCGGACGAGGTGGTGCCGGCGCTGCGGGAGGCGTGGGGTCGGCTCGGGGGCGCGGTGGTCGTCGTCGGTGGGGAGGGTCTGTGGACGTGCCACCTCCACACGGACGAACCGGGAGAGGCGCTCGAGGCGGTCCTCGGGTTCGGCGGGCCTCGCGACGTCCGCGTCACCGACCTCGTGCTCCAGACCGTGGAGGAACGAGGGCTCCCGCCGGAGGCCCATGAGGACATGGCCACCGCGGCCGTTGCCGTGGCGACGGGCGACGGTTTGCGACGGCTGTTCCGATCCCTCGGGGCCCGGGTGCTCACGGGCCATCGCTCCTCGGCGCCCTCAGTCGGGGAGCTCCTGGGAGCCGTGGAGGCCGCCCATGCCCCAGGGGCGGTCCTGCTGCCGGGAGACGAGCGGGTCCGCCCCTCCGCCGAGGAGGCGGCGAGGCTCGCCCCTGGCGACGTCCGTGTGGTGCCGTGCCGAGGCGTTGTCGAGCAGCTCGCGGCGCTCCGGTCCTACGACCCGGAAGCCCCGGTCGAGGTGAACGAGCCCCGCATGGCGGGGGCGGCGGCGGGCGTCCGCTCCGGGTGGGTGGTGCGCGCCGCCCGGGACGCGGTCACCGACGCCGGGCCGATCCGGCGAGGGGACTGGTTGGCCATGACCCCGGAGACGGCGGTCGCCGTGGCGTCGCGTCTCGCGGACGCTGCCGTCCGCCTGCTCGAGCCGCAGGTGGCGGACCCCGCGGAGATCTTGACGATCGTGGAGGGCGAGGGGTCCAGCGAGCCCACCACCGGGGCGATCGTGGCCCGGGTGACCGAGCTGCGACCGGACCTCGGCGTGCAGATCCTGCGGGGAGGCCAACCCCACCAGGCCTACGCGTTCGGCCTCGAATGAGCCGGAGACGAGCGCCGGACCCCGCCGAGCCTCGGCCGTTTCGGACCGGGAACGTCCTCGCCGCTACGGGCCGAGGCGGTACCCGAGGCGGCGCGGCAGCCGAGCGAGTGCATGCACGATCGGGTTCGGCCGGCGGCCTCGGTCCTGCGCCTGGTCGGTGCGCACGATCGCCTCGTGGACCAGCATCGCGCCCGGGGACCTGAGCGGCTCCGGTGGGAACGGCCTGGGTCGTAGCCCCACGAACGGCAGCGTGGTCGCCTCGTCCTCCACGCCGAGCGCCAGGCCCGAGAGGATCCGCCCGGCGAGGTGGCACGGCCCGACGCCGCCGCCCGTGAATCCGAGCCCGTAGTGGATGCCGCCCGGTTCGAGCGTGCCGAAGAACGGGAGGTGCAGGCCGGTCACGTCGATCGGGCCGCCCCAGGCGCATTCGAACCGAACGCCTTCGAGGGACGGGAACCACCGGCGGAACCCGGCCATCAGCCGCCGGACCGAGACCGCGTCGTAGCGCAGTCTGGGCCCGAGCCCGGTCCCCAGGCCTGCCCTCGAGCTCGCCGAGCCGAACGCGATCCGGCCGTCAACGGTGGTCCGGACGTAGTGGAGCGCGGTGCGGAAGTCGTACAGGCCCTCGCCCCCGGTCCACCGGATGCTCTGCAGCCGCTCGGGGATCGGCACGGTCAGGAGCAGGTAGCTGCCGCGGGGCAGGATCGTGCGCCGGAACCGCGGGAACCCCGCGGCATAGGCGCCCAGCGCGAAGACACCCACGCCCGCGCGGACGATCCCTCCGGGGGTCTCGACCTCCACCCGCGAGCCGCCGCGGAACCGTCGGACGGGCGTGCCCTCGAAGATCCGGACCCCGCGCTCGATCAGCCGCCGGCGGAGCCCCCGGGCCAGCCGGGCCGGCTGGACGGTGGCCGCGCGGGGGGCGAGGATGCCCCCCCGGAACACCGGGGCGTCGCACCGTTCGCGGACCTGGGTGGGCGGGAGCTCCACGAGCCAATCCGACCCGAGCCGCATCGTGGCCTCGAGGGTCGCGCGCCAGGCGCCATCCTGCACAGGCGAGGTGGAGACACCCAGGTGCCCGGCGGGCGTGAACCACGCGTCGACCCCTTCGGCGTCGCACCAGGCGCCGATCGCCTCCACGCTGCGCTCGGCCAGGTGCGCGGTCCGGCGGGCCCCCTCCTCGCCCAGGACGTCGAGCAGCAGGTCGGCCTCCTCCCAGAGGGCGTTGCAGAACCCGCCGTTGCGACCGGAGGGCCCGCCACCGCAGACCCCCTGCTCGAGGAGGACCACGTCGATCCCCGGCGCGCGCTCGGTGAGGAACCACGCGGTCCACATCCCCGCATACCCACCACCCATGATCGCGACGTCGGCGGCGGTCTCGGTCTCCAGCGCCGGCGCCTCCGGTCCCGCGAAGGCCGGATCGGCCAGGGCCTCCTCGAGCCACCAGCTCCCGATCGCCGGTCGAGGCAGGTCCCCATTCACGGTCCGAGGTTGTAGCCGACGCGGCGTGGCAGGTGGGCGAGCACCCGGGTGAGCGGGCCGGCACGCCGCCCGCGATCCTCGCGCCCGTCCTTGCGCACGATCGCTCGCATCACGAGCAGCTCGCCCGGGGTGAGCAGGGGCTCGGGCGGGAAGCGCTTGGGCTCCATCCGGGCGATCGGCAGGCTCGTGGCCTCGTCCTCGGCCTCGAGCGCGAACCCCGACAGGATCCGGCCCGCCAGGTGGCATGGGCCGACGCCGTTCCCGGTGAACCCGAGCGCATAGTGCGCCGCCCCGCCAGGGAGCGTTCCGAAGAACGGGAGATGGAACCCGGCCACGTCCACGGGCCCTCCCCACGCGCACTCGAGCTCGATCCCGTCGAAGGCCGGGAACCACCGTCGGAACTCGCGGCAGAGCTCCGCGACCGCCCGCCCCTCGTAGTCGTACCGGGGGTCGATCCGCTTGGGGTTCACGCGGATCACGCCGCCCCCGAAGAGGATCCGCCCATCGGGGGTGGGGCACAGGTAGTGCAGCGCAGTCCGGAAGTCGTATACGCCTTCACCGCCCGTCCAGCGCATCCGCTCGAGGCGGTCCGGAGCCGGGGCGCTGGCCACGAGGTAGGTGCCGCGGGCAACGATCGCCCGCCGGAAGCGGGGCCAGGCGACCGCCCACGCGTTCAGACCGAGGATCGCGCGGCCGGCACGGACCGTGCCGCCCGGGGTCTCGGCCGCGATTGGGGATCGGGATCGGAACCGCCGCACGCGGGTGCCTTCGTGGATCCGCACGCCCCGCTCGAGCAGCGCTCGGCGCAGCCCGCGCGCAAGGCGCGCGGGGTGGACCATCGCGGCGTGCCTCACGTGCACCCCGGTCCGCACCACCGGCGAGTTGAACCGCTCTCGGACCTCGCCGGAGTCGAGCCGACGGTAGATCGCGCCGAAGCCAGCGGCCTCGGTCGAGGCGAGCACGTTGGCCAGCGCCCCATCTTGGGCCCGGGAGGTCGAGACCCCGAGGTTGCCGGTCGGCCTGTACCATGCGTCGACCACGTTGGCCTCGCACCACGCGCCGACCTCGTCGATCGATCGGCCCGCGAGCTCGACGGTCCGCCGACCCTCATCCCCGAAGCGGTCCAGGAGCAGCTCCGCCTCGTCGTAGAAGCCGTTCACGAAGCCGCCGTTGCGGCCCGAGGGCCCGCCGCCGCAGATGTCCTGCTCGAGCAGGACGACGTCGATCCCCGGCTCGCGTTCGGTGAGGAACCACGCGCTCCACAGCCCGGTGTATCCCCCCCCAACGATCAGCACGTCCGCCGTCGTATCCCGGTCGAGCGACGGCGCGGGCGGGCCGGCGAACGCGGGATCGGCCAGGGCCTCCTCGAGCCACCAGCTCCCCCGAGCCGGTCGAGGGGGACGATCGGTCCCGGCCGGAACGTTCGAGCTCATCGCGGCCCCAGGTTGTAGCCGAGCCGGCGCGGGATCGTGGCCACCAACCGGACGAACGGGTTCACGTTCCGCCGCTCGTCCTCCGCGTCGTCCCTGCGGCGGATCGCGGCGTTCACGACCAGCATCCCCGGGTAGCGGATCGGCGCGGGCGGGAATCGCTTGGGACGGCGGGTCACGACCCCCAGGCGCGTGAACCCGTCGTCGGCTTGGGTGGCCAGCGCCGCGAGGATCTTCCCTCCGAGGTGGGAGGGGCCGACGCCGTTGCCCGTGAACCCCAGTCCGTAGTGGACGTTGCCCGAGGGCAAGGTCCCGAAGAAGGGCATCGTGAACCCGGACACGTTGATCGGGCCGCCCCATCCAGCCTCCAGGGGCACGTCGTCGAAGCTCGGGAACATCCGTCGGAGGTCCTCGGCCACCTCCCGGACCATCCGCCCGTCGTAGTCGTAGCGGTGGTCGATCCGCGTCGCGAGCCCCGGCTGGAGCCCGCCCAGGCCGAACGCGATCCTCCCGTCCGGCGTGGTCCGGATGTAGTGGATCGAGGCTCGGAGCGAGCGCACGGCCTCCCCGCCGGTCCAGTGGATCTCCGCCAGCCGCTCGGGGGCCGGTGCGGTGATCACGATGTAGGAACCGCGCACCGTGAGGTGCGGGTGGAAGCGCTTCCACCACGTCGCCCAGGCGCCGAGCGCGATCACCGCGTCCCGGGCCCGGACCGTCCCGGTCGGGGTCTCCGCCTGCGCGGGCGGCCCCGGACGGAACCGGCGGATCGGGGTCCGCTCGAAGATCCGGACGCCACGCTCGAGCAGGACGCGGCGGAGCCCGCGGGCCAGGCGAGCCGGCTGGACCGTGGCGGCGTCGGCGATGAACATCCCGCCCCCGAACATCGGGGACGTGCATCGCTCCCGGACCTGCTCCGGGGTGAGCATCGCGAACTCGTCCTGGACGCCGAGGCGTTCGGCGGCCCGCAGCGTATCGGCCCATCGCCCTTCGGCCGCCGGGCTGGTGGCCACCGCGAGATCGCCGCCGTGGTGGAACCACGCATCGACCCCGTTGGCCTGGCACCAGGCGCCGATCTCGGCGGGCGAGCGCCCCGCGGCCATCAGGAGCTCCATCGCGTCGGCCTCGCCGTAGGTCGAGACCAGGTCGGCGATGTGGCCCCACCACCCATCGCAGAACCCGCCGTTGCGGCCCGACGGGCCGCCGCCGCAGATGTCCCGCTCGAGGAGCACGACGTCGAGCGCCGGGTCCCGCTCCTTCAGGAACCAGGCCGTCCACAGCCCGGTGTACCCGCCGCCGAAGATCGCGACGTCGGCCTCCGCGTCCCCTTCGAGCGGTTGCGCGGGCAGGCCGGCGAACGCGGGGTCGGCCAGGGCCTCCTCGAGCCACCAGCTTCGGACGGCGGGCGGCGGGACCTGGATCAGGGCGTCTCCTTCTCTGCGGTTGGGCGCTGCTGGTAAGGTGCGGGTCCCATCCTGACAGGCGACCGACCGGAAGGTTGGACACGTCGTGACCCCCGACAACCGGCCACGCAGTCGACAGGTCACCGAGGGGCCCGAGCGAGCGCCCGCCCGCGCGATGCTCCGCGCTGTGGGCTTCGGCGAGGAGGACTTCGGCAAGCCCCAGGTCGGTGTGGCGTCCAGCTGGAACGAGGTGACCCCCTGCAACTACCACCTCGACAAGCTCGCCGCGCTGGCGAAGGAGGGCGTCCGGCAGGGCGACGCGGTGCCGATCGAGTTCACCACGATCGCCGTCTCCGACGGCATCGCGATGGGCCACGAGGGCATGAAGGCCAGCCTGGTGAGCCGCGACGTGATCGCGGACTCGGTCGAGCTCGTGATGCACGCCGAGCGGATGGACGCGCTCGTCGGGATCGCCGGCTGCGACAAGTCCGAGCCGGGGATGCTGATGGCGATGGCGAGGTTGAACCTCCCGAGCGTCTACCTGTACGGGGGGACGATCCTGCCGGGGACCCACGGCGGGCGCGACATCACGATCCAGGACGTATTCGAGGCCGTGGGGGCGCACGCCCGTGGCTCGATGACCGATAAGGAGCTCGCCGGGATCGAACGCGCAGCCTGTCCGACCACCGGCTCGTGCGCCGGGATGTACACGGCCAATACGATGGCCGCCGCCGCCGAGGCGCTCGGGATGTCGCTACCCGGCGCGGCCTCCCCGCCCGCGGTCGACTACCGGCGCGAGGTGCTCGCCCGGGAGTCCGGCCTGGCGGTCACCCGGTGCCTCGAGCTGGGGCTGCGGCCCCGCGACGTGATGACGCGGGAGGCGTTCGAGAACGCGATCGCCGTCGTGATGGCCCTCGCTGGCTCGACGAACGCTGTCCTGCACCTGCTCGCGATCGCCCGCGAGGCCGGCGTCCCGCTCGAGCTGGACGACTTCGACCGGATCTCCCGGCGCACGCCGCACCTGGTGGACGTGCGCCCCGCCGGGCGGTTCGTGATGAGCGATCTCGACCGCGTCGGCGGGGTTTCGGTGGTGATGAAGGAGCTGCTCGAGGCGGGGCTGTTGCACGGCGACGCCCTGACCATCACCGGGAGGACCGTCGCCGAGGACCTCGCCACGATGGAGATCCACGCACCCGACGGCACCGTCGTGCGTCCGCTCGGCGACCCGATCCACTCCGAGGGCGGGACCGCGATCCTGTACGGCTCACTCGCGCCGGAGGGTTCGGTGATGAAGATCGCCGGAGCGGCCTCGCTGGAATTCCGCGGCCGCGCCCGCCCGTTCGACTCGGAGCGGGAGGCGTTCGAGGCGCTCACCGCGGGCCGGGTCGCCGCCGGGGACGTGATCGTGATCCGCTACGAAGGCCCGAAGGGCTCGCCGGGCATGCCGGAGATGCTCGCGGTGACCGCGGCGGTGGCCGGGGCGGGCCTCGGTGCGGACGTTGCCCTGATCACCGACGGTCGGTTCAGCGGCGCCACCAAGGGGTACTCGGTCGGCCATGTCGCGCCGGAAGCGTTCGTTGGAGGGCCGATCGCCCTCGTCCGCGAGGGCGACGAGATCGTGATCGACGCCGCGAGCAGGAGGATCGAGCTCCAGGTGGACGAGGCGGACCTGGCGGGACGGCGCGAGGCGTGGACGGCGCCCACGCCGCGGTATGCGACCGGGGCCCTCGCGAAGTACGCCCGACTCGTTGGCAGCGCGTCGGAGGGGGCGGTTACCGGATGAGCGGGCTGACCAACCCCCAGGCGCTCGAGTGCCGCGAATGCAGCCGGCGGTATCCCGTCGAGCCGCGCACGATCTGCGACGAATGCTTCGGGCCGCTCGAGCCCTGGTACGACCTGTCGGAGATCGACGGCGTCCAGTTCCGCAAGCAGGCGGAGGCGGGCCCGCACTCCCTGTGGCGGTACGAGCTGTTGCTGCCGGGTGGTCCGGGCGTGGAGCGGGTGGATCTCGGCGCCGGCTACACGCCGCTCCGCCGCGCCGAGCGCCTGGGCGAGCGCCTGGGGATCGAGAGGCTCTGGATCAAGGACGATTCGGGTAACCCGTCCAACTCCTTCAAGGACCGGGTCGTCTCGGTGGCGATCACGGTGGCTCGGGCGTTCGGGTTCGAGGCGATCAGCTGCGCCTCGACCGGGAACCTCGCGAACGCCACCGCCGCCCATGCGGCCAAGGTGGGGATGCCCGCGTACGTGTTCTGCCCCGACGACCTGGAGGTGGCCAAGCTCCTGGCGACCGAGGCGTATGGGGCCAAGGTCGTGGCGATCAAGGGCAGCTACGACGACGTGAACCGCCTGTGCAGCGAGGTCGCCGAGGCGCTGCCCTGGGCGTTCGTCAACGTGAACATGCGGCCCTTCTACACGCAGGGCTCCAAGACGCTCGGGTTCGAGACGGCCGAGCAGCTCGGCTGGCGACTGCCCGATCACGTCGTGGTGCCGATAGCTTCGGGAGCGCTGTTCACGGAGATCCACCGGGCGTTCCGGGAGCTGATCGCGATCGGAGCGGTGGAGGACACGCCCTACCGCATCTCGGGGGCACAGGCCGAGGGGTGCTCTCCGGTGGCGCGGGCGTTCGCGGCCGGCACCGAGGACGTGCGCCCGGTCAAGGCAGAGACGGTCGCTCGATCGCTCGCGATCGGGAACCCTGCCGACGGGCACTACGCGATCCGGATCGCGAACCGGACCGGCGGCACGATCGACGCGTGCACCGAGGCCGAGGTGATCGACGGGATCGCGCTGCTCGCCGAGACCGAGGGCGTGTTCACCGAGACCGCGGGCGGCGTGACGATCGCGGTGCTGCAGCGACTGGCCGCGTCGGGGGCGATCCGACCGGACGAAGAGACCGTGGCCTACGTCACCGGCAACGGCTACAAGACGATCGAGGCGCTCGAGGGTCGGCTCGAGCCCACGTACCATGTGGAGCCCGATCTCGACGCGTTCCTGTCGGCGATCGGGTAGGTCGGAACGACGGGAGGGCGGAACCCGTGCACCGATCGGAGTCCGATCGCCCGCCGATCGCGCTGCGCCTCGAGCACTAGGCGCGGCGTCGCGGTCCACGACGGTCGGCGAACACGCCGTCCGGATCGTAGGCCGCCTTCACGGCCGCCAGGCGCTCGAAGTTCCGCTCTCCCACAGCGCGGCGGACCTGGGCCTCCCCTTCCTCGAAGAACCCCGGGAAGTTCAGGTAGGTGCCGCCCGTGGAGAACGGCTTCAGCTCCTCGGCGCACCGACGGGCCCAGGCGATGTTCACCTCGTCGTCCTCGGCGCGCTCCCAGTTCGCCTCGACCCCGATCAGGATCGGCGCGCTCCGGTCGCCGAACGCGGTGGCCTCGGGCTCGACGCGAGCCATCGCACCACCCTGGAACCAGACGTCGATCGTGGACAGGTCCGAGGGCGCGGCCTCTGCCAGAGCTCGGAGCGACTCCCGCGCGGCGTCGGGCAGCCCGGTGAGGTGGATCGAGGTCCAGTAGTAGCGGAGGCCGTTCGGGTAGTCCTCGTCCAGGATGCTCTGGACCTCCACCCAGCTCGAGCGCCCGGAGAGGTCCACGATCGGCTCCCCGAGCTCGCGGAACGGTCGGAGCGCCCGCTCCCCTTCCCCGGGCTGACCCGGATGCGGAGCGAGCACCGCGAAGAAGGGGGCCCCGACGGCCTTGGCCGGGAAGGGCTCGGCATCGGGCACGCGGCCGAAGAACGAGAGCGGGGACAGCTCGTCGCGACCGGCCGCCACGAGCTCGGCGCAGGCGCGCAGGGTCTCGGTTCCCCGCTCCGCCGGGTACAGGACGAAGCAGTACGCGACATCGGGCCCCACCGGGAAGGCGCGGAACGCGAAGCTCGTGACCGCGCCGACGCTCGGGCCTCCGCCGCGCAGCGCCCACAACAGGTCCGCGTGCTCGTCCTCGCTCGCGGTGAGCATCTCGCCTTCGGCGGTCACGATCCGCGCGGAGAGCAGGCTGTCGCAGGTGAGGCCGTGCAGCCGCCGCAGGTAGCCCATCCCGCCGGAGAGCGTGAGCCCGGCCACCCCGGTCTCGGACACGACGCCCACCGGGACGGCCAGGCCGTGCTCCTGCGTCGCGCGGTCGAGGTCGCCGAGCCGCGCGCCGCCCCCGACCAGGACGACCCGGCGCTCGGGGTCCACCGACACCTCGTTCATCTCCGAGAGGTCCACGACGAAGCCGTCGTCGATCGAGCCGGTCCCGGCCACCTGGTGTCCCCCGCCCCGCACGACGAGCTTCAGCCCGTTCGCCCGTCCGAACCCGATCGCTTCCCGGACGTCGTCCTCGGTGCGGCACCGGGCGATCACCGCCGGTCGCCGGTCGATCACCCCGTTCCACAGGCTCCGGGCCTCGTCGTACCCCGGGTCGGACGGAGTGAGCACCGCTCCCGCGACCCGGTCGCGGAGCGCGCCGACATCGAGCTGCATCGCCACCGGGGTCCCTCCTCTCCTCGACCTCTCCTCGACGGTTCCGCCGAGGCTAGCAAGGGACTGCCCGACCCGTTCGGGTCAAGACGCGGCCGTCGCCCACCACCGGCCGTTCCGCCGGCCCAGCTCGACCGGCATCCCGAAACACTCGCGGAGCCACTCGGGCGTCAGGAGCGTCTCGATCGACCCGCTCGCCAGCAGGACGCCTTGGCGCAGGAGCGCCGCGTGCGTCACGGATGGCGGGATCTCCTCGAGGTGATGGGTGGCCAGGAGCAGCGAGGGCGCCCCCGTCGCGGTCTCGACCGCCCGGATCAGCAACTCCCGGGCGGGCAGATCCAGCCCGGCCGCCGGCTCGTCCAGGATCAGGAGGTCCGGCCGGCCGAACAGCGCCCGGGCGAGCAGGACCCGCTGCCGCTCGCCCTGGCTGCAGGCGGCCAGCGGCTGTGACGCCAGGTGCTCGCAGCCGACGTCGCGCAGCCGCTCGCGCGCTCGGCGCAGATCCCGATCATCGAGACGCTGGAGCCACGTGACGAGGGTGGAGCGCTTCCCGCTCAGCACGACGTCCAAGACGCCGATCCCCGGCGGGAGCATCTCGGTCAGCCGATGGCCGAGGTGCCCGATGCGCGGGTGCACGCGACGGAAGTCCGCGGCCCCGAGGCGCGCGCCGAGGATCCGAACCCGGCCGGCCGAGGGATGCCGCCGGGCGCCGGCGATCTCGAGCAACGTCGTCTTCCCGCTCCCGTTCGGCCCGAGGAGCACCCAACGCTCGCCCTGTCCCACGTGCAGGTCGACCGGGCCGAGGATCCCTCGCCCACCCACCCGGACCTCCGCGCCCTCCACGGCCAGCACCTCGCCGTTGCTTCCGGGAGCCGACATGGGAGGGCAACCTTACCCGGGCCTCGGACGCCGACGTGCACGATGTCCGTCCGTGCGTGACCTCCGGTCACGGGGCGAAGGTGCGGTGCCCCCGCCACGCCTGGGTACGATGGCCGCGTCAGCGAGCCCCCGGACGGGCTCGAGCGGGAGGCGGCCGTGCAGGAAGACCTCGAGGTCCTCAGGCGCGCGCTCATCGGCGCCGACCGCGACACGGCCCTCGGCGCGGCGCAACGCCTGATCGACGCCGGCATCGATCCGAAGACGATCCTCGAGACGGGCATGGCGACGGCGATGTTCGAGCTCGGGGAGATGTGGAAGCGGGGAGAGGTCTACCTGCCCGAGGTGGTCGCTTCGGCCGCGATCTTCAAGGGGTGCAACGAGATCGTGGAGCCTGTGCTGCTCGCGCAGCGGCAACCGGGGGACGCGGCGGCGGCGCTCGTGATCCTCGCGACCGTGAAGGGCGACCTGCACGACCTGGGCAAGAACATGGTGGCGGCGATGCTTCGCACGTCTGGGTTCGAGGTACACGACCTGGGCAAGGACGTCCCCGCCGCCACGATCGTCGAGGCGATCCACGAGAGGCATCCGCAGATCATCGGGCTCTCGGCGCTGCTCACCACGACGGTTCCGTACCAGGAGACCGTGATCCGCGCGCTCGAGTCCGAGGGCCTGCGGGAGGCCGTGAAGGTGATGGTCGGTGGCGCGCCAGTCACCCCCGAGTGGGCGGAGAAGATCGGGGCCGACGGGTACGCGAACAACGCGCCGGAGGCTGTGGAGGTCGCCCGGAGGCTGGTGGGGACCGCGTGATCACCCTCGCCGACACCGTCCTGCGCGGGAGCGGGACGGAGGTCCGGATCGGCGATGCCCACCCCTTCGTCGTCATCGGAGAACGCATCAACCCGACCGGCAGGAGCCGGCTCTCCGAGGAGCTCGTGGCCGGCGATATGAGCACCGTCCGCGCCGATGCCCTGGCGCAGGTCGAGGCCGGCGCCCGGGTGCTCGACGTGAACGCCGGGATCCCCGGGTTCGACGAATCGGAGATCCTCGCCCATGTCGTCCGCGCCGTGATCGAGGTGGTCGACGTCCCCCTGTGCATCGACTCGTCCACGCCGGAGGTGCTCGAGGCGCTGCTGCCGCTGGTGCCCGGCAAGCCGCTGGTGAACTCGGTGACCGCGGAGGCCGCCTCGCTCGAGCGACTTCTCCCGCTCGTGGCGCGCCACGGTGCGGCCGTGATCGGCATGGCGAACGACGAGGCGGGGATCTCGATGGAGCCGGGGGTCCGGCTGGCCGCGGCGAGGGCCATCCTCGAGGCCGCGGAGGCGCACGGCATCCCGCGCGAAGACGTGCTGATCGACCCGCTGGCGATGCCCATCGGCGCGGAGCCCCGGGCCGCGAGGGCGATGTTCGAAACCGCGCAGCTGGTCCGGTCTGGACTCGGCGTGAACCTGTCCTGCGGGGCCTCGAACGTCTCGTTCGGGCTTCCCGACCGGAGCCGGATCGACGCGGTCTTCCTCGCGATGGCCATCGCCGCCGGCACGAACGCGGCGATCGCGAACCCGCTCCACGAGCCCGTACGCCGGGCCGTGATGGCGGCCGACGTGCTCCTCGGGACGGACGCGTTCGCCACGGCCTGGATCGCGGCGCACCGCACCTCGCAGGGGTAGTAACTCAGCCCTGGAACGTCCCGCGGAAGTCCCCGGTCACGACGAGCTCGAGCAGCTCCTCCGGACCGCCCTCCGGGCGCACCGGGACGTGGACGGCGATGTCGTGCCACCCGTTCATCCCCGGATGCATCGAGAGCTCGAAGGTCATGGTCGTGGACTCACCGGGCCCCAGGACCCGCGTGCCAAAGGTGAACGGCCCGGGGCAGCATCCCGCCCGCACCTCCGGGTGTGGCTCGCCGAGCGTCACGATCCGCCCGGACGCGTTCACCAGGGTCCAGGAGGGCAGGACGGCGACCTCGAGCGGGACCTGTCCCATCGCCCAGTCGGCGCCGCGCACCTCCACACCCGCAGCCGAGGAGACGCCGGATGCTCGCCCGGGCGTCTCGATCACCGGCATGCCCATCTCGTTGACCGCGCCCGTACGCGTGAGCGCGACGCCAGGACCCGATCGATCGCCGGTGGCGAGGACCGCCGCCCCGACACCGAGCGCGACCACGCTCGCGATCGCCGCGACGTTCACCATCCGTCGCCGCCTTCGCCGCGCCCGCCGCTCGCGGTCGAGCCGCTCGCGCCGAGTCAGCTTCCTGGTTCCCGAGCCTCGGTTCGTCACGCGAGCCTCACCTTCATCCCATCGTGTAGCGATCGACGATCTCGGCTCGGATCTCGGCCGGAGAGGCGCCGTCGGCGAGCCTCGATCGGAGGATCTCGCTCTCCTGGACGCAGACCGCACAGCCGGCGGCGTGCGCCTCCCATCCGCCCTGGGGCCGGACGAAGCAGTCGAGCAAGGAGCGGTGCTCCAGCGCCTCCTCGCATCCGCAGAAGCACGGAACCTGCCGGTAGGTGCGTGGGTGGGCGGCGGCGAACCGGTAGTGCGTCGCGATCGGCTCCGACACCGTGGAGAGGTCAAGCTCGCCCCCCGGTGCCACGCGCAGCGCCGGGGCATCGGTGTCGCCGCGCATCAGGACGAACGCGCCTAAGCCCCCGGCGGCGAGGACGATCGCCCCGACCAGGGCGATGGCGATCGCGAACGCCCCGCCTCCCGCCGGGCCGGATCGTGGGACGCTCGGGGCTCCGGGCGGTGGGGCGATCGTAGGTTCGGCGGACTCGCGTTGGTCAGCTGTCATCGGGGGCGGGGCGTTCGTCTCAGGTCAGTCTCGAGTCAATCTTGGCTCCGTGCAGGTGCACCCCAACGGCCGGACGGCCCCGCCCTCGGGGGACCTTCGACCCTCGGGCGCGCCCGACGTGACCCGGGGTCACGTCGGGCGCTACGCCATCGCCGCACGTCAGGGCTACCGTTGGAGCCGGCGGCCGGCTGAGTCGAGCGAGGGTGATGACGGGGACGCGATGACCGGCAAGCTCCAGGTGACCTACCGGCCGAGCGGCAAGACGGCCCATGTGCCCGCGGGGACCACGCTGTTCAGCGCGGCGCACTGGGCTGGCCTGCCGATCGAGTCCACCTGCGGCGGGCGCGGCACCTGCGGCAAGTGCGCCGTGCGCGTCGTGCAGGCCGTGCCCGAACCGGCTCCCGCCGATCATCGATTCCTCGACGCGGACCGCCTCTCGGCGGGCTGGCGCCTTTCCTGCCAGCACGAGGTCGCCGCCGATTCGGTCTGCGAGGTCCCGAACCTCCAGCGGGAGCCGAAGGCCGCGACGATGGGGGTGGGGCGCTTCGTCCTGCTGGAACCGAACGTCCGGGAGATCGTCCTCCGCCTCGATCCGCCGACCCTGGAGGATCCGCGTAGCCACCTGACCCGCCTGCGCGATGCGCTCGCCCTCGAGGGCTACGAGGTGCGGCTCGGGCCGTCGTTGCTCCCACGGCTCGCGCGGGCGATGGCGGATCAACCGCCTGCGGTGACCGCGACGATCGTCGGCGAACACCTGGTGGACGTCGGGCCCGGAGTAGGGGTCCGGGCCATGTTCGGCGTCGCGGTGGACGTCGGCACGACGACCGTCGTCCTCACGCTGCTGGATCTCGAGACCGGTGCCCCGGTGGCCGTGGAGTCCACCCTGAACCGGCAGTCTCCCTTCGGGGCCGACGTGATCGCGCGGATGGGGCACGCGATGACCGGCGAGGAGGCGATCGCGGACCTGCGCACGGCGGTGCTCGACACCGTGAACGGCCTGCTCGAGAGCGCCTGCGCGACCGCTGGCGTCGAGCGCGAGCGCGTGGCCGAGATGGTCGTGGCCGGGAACGCGACGATGCTGCACATGCTCGTCGGCGTCGATCCTCGCTCGATCGCGCTCTCGCCGTTCGTGGCGACGTTCCTCGAGCCGCAGGATGTGCGCGCTGCCGACATCGGGATCGGGATCCATCCCGACGGCCGTGTAGTGCTGTTCCCGTCGATCGGCGCCTACGTCGGCGCGGACGTGGTCGCCGACGTGGTGGCTACGGGCCTGGCTCGCGATGATCGTGTTCGTCTGCTGGTCGACGTGGGGACGAACGGCGAGATCGTATGCGGCTCCGCCGAGCGCGTCGTGGCCACGGCGGCGCCCGCCGGTCCCGCGTTCGAGGGCGGCCAGATCCTCCACGGCATGCGGGCCACCGAGGGGGCGATCGAGGGCGTCGTGCTCGAGGAGGGGGGCGTGCGCCTCCAGGTGATCGGGGGCGAGGTCGCCCCGCGCGGTATCTGCGGCAGCGGCCTGATCGACGCGGTCGCACAGCTCCGGCGCGTCGGACTGCTGGCGGCGAACGGGATCCTGGTTTCCCGCGAGGAGGCCACGCTGGCCGGCCACCCGCTCGCCGACCGGCTGCTGGATCGTGACGGGGTGCGCGCGTTCGCGCTGACCGAGGACGTGCTCCTGACGCAGCTCGACATCCGCGAGCTCCAGTCGGCCAAGGGAGCGATCGCCACCGGCATCGGCGTGGCGATGGATGCCCTCGGCCTGGAGCCGGCGGATCTGGACGAGGTGATGCTGGCCGGATCGTTCGGCACCTACATCGATCCGGAGAGCGCACGCCTGCTCGGCCTGGTGCCGCCCGTGCCGGGCGAGCGGATCCGCGCGGTGGGCAACGCGGCCAGCGAGGGCGCCAAGATGGCCCTGATGTCGTTCCGCGAACGGGAGGTCGCCTTCGAGCTCCCCGCGCTTGTCGAGTACCTCGAGCTGTCCGGTGCACCGGATTTCAACGAGCGGTTCATCGCCAACCTCGCCTTCCCACCCCTGGATGCGCCGGAGCGTTCGACGTGACAGCTGCCGGCGCCAGGGTGGCCCTGATCGCCTGCGGCGCGGTGGCCCAGGACGCCGCCGGGATCGTAGAGCGCCGTGGGTGGGCCGCCGACGTCCACGGCATCACTTCCGAGCTCCATATGACCCCGCTCGAGATCGCCCCCGCGGTCGAGCGCAAGCTCCAGGACCTTCTGCCCCGCTACGAGCGGGTGGTGGTGGTGTACGGCGACTGCGGGACGGGCGGTCGCCTCGACGCAGTCCTCCAGCGGTATCCGGCGGTGCGCCCCGCCGGGGTCCACTGCTTCCAGTGGTACGCGGGCGAGCTGTTCGAGCGCGTCTCGCGGGACATCGGGATCTACTTCCTCACCGACTGGCTCGTGAGGAACTGGGAGCGAGCCGTGATCCACGGACTCGGCCTGGACCGCTTCCCGTGGGCGAAGGACGACTACTTCGGCAACCTCTCGCGGATCCTGTTCGTCCGCCAGCACCCCGATCCGGAACTCGAGGCCAAGGCGCGGGAGATCGCTTCGTGGATGGGCAAACCGCTGGAGATCCACGACCTGGGCGTCGAGCCCCTGGAGGAAGTGCTCGCGCCGCTCGTGGAGGAGGGGACGGCGGATGCTCGGGGGTGAGGGTGCCCCCTCGATCCTGTCCGAGGAGCAGCTCGAGACGATCGACGGGACCGCGATGCGCATCTGCGAGGAGATCGGGCTCGACGTCCTGCACGAGGGGGCGAGGCGCTCCTCGCCGACGCGGGTCTGACGGTCGAGGGCACACGGGTCCGGTTGGACCGCGGCTTCGTCCGGGAGCGGATCGCCGGGTCCCCGCCTCGTTCCGTTTGCGGGCCCGCAACCCCGAGCGCGCTCGAGGTCGGGACCGGGACGCCGGTGTGGATGAACGTCGGAGGGCCGCCCTTCGCGAGCGACCTCGAGGCGGGACGCCGCAGCGGCACGCTCGACGACCACCACGCGCTCGTGCAGCTCACGCACGCGAGCGGGCTGCTGAGCTGTGTCCAGACCGGGGCGGTCGAGGCCACCGACCTGGACGTGGCCGAGCGGCACCTGGAGATGGAGTACTCGACGATCCGGTGGTCGGACCTCCCGTATCTGTCCTATGGGACGAGCGGACCCGAGGCGCGGGACGGCATCGCGATGGCCGCGATCGTCCACGGCGGTCGCGATGCGATCGAGGAGCCCCCGCGATGATGGGCGTGGTGAACCCGAACAGCCCGCTCGTCTGGGACCACCGGATGACCGACGCTCTCCTCGCCTGGGCCGAGGCCGGGCAGCCGGTGATCGTGACGCCGTTCCTGCTCGCAAGAGCGACGGCCCCGGTGTCGCTGGCCGGCGGGCTCGCCCAGCAGCTTCCGCTCGGTCGGAGGGCTGCGTGCCGGAGCAGCCCAGGGGACACCCGATCGGGGGGTTGACACGGTTCCTCGTGCCCTTACACTGGCCTGACCATGGACGCGACGAGGAGCCTTCGGGAAGCGCAGGTCCTCGTACTTATCACGTAGGCGCGGCCGGGCCCAGGAGGCCCGGGACCCGCGCCGGATGCCCCTCGCTCCGCGAGGGGCTTTTCCTACCCCGGATCCCGTGCCCACGGCCCCGCCCCGCCAGGGAGGAGACGACGATGCGCTACGAGTTCGAACGCGAGGGCCACCACGTCGCCAGCCTGGTCTGGGAGGGTCCCGGACAGGTCGCGACGGAGGTCGCCGACGCTGCCGATCGCCCCCAGTTCGACCGGTTCTTCGGGGAGGAGGTCGCCTACCTCGACGCTGGGTGGGACTTCGGCGGCGGGATGGATGAGGGTGGCATGACCACCCGGCGCCGCGACTGGACCCCGTGGGAGTTCGAGCGGCAGGTCCGGAATCTAGCCCACAAGCTGGGCTGCACCGTGCGGCGGGTGGAGACCGGGCCGGTGGAGGAGCGATCCGAGCGGGTGGCGGCGCGATGAGGCTCACCGGCGCGCAGGCGCTCTTCAAGGCGCTCGAGGGTGAGGGCGTCGAGGTCGCCTTCGGCATCCCGGGGGGCGCGATCCTGCCCGCCTACGATCCGCTCATCGATTCGAGCGTGCGGCACGTCCTGTGCCGCCACGAGCAGGGCGCCGGGCACGCCGCGGAGGGCTACGCGTGGGCCACCGGGAGGGTGGGCGTGGCCATCGCGACCTCCGGCCCCGGCGGGTGCAACCTGGTGACCGCGCTGGCCGACGCCAAGATGGACTCGGTGCCCGTCGTGGCGATCACCGGACAGGTTCCCACGCCGGTCGTCGGCAACGACGCCTTCCAGGAGGCGGACATCACCGGCATCACGATGCCGATCACCAAGCACAACTTCCTGGTGAAGGACGCCAACGAGCTGGCCGAGACGATCCGCGAGGCCTTCCACATCGCCTCCACCGGTCGCCCCGGCCCCGTGCTGGTCGACATCCCGAAGGACGTGCAGCTCCAGGAGATCACGTGGCGCTGGCCGGAGATGGTGGACCTGCCCGGGTACCGGCCCACCACCAAGGGCAACCTGAAGCAGGTCCGCACAGCCGTGAAGCTGATCATGGCCGCCCAGCGCCCCGTGCTCTACGTGGGCGGCGGCGTGATCAAGGCGAACGCGAGCGCGGAGCTGTTCGAGCTCGCGACGTCCGGGCGGCTGCCCGTCACCACCACGTTGATGGCCCGGGGGGCGTTCCCCGACACCCACGAACTCGCGCTCGGCATGCCGGGGATGCACGGCGGCTACCCGGCAGTCACGGCGATGCAGAAGTCCGACCTGCTGGTCGCGCTCGGTGCACGGTTCGACGATCGGGTCACGGGACAGCTAGCCGCGTTCGCGCCGCACGCGAAGGTGATCCACGTCGACATCGATCCCGCCGAGATCGGTAAGAACCGCAACGCGGACGTGCCGATCGTGGGTGACTGCAAGGACGTGATCGCGAAGCTCACCGCCGAGCTGAAGCGCTCCCAGGACGAGTCCGGCGGCGTCCCGGATCGCTCGCCATGGCTCGAGACGCTCCGGGGATGGAAGACCAGGTACCCGTACCGCTACGACCAGCCCTCGGATGGGCCGCTGAAGTCGCAGTTCGCGATCGAACGCTTGTACGAGCTGACCCGCGGCGATGCCGTCGTCGTGGCCGGTGTCGGGCAGCACCAGATGTGGGCCTCGCAGTTCTGGCGGTTCACCGAGCCCAGGACGTGGATCAACTCGGGCGGGCTGGGCACGATGGGGTTCGCCGTGCCCGCCGCGTTGGGCGCGGCCGCCGGGCGTCCCGACCGGCGTGTGATCGCGATCGACGGGGACGGGTGTTTCCAGATGACCGCCCAGGAGCTCGCGACCTCGACCACGGAGAACATCCCCTTCATCACCGCGATCATCAACAACGCGCACCTGGGCATGGTCCGGCAGTGGCAGGAGCTGTTCTACGAGGAGCGCTACTCCCAGGTCCACCTGACCCACGACACGCCCGACTACGTGAAGCTCGCCGAGGCCTACAGCTGCGTCGGCCTGCGGGCCGAGCATCCCGACGAGGTCGACGCGGTGATCGAGAAGGCTCTGTCGGTCGAGGACCGCAGCGTCGTGATCGACTTCCGCTGCGACCCACGGGAGATGGTGTTCCCGATGGTCCCGGCCGGTGCCAGCAACGACGACATCATCCTCGGACCGGAGGGCCTGGAGCCCGTCAACGATCCCGCGGAGGCACCGGTCGCATGAACGGGAACGGGAAGCGGCTCCACACCCTCTCGGTCCTCGTTGAGGACAAGCCCGGCGTGCTCACGCGGGTGGCAGGCCTGTTCGCGGCCCGAGGGTTCAACATCCATTCGCTCGCCGTGGGCCCCACCGCAGACGACGGCCTGTCGCGGATGACGATCGTCGTGAACGTGGATCGCAAGCCTCTGGAGCAGGTCACCAAGCAGCTCAACAAGCTGATCAACGTGATCAAGATCGTCGAGCACGAGCCCGGCGAGGCGGTCGATCGCGAGCTGATGCTGGTGAAGGTGAGGGCGCGCGGTGAGGATCGTCAGCGGATCATGGAGATCGCCACGGTCTTCCGCGTGAACATCGTCGACGTCACCCGCTCCACGCTCACGATCGAGGCCACGGGCAAGCCCGAGAAGCTGGAGGCGCTCCTGGAGCTCCTCCGGGACTTCGGCCTGATCGAGCTCTCGCGGACCGGCCGGATCGCGCTCGCACGAGGCGAGCGTGGCATCAGGGAGCGCACGGCCAAGAAGAAGGAGGTGGCCGCCGGCGCCGAGGAGTGGGCCGGGGGCGGCGTCTAGACCAACCCATGGAAGGATCCTCATGGCGACGATCCACTACGAGCAGGATGCGGACCCCTCGGCGCTTGAGGGCCAGCGGATCGCGGTGCTGGGGTTCGGCAGCCAGGGGCACGCGCACGCGCTGAACCTCCGGGACTCGGGCCACGACGTCCGCGTCGGCTTGCGTCCCGGCTCGGCCTCCCTGGCCCGCGCCGGTGAGGCCGGGCTGACCGTGAAGCCGACGGCTGAGGCGGTCGCCGAGGCCGACATCGCGATGGTGCTCCTCCCAGACACCGCGCAGCCGAAGGTCTATCGGGACCAGATCGCGCCGAACCTCGTCGCCGGGAACATGCTGATGTTCGCCCACGGGTTCAACATCCACTTCGGTACGATCCGGCCGTCGCCCGACGTCGACGTGACGATGATCGCGCCCAAGGGTCCGGGTCACCTGGTCCGGCGGACGTTCGAGCAGGGGATCGGCACTCCGGCGCTCGTGGCGGTCCACCAGGACGCCTCGGGCAAGGCTCGGGATCGGGCGCTCGCCTACGCGACGGGGATCGGCGTCGCGCGGGCCGGCGTGATCGAGACCACGTTCGAGGAGGAGACCGAGACCGACCTGTTCGGTGAGCAGACGATCCTGTGCGGTGGCACGAGCGCGCTGGTCCGCAGCGCGTTCGAGACGCTGGTCGAAGCGGGGTACCAGCCCGAGATCGCGTACTTCGAGTGCCTGCACGAGCTCAAGCTGATCGTGGACCTGATCTACGAGGGTGGGCTGTCCTGGATGCGCCACTCGATCAGCGACACCGCGGAGTATGGGGACTACACCCGCGGGCCCCGCGTGGTCGATGACCGCACGCGGGGGGAGATGCGCCGGATCCTGGACGAGATCCGGTCCGGCGCCTTCGCGAAGGAGTGGATCGGGGAGGCCGAGGCCGGCTTCCCCAACTTCCTCCGGATGCGGAAGGACGCGCGCACCTCCCGGCTCGAGGAGGTCGGGCGGGAGCTGCGCCGGATGATGCCGTGGCTGGAGTCCGAGCAGAAGGTGGTCCCCGATGACTAGCACGGAACCCGACGTAGTACGCGTATTCGACACGACGCTCCGTGACGGCGAGCAGGCCCCCGGGATCGCGCTCACCCGGGCCGAGAAGGTGGAGATCGCGGAGCAACTGGCCCGTCTCCGCGTGGACATCCTGGAGGCTGGCTTCCCCATCTCGAGCGAGGGCGAGTTCGAGGCCGTTCGCGAGATCGCGACGAGCGTGCGCGGCCCCGTGATCGCCGCCCTGGCTCGGGTCGTGCCCGGCGATATCGAGCGGGCCGCCGAGGCGCTGCAGGACGCCGAGCGCTGGCGGATCCACACCTTCATCTCGACGAGCCAGATCCACATGCAGGACATGCTCCGGATGAGCCAGACGCAGGTCCTGGACGCGATCCGGGACGGCGTCAAGCTCGCCGTCGGCTACACGGACGATGTCGAGTTCAGCGCGCAGGATGCCACTCGGACCGAGCTCGACTTCCTGCTCGAGTGCTTCCGGGTGGCCGTCGAGGCGGGCGCCACGACGATCAACGTGCCCGACACGGTCGGGTACGCGATGCCGCACGAGTTCGGGGACCTGGTGCGTATCGTCCGCGACGTGGTCCCGGACCACGTCGTGATCTCGACGCACTGCCACAACGACCTCGGCCTGGCCGTGGCCAACTCCGTGGCCGGGATCGTGAACGGCGCGCGACAGGTGGAGGTGGCCGTGAACGGGATCGGCGAGCGGGCCGGCAACTGCTCGCTCGAGGAGGTGGCGATGATCGTCCACACCCGGCGCGAGGCACTCGGCGTCGGGCACGGGCTGAACCTGAAGGAGATCGTCCGCACCTCCCGCCTGGTCAGCATGACCACCGGGTACAACGTGCAGCCGAACAAGGCCGTGGTCGGAGCGAGCGCCTTCGCCCACGAGAGCGGGATCCACCAGCACGGCGTCCTCTCGAACCGGGCGACCTACGAGATCATGGACCCCCTCGAGATCGGCCTGGAGGGCAACCGCCTGGTCCTCGGCAAGCACTCCGGTCGCCACGCGTTCGCCGACGCGCTGGCCAAGATCGGGATCGAGCTGGATCAGGACCACCTGAACCGCGCGTTCGCCCGGTTCAAGGAGCTCGCCGACCGGAAGATCCAGCTCACCGACCAGGACCTGTCCGCGATCGTCTCCGAGGAGCTCGGCTCCACGGAAGAGGACACGTTCGTGCTCGACTCCGTCGTCGTCGGCGGTGGGACCCACCTCCAGCCGCGGGCCACGGTGCACCTGAAGCGGGGCGAGGAGGTGATCGAGGAGTCCGCCGTCGGCGACGGGCTGATCGACGCGGCGATGGGAGCCATCCAGCGCGCGTCGGGCGTCGAAGGCCGCCTCGTGAGCTTCAACGTCTCCGCGGTGACCGGCGGCACCGATGCCCTCGGTGACGTGGTCGTGCAGCTGGACGTCGACGGCCGGCGCGTCACCGGCCGCGGCGTCGCGACCGACGTCGTCGAGGCCAGCGCCCGCGCGTACCTCGCGGCCGTGAATCGAGCGCTCCAGGCGGCGCGGGCCGAAGGCGAGCCGGAGACGGTCACGCCGTGACGCGCTCCCACACCATCGGGGTGATCCGAGGCGACGGCACGAGCCCTGAGGTCGTCCGCGAGGGGCTGAAGGTGCTCCACGCGGTCCGGGAGGGATTCGAGGTCGAGCTGGAGGACTTCGACCTGGGTGCGGAGCGGTACCTTCGAACGGGCGAGGTCCTGCCGGACGGAGAGCTCGAGCGCCTCCGGACGATGGACGCGATCCTCCTCGGGGCCGTGGGCGACCCGCGCGTCCGGCCGGGGATCCTGGAGCGCGACCTGCTGCTGAGGATCCGCTTCGAGCTCGACCAGTACGTGAACCTGCGGCCCGTGATCCGGTACCCGGGCGTGGAGACAGTGGTCCCCTCGCATGCCCAGGACGACGTGAACCTCGTCGTCGTGCGGGAGAACTCGGAGGGCCTCTACAGCGGGGCGGGGGGGTTCCACCGCAAGGGGACCGCGCACGAGGTTGCCGTCCAGGAGTCGATCAACACCCGACATGGGGTGGAGCGGATCGTGCGGTACGCACTCGAGCTGGCGACCCGGCGCCGCAACAAGCTGACGCTCGTGCACAAGACCAACGTGCTCACGTTCGCGGGCGACCTCTACCAGCGGGTGGTGGACGAGGTCGGTGCGGGGTTCCCCGGCGTGGAGCGGGACTACGTTCACGTCGACGCCGCCTGCATCTACTTGCTGGATCAGCCGTCGCGGTTCGACGTGATCGTCACCGACAACATGTTCGGCGACATCATCACGGACCTGGGGGCGATGATCCAGGGCGGGATGGGGATCGCCGCCGGCGGGAACATCAACCCCGACGGGGTATCGATGTTCGAGCCGATCGGCGGCACCGCTCCCGCCCACGCCGGCCGGGGCACGATCAACCCGCTCGCGGCGGTCGGGGCGGTGCAGATGCTCCTCGCGCAGCTCGGGGAGGAGGGGGCCGCGCGGCGGGTGGATGCGGGGATCAGGTTCGCCTGCTCGAAGATGACCTCGATGCGCGCCGGCGAGATGGGCTACTCGACGGCTGAGGTCGGGGACCTGGTGGTGGAGGGCTCTAGCCGCGAAGCGATAGCCGGCGCCGAGCAAGGAGCGGGTCGGTGAGCGAGCGGCTCGAGGTGGAGCTGTACGACACCACGCTGCGCGACGGTGCGCAGGGAACCGGGTTCTCCTACTCGATCGAGGATCGTCTGCGGATCCTACACAGACTCGACCAGATCGGCGTGCCGTACGTCGAGGGCGGGTGGCCGGGCGCCAACCACCGCGACACCGAGTTCTTCAAGCTCGCCACGAAGGAGACGCTGTCCACCGCCACCCTGACCGCATTCGGGATGACCCGCCGAGCGCGCGAGCGCGTCGACGATTCCGTCGTCCTGCGCGATCTGCTCGAGGCGGGGACGGAGGTGGTGTGCCTGGTCGGCAAGTCCTGGGACCTGCACGTCACCGAGGCCCTGCGGACCGACCTCGGTGAGGCGGTGGCGATGGTCCACGACTCGATCGCGTTCCTTCGGCGCGAAGGCCGGCGGGTGTTCTTCGACGCCGAGCACTTCTTCGATGGCTACCGGTCGAACCCGGAGTTCGCGGTGGCGATCCTGGTGGCGGCGGAGGAGGCCGGGGCCGAGCGCCTTGTGCTGTGCGACACGAACGGGGGCATGCTGCCCTACGACGTGGCGGAGATCGTCCACGCGGTCCGGCCGGCGGTGACCACCCAGCTCGGGATCCACGTCCACAACGACGCCGGCTGCGCCGTCGCGAACTCGCTGATGGCGGTCCGGCACGGCGTGTATCAGGTCCAGGCCGTGGTGAACGGCTACGGCGAGCGCACGGGCAACGCCGACCTGATCCCGATCGCCGCGAACCTCACCCTGAAGATGGGGGCCGGATGCCTGCCCGGAGGCGCGGTGGAGCGCCTGACGGAGCTCGCACACTTCGTGGCCGAGATCGCCAACGTCGCGCCGGACCCTCGCCAGCCCTACGCGGGGCGCTACGCCTTCACCCACAAGGCCGGGCTGCACGCCAGCGGCGTCGCTCGGCTCACGCGCGCCTACGAGCACGTCGATCCGGAGCGCGTGGGGAACCACCGTGGCGTCGTGGCCTCCGACCTCGGGGGCGCGGCCACGCTGCGGATGAAGGCCACCGAGTTCAGGCTCCAACTCGCCGACGGGGCGATCCCCGCGTTGCTCGAGGAGCTCAAGCGGCGCGAGGCGGCCGGCTACACGTTCGAGGTGGCCGACGCCTCGCTCGAGCTGCTGATGCGGCGCGCCGGGGGGTGGAACCAGCCCTTCTTCCACGTCGAGAGCTATCGGGTGCACGTCGAGGAGCGGGTCGGCGACGGCGAGCCGCCGCTCGCCGAGGCCACGGTGAAGGTGCGCACCAACGGCACGCGCCACATCGAGAGCGCGGAGGGGCAGGGCCCGGTGGGTGCCCTCGACAACGCGCTCCGCAAGGCGCTCGCGAACGAGTACCCGGAGCTCGAGCACATCACGCTCGAAGACTTCCGCGTCCGCGTCCTGGACGAGACGCACGGGACCGGGGCCGTGGTCCGCGTCCTGATCGACACGTCGAACGGCCAGCGGGAATGGACCACCGTCGGGGTCTCCGAGAACATCATCGAGGCCTCCTGGGAGGCACTGGTCGACGGCTACCTCTACGGTCTGCTCCACCCCCGTGAGGCCGAGCCGGCGTGACCATCCAGGTCCGCGAGGCCGCTGCAGGCGACGCCGAGGCGATCGCGGACGTCCACGTCCGATCGTGGCAGGCCGCCTACCGTGGGCAGCTCACCGACGACTACCTGGATTCGCTCTCCGTGGAGGAGCGGCTCGAGCAGCACCGCGGTGCCCTCGAGAACCCTGGGGCGCGCCGGACGTGGGTGGCCGTCGACGGTGGGCGAGTGGTCGGGTTCGCCGTGACCGGACCGAGCCAGGATGCCGACGCGGACGAGCGGACCGGCGAGCTCTACGCACTCTACCTCGACCCCGAGCGCTTCGGGCAGGGCATCGGCAAACGGTTGCTCGATCACGCGGGCGAGGACCTGCGCGAGCGCGGGTTCCACAGCGCCACCCTGTGGGTGCTCGAGAGCAACGAGGCCGGCCGGCGGTTCTACGAGCGCGAGGGCTGGCACGCCGACGGCCTGACCACGAGCGAGCGCGTCGACTGCGAGATGCGGCCGACGGTCCGCTACCGGGTGGACCTCTAACTACCCGTACCGGGTGGACCCGGACCTACTCGGCAGGGCGCACGGACGGGAGCCGACCGAGGCGGGCTCGCTCGTGGGCCACGATCTCCGCCTCGCGGCGCAGCGTGAGCCCGATCTCGTCCAGCCCCTCCAGCAGACGCGATCTCGTGAAGTCGTCGATCTCGAACCCCGCCTCCACGCCGGCGCCCGTGACGGTCTTCGTCTCGAGGTCGATCGTGATCTCGGTGGCCGGGTCGGTATCGACCGCGCCCATCAGGGCCCGGACGCTCTCCATGGGGAGCTGCACCGGGAGCAGGCCAACCTTCGTGCAGTTGTTGCGGAAGATGTCGGCGAACGACGGAGAGATCACCGAGCGGAACCCGTGATCCTCGAGCGCCCAGACCGCGTGCTCTCGGCTGGAGCCGCAGCCGAAGTTCGGCCCCGCGAGCAGGATCGTGGCTCCGTCGAACCGCGGGTCGTTCAGGACGAAGGCGGGGTCCTCGCGCCACGCGGCGAAGAGGAACGGTCCGAACCCGGTCCGCTCGATCCGCTTCAGGTGCTCGGCGGGGATGATCTGATCGGTGTCGACATCGGCCCGGTCGAGCGGGACGGCCCGGCCGGTGTGCACGCGGAACGGCTCCATCACAGGTCCTCCGGCGTCGCGAGGTGCCCCGCCACGGCGGTGGCTGCGGCCACGGCCGGCGAGGCGAGGTGGGTCCGGCCGCCCGGGCCCTGGCGACCCTCGAAGTTGCGGTTCGAGGTCGAGACGCTCCGCTCGCCCGGTGAGAGCTGGTCCTGGTTCATCCCCAGGCACATCGAGCAGCCGGCATCGCGCCACTCGAACCCGGCCCCCGTGAACACCACATCGAGTCCCTCCTCCTCGGCCAGGCGCTTCACGAGCATCGAGCCGGGCACGACCATCGCGCGCATGCCTGGGTGGACCTTCCGGCCGCGCAGCACGGCGGCGGCCTCACGCAGGTCTTCGATACGTCCGTTCGTGCACGAGCCGATGAAGACGGTGTCGGGCCTGATCTCGCGCATCTGGATGCCGGGCTCGAGCGCCATGTATGCGAGCGCGCGCTCCGAAGCGGCGTCGGTAGGCTCGGGGACGGCGTCGTCGATGGTCACAGTCTGGGCGGGGTTGGTTCCCCAGGACACGTGGGGGCGTAGCTCGCGGGCGTCGATCCGAAACTGCCGATCGAAGGTCGCCCCCGGGTCGGTCGGCAGCGACCGCCAGTCGTCGAGTGCTGCCTCCCGGTCCGCGCCCGACGGCGCGTGTGGCCGCCGTTCCAGGTACGCGAACGTCACGTCGTCGGGCGCCACCATGCCGGCCCTGGCTCCAGCCTCGATCGACATGTTGCAGACGGTCATCCGCCCCTCCATCGAGAGGGAACGGATCGTCGAACCTCGGTACTCGATCACGTGGCCGATCCCGCCGCCGGTGCCGATCCGGGCGATGATCCCGAGGATCACGTCCTTTGCCGTGACGCCGGGCGGCAGGTCACCCTCGACGGTGACGGCCATGGTGCTGGGCGTGGCCTGTGGCAGGGTCTGGGTGGCGAGCACGTGCTCTACCTCGCTGGTTCCGATCCCGATCGCGAGCGCCCCGAACGCACCGTGCGTGGAGGTGTGCGAGTCCCCGCAGACGATCACCAGTCCGGGCTGCGTGAGGCCCATCTGCGGTCCGATCACGTGGACGATGCCCTGGCCGAGGTCCCCGGTGGGGAAGAGCGTGATGCCGAACTCCCGGCAGTTGCGACGCAAGGCGTCCATCTGCCGGATGCTGATCGGGTCCTCGGGGCCGGGGGCGGTGGGCACGTTGTGGTCCATCGTGGCCACGGTGAGATCCGGGCGGCGGACCGGGCGGCCATGCATCCGCAAGCCGTCGAAGGCCTGGGGGCTCGTCACCTCGTGGACGAGGTGGAGGTCGACGTAGAGCAGGTCGGGCTCGCCCTCGGATCGGTGCACCACGTGTCGCTCCCACACCTTCTCCGCCAGGGTCATCGGCCGATCGCTCATCGTGCGCGCATCGTGACAGACGTCGGAGGCGCCGTCCACCTGACTCCCATATAGTGGGACTGGATACCATGATGCGGAACACACGAGGAGGGGAGCGGGCCACCACCCGCAGCGCGGTGGGGACCCTCGACCGCGCTGTGGCCGTCCTGGATGCGGTCGAGGCCGGCGCCCGCACGGCCACCCAGGTCGCGCGCGCCACGGGGCTCTCGCGGACGACCGCTCACCGTCTCGTGAAGGCCCTGGAGGACCACGGATTCCTCGCCTTCTACGGCGGGTTCGGGTACCGGCTGGGCCCACGGCTCCTGCGTCTGGCCACCGATGCGGCGCGCGAGCTGCCGCTGCGCGACCTCGCCCATCCCGTGCTCGAACGGCTCGCCCGGACCACCGGGGAGAGCGCCCAGCTGTTCGTCCGTAGCGGGGACGCGCGCGTGTGCATCGACGCGGTCGAGTCGGACCACGAGCTGCGCACGATCGTCCCAGTCGGCGCCTCGCTGCCCCTGTCCGCGGGCTCCGCGGCCAAGGTCTTCCTCGCCTTCGACCCGCGCCCGGCTCGGCACGTGCGCAAGGCCGCGGAACCCGAACGGTTCGCCCGGGAGGTCGAGCTCGTCCGGTCGCGGGGCTGGGCATCCAGCGCGGGGGAGCGGCAACCGGGCGTCGGCTCGGTCAGCGCGCCGGTGGTCGGTGCCTACAACATCCTGCTGGCGGTGGTCTCGGTGTCCGGACCCTCGTCCAGGATCGGGCGGATCAGCGCTCGCCGGTACGCCCCGGCTGTCGCCGAAGCGGCACGCGAGATCGAGGGCGCGCTCGGTCGCTGATCGCTCGGTCGCTCAGCCTCGGTCACCGGGAAGGACGGCGGGCTCGGGACCGTCGGCGTCGGGGAGCACGACGCGAAAGGAGGCTCCGCCGCCGGGTCGATCCTCCACCCAGGCGCGTCCACCATGCAGCGCTGTTCAGGAGCCCCTCCTGGTGGGGGGCGGTGATGGGTCCGTCCATCTCAACGGTCTGCATCGGCCGGATGGGGGGATGGGTTTGCCTCCCGTTGCCGACGACCGATGCTCGCTCAGGCGAGCGCGTTCCGCACGATCCGCACGAGCCGGTCCTCGATCTCAACGGCGGTTGCCTTGGACATCCCCGAGGAGAGGATCGAGAACTCCACCCACCCCCCGGCATGGACCCACCCGGACAGGCTCGAGACGCCCATCAGCGTTCCGGTCTTGGCGCGGATCCGCACCGAGGTCAGGCGGTCCCGCAGGGTGCCCCGACCGCCCCTCGGCAGGGCCCGACGCAGGTCGGCCCCCCAGGTGGTGGCCTCCGCCTCCCAGAGCAGCTCAACGACCCCCTCCGCACTCACACGGTTGTCGTAGGACAGGCCGGAGGCGTCGTGGAGCGCGAAGTCCGGTCCGTGGGTCCGTACCCACCCCTCGATCGCGGCCGCGCCCTTGGCGATCGTGCCCGGTGCGCCCAGCTCGTGAACCCCGAGCCGTTTCCCGAGCACCTCGGCGATGAAGTTGTCCGAGGGACGGAGGGTCCGGGCCAGGAGGCGGGCGAGCGGGGCCGAGCGCACCTCCGCGACCGTCTCCAGGCCGCCCGGCGCGGGTCCCGATCCCGGCTTGCGTCCCACGCGGACGCCGAGCGCCTCCAGCCGTGCCGCGAGCACCCTCGCGGCCTCGAGCTCGGGGGAGGCCGAGCGGTTCCCGTCGTAGGTGAGGGCCGTCGGGCGGTTCACGTAGCGGCGCGCCACGGTGTTCCATCCCGGCGCGTCCCAGTCGCGGCGGAAGTAGGCCGTGCTCCCCATCACCCGGCCCTCGATCCGTGTGATGCCGCCCGCGGCGATCCGGCGGGCCAGGCCACGCATCGTGGCGGGCCCGACCTGCGGGTCGCCCCGCCCCAGGATCCAGAGGTCGCCGTCGACAACCCCGTCGTCGACGGCGACCACCGCCGCTCGCGTCGGGATCCGAGCGTCCGGGCCGAACGCGTCGAGCAGCGCCATCGCGAGCAGCAGCTTCTCGTTGGAGGCCGGGATCCGGGACACCCGGTCGGCGTGCCGGTAGAGGAACCGCTCGTCCTCACCGATCGAGACCGAGACCGACAGGCCCCCGACGATCCGGTCGATCTTCCGCATCCATGCGGCCCGGACCACCTCGAACGCCATCACGGGGCTGGCCGCGGCCTCGTTGAGTCCGTCCTGGGTTTCCCATCGGAGCCGGAGCCGGAGGACGCCGAGGTCGTCCCAGGCCAGGCACGGTCGCGCCCTCGCCGCGCTCGTGGCATCGAGGGTCAGGGTCTCGCGCGTGCGCCAGCCGTCCCGACGGTGCTCCAGGAGCACCGTCTGCCCCGCCTTGGAGGGCGAGACCGTGACCGAGACGTCCACGCACCCGCCCACCTCGGCCGAACCGACCACCACCGAAGCCTCGACGAGTGCGCGAACGCGGACCGGGACCTCGGTCGAGGTCAGGCGCTCGCACGGACCCGCCTCTGGGGCGTCCACCCGGTACCGGCCCGTGTACGGCTGGACCTGGTCGAACGCGAACGCGCCGTCGGCGTCGGTCGTCCCCTCCGCCACCGTGGTGAGGGGGGCACCCTCGGCCGATCGCCACCGCAGGGCGATCGACCGACCCGCCGCGCATCCCGGATCCCCGACGATCGATCCGGAGATCACGACCGGGTCGCCGTAGGTCACGGCGTTCGTGGAGGCCGAGAGCTGGAGCTCGGCCCCCTGAGCCAGGGCGGGGCTGGGAGCGGCCGTCGCCCCGAGCGCGACGACGACCGAGAGGAGGGCGCGGGCTCTCAAGGTCCGGCGATGGTCCCACGGCGGCCCGATCGGCTCAAGGAGGGGGTCCGGCTTGACCGGGGTTGTACCGTTGTCCGATGCAGGCCTTCGTCTTCCTGCAGGTCCAGGTGGGGACGGACGCGGACGTGGCCCGCCGGGCGCGCGACCTCCCCGGGGTGCTCGAGGTCGAGGTCGTCACGGGACCGCACGACGTGGTGGTCCGGGCGGAGGCCGACAGCATCGACGAACTGGGCAAGCGGGTCCTCCGCCCTCTCCAGGAGATCGACGGAGTCACCCGGACGCTCACGTGCCCGATCATGCGGCGATGGACCTGGCTCGTGGGCGGAACGCCCGAGTGAGAAGCCGGCTCGGGGTGACACCCGGGCGCCCGGCGGCCAGACTGTCTCGGTGACCCACCTCACGTACCGCGCTCGCCCTCGCGCCAGCTCCCCGATGGTGGTCTGTGCGTTCGCCGGTTGGAACGACGGAGGCGAGGGCGCCACCTCCGCCGCGCGGCTGGTCCGGGAACAGTCGGGCGCCCGACGCTTCGCGTCGATCGATCCAGAGGACTTCTACGACTTCCAGGTCCACCGCCCGACCGTCCGGTTGGTGGCCGGCCAGACGCGGAGGATCGACTGGCCCCGCAACGACTTCGCCCACGCGAAGATGGGGGACCGCGACCTGGTGGTGTTCCTCGGGGTGGAGCCCAACACCAGATGGCGCACCTACTGCGATCAGATCCTGCGGGCCTGTACCGACCTGGGCGGGGTGGACGTGCTCGTCACGCTCGGGGCGTTCCTCGCCGACGTCCCCCACACGCGTCCCGCGCCGGTGACCGCGTCCTCCTCGGACCCCCGCTGGTCCGAGCGGCCCGACGTGGTGCCGGCCCGCTACGAGGGCCCGACCGGGATCGTCGGCGTGTTGAACGACCGCGCCGCCCGGGCCGGCATACCCTCGCTGTCGCTGTGGGCTGCATCCCCCCACTACCTACCGCAGACGGCCAACCCCAAGGTCGCGCTGGCGCTCGTGCGGCGGATGCGCGAGCTCCTCGGGGTCGAGCTCGACACCCAAGGCCTCGAACGCGCCTCCCGCGAGTGGGAGCAGGAGGTGAGCGAGGCGATCGAGGAGGACGGCAACCTCGCCGACTACATCCAGCGCCTCGAGGAGGCCGCCGACGAGGGGGGCTCGTACGAGGTCCCCAGCGGCGAGGACCTCGCGGCCGAGCTCGAACGGTACCTGCGCGAGCAGGGCGGTCCCGAAGGCTAGGGTGGAGCGCCGGGCGTTCGGCCGGACGGGTCTGTCCGTGCCGGTCGTCGGGCTCGGGACCTGGGCCGTGTTCGACGTCCCCTCCCGCCGTGAGCCATCGGTTCGCTCTGTGGTGGAGACGGCGTTCGAGGACGGCGTGCGGGTCGTCGACACCTCCCCGATGTACGGGCGGGCCGAGGGCGTCCTCGGGCGAGTGCTGGGGGCCCGCGGGCTCCGGGATCGGGCGTTGGTCGCCACCAAGGTGTGGACCCCGAGCGTGGCGGAGGGCCACCGGCAGCTCGAGGCGCAGCTCGACGCGTTCGACGGTCGGATCGAGCTCGAGCAGGTGCACAACCTGGTCGCGTGGGAGGAGCATCTGACCTGGCTCGAACGCGAGCGCGAGGCCGGCCGGATCGGCTGGCTGGGCGCGACCCACTGGAACGAGACGGCGTTCGACGAGCTCGTCCGCGCGATGCAGAGCGGTCGGATCCACGCGATCCAGGTCCCCGTCAACCCGCTCGAGCGCGCGGCCGAGCGCGCGGTGCTCCCGCTCGCGGAGGAGCTCGGGCTCGGTGTGATCGGGATGCGCCCGTTCGCCGAGGGGTCGCTCCTACCACGGGCGCCGCGCGATCCCGGCGTGTTCCGGGCCCTCGGCGTCCGGTCGTGGGCCGAGGCGCTTCTGAAGTGGACCCTTTCAGACCCCCGGGTCCACGTGGCGATCCCCGCGACCTCTTCGCCCGAGCACGCGACCGCCAACGCCGCGGCGGGCTCTCCTCCGTGGTTCGACGCCGAGCAGCGCGAGCTCGTCGCGCGCCTGGCGACGAGGTGAGGGTCGTGTGGCCGCGCACCCGCGAGGAGCTCGAGCGGGTGCAGCGCGAGCTCGTGGCGGCCCGCCCAGAGCCCTGGAGGTTCGAGCTCGGCGCGGCGATCGGGGGGACCTTCGTCGTCGCCGGTGGCCACGGGCCCGAACGGGTCTGGGCCGCGGCGGTGCTCGGCTCAACCTCCGCGATCGTGCGCGGCGGGACCTCCGTTCCCTACGCGGCTGGGTACCTGGCGCTCCGGGAGGGCGAGTGGCTCGAGCGCGTAGCCCGGTCCCTGCGCCGAGCCCCCGAGGTCCTCCTGGTCAACGCGACCGGCCGAGACCACCCACGCCGGGCCGGGCTGGCGCTCCACCTCGGCGCGGTGCTCGGGCTCCCGACCGTCGGGGTCACCGACCGTCCGCTGGTGGCCCGCGTGGAGGAGGGTCGGCTCGTGCTCGACGGCGACCTGGTCGGCCTCCTCGTCGCGACGCGGCCGGGGGCGAGGCCCGTCTGCGCGCACGCCGCCTGGCGCACGGACCCGGCGACCGCCCGGGCGGTGGTCCTGGCGACCGCCGGCGACGCGAGGACCCCCGAGCCGATCCGCCGCGCGCGCTTCCTCGCCAGGTCGGCGCGGGCGATCGACGAGGGGACGGCGCCGCCGGGGTGGGAGCCGCGCGTCCGCGGATGGTCGTTCCCGTCTTCCGCGGGCGCGTAGCATCGGTGACGCGATGCGCGCCATGGTGCTCGATGCGCCCGGGCGATCGTTGGAGCTCCGCGAGCTCCCCGACCCCGAGCCGGGTCCCGGTCAGGTCCGGATCCGCGTCCGCGCGTGCGGCGTCTGCCGGACCGACCTGCACATCGTGGACGGCGAGCTCGCCGAGCCGGCGCTCCCCCTGGTGCTCGGGCATCAGGTCGTGGGCGAGGTGGAGGCCCAGGGGTCCGAGGTGCGGGGGCTGCGCGCCGGCGACCGCGTGGGCGTCCCGTGGCTCGGCTGGACCTGCGGCACGTGTGTGTTCTGCACGACCGGGCGCGAGAACCTCTGTCCGGACGCCCGCTTCACCGGCTACCAGCTGGATGGTGGCTACGCGGACCGGATGGTCGCCGACGGTCGCGCGTGCCTGCCGATCCCCCAGCGCTTCGAGGATCGGGACGCCGCTCCTCTACTGTGCGCGGGGCTGATCGGCTACCGCAGCCTCAGGATGGTCGGCGAGGGCGAGCGTCTGGGCCTGTACGGCTTCGGGAACTCGGCTCGGCTCGTGGCGCAGGTCGCCCGCAACCAGGGCCGTCGCGTGTTCGCCTTCACGAGGCCGGGGGATCGCGGCCCGCAGCGGGAGGCGCTCGACCACGGCTGCGAGTGGGCGGGAGACTCAACCGAGCCACCGCCCGAGCCGCTCGACGGGGCGATCCTGTTCGCGGCCGTGGGGGACCTGGTCCCGTTCGCCCTGCGGGCAGTCGTCCCGGGCGGCTCGGTCGTCTGCGCCGAGATCCACATGAGCGACATCCCGTCCTTCCCGTACGAGCTCCTGTGGCGCGAACGGGTCCTCCGATCGGTCGCGAACCTCACGCGCCGTGACGGACTCGAGTTCCTCCCGCTCGCCGCCCAGATCGGGATCACGACCCGGACCTCGCCGTTCCGGCTGGAGACCGCGAACGAAGCGATCGCGGCGGCGAGGGCCGGGGAGGGCGGGACGCCGGTGCTCGTACCCTAGGGGACGCGGTGGCCGGGATCGATGCTCGAAGGAGCGGGAGGTGGGGCATGGTCGAAGCGTTCGTGTTGATCCAGGTGGAGATGGCCGAGGGGCGACGGGTGACCGAGGAAGTCGCCGGCGTGTCGGGCGTCCGGCTGTCGCAGTTCGTGACCGGGCCCTACGACGTGATCGCCCGGGTCCAGGCGCCGGACGTCAACATGCTCGGCAAGGTCGTTGACGAGATCCAACGGATCCCGGGGGTCACCCGGACCCTGACCTGCACGATCATCCGCCTGTAGCGGCCCAGCGGCGGAGCGGCGCAGCGCTCGGGGTCGGGGACGTCCGGGTGGCCGCCGGTGTGGAGTCGCGGAGCGGGCGCCCCAGGGGATGGACCGCTACGCGTGCCGGGAGCGGAACACCTCCATGAAGCCGGCGAGCGCCCGGACCCCTTCGGTCGGCATCGCGTTGTAGATCGACGCGCGGATCCCACCGACCGAGCGATGGCCCGTAAGCTCGATCAGATCGTGCTTGGTCGCCTCGGCCAGGAACGCACGCTCGAGCTCCTCGCTCGGCAGCCGGAACGTGACGTTCATCAGGCTGCGGGCCGGCGGGGCCGCGTGGCCGCGGTAGAAGCCATCGCTGCGGTCGATCGCGTCGTACAGGAGGTGCGCTTTCTCCCGGCTGCGTTCCCGCATCTCGACGATGCCGCCGACCTCGTCCCGCATCCAGCGGGTCACCAGCATCAGGACGTAGATGGCGAAGGTCGGTGGTGTGTTGTACAGGGAGCGGTGCTCCGCGTGCGTGCGGTAGTCGAGCATCGTGGGTAAGCCCTCGAGCATCCCTCCCAGGAGGTCATCGCGGACGAGCACCACCGTCAACCCGGCCGGGCCGGCGTTCTTCTGCGCGCCGGCGAACAGCAGACCGTAACGGTCGACTGGGATCGGGCGGGACAGGAAGTCGCTCGAGGCATCGCAGACCAGCGGCGGTCCTGCCTCGGGCTCGAACCCCGTTGGCAGCCCAACGCCCTGGATCGTCTCGTTCGATGCGACGTGGAGGTAGGCGGCCCCCGGCGCGATCCCCTCCAGCGTCCCGGGCACCGTGGAGAAGCCGGTCGGAGCCCCGTCCCAGGCCACGACCGCCTCACCCTGCGAGCGCGCCTCGGCGAAGGCCTTCCGCGACCACGACCCCGTCAGCACGAACGCGGCCGGTCCTTCGGCGCCGGGGAGCAGGTTCATCGGCACCATCGAGAACTGGAGCGAGGCCCCGCCCTGGAGGAACAGCACGCGGTGGGTTCCGGGGATCCGGAGGAGCTCGCGCAGGTTGGCCTCGGCCTCCTCGATCACGGCCCCGAACGCCGGCGAACGATGGCTGAGCTCCAGGATCGACGCACCGGTCCCTCCGTAGGTCAACAGCTCGTCGCGGACGCGCTCGAGCACCGGGACGGGCAGGGTCCCGGGCCCGGCGGAGAAGTTCCAGACGCGGGTCATGGGCTCCCCATCGTTCCGGCTCGGCAGGCGGGTGTCACCCCGGCTGTCGGTTTGACGGTCGCGGGCCAGGGGTATGGGCCTCTGCAAGGACCCGGGGAGGATGGACATGACGGAGATCACCACCGAGCACCGGACCACCCACCCGGCCGACACCGAGCGGCGGCCATCCCCGATGGCGGTCGTCCGCGCGGCGGTCGCGATCGTGGGGATCGCGGCCGTCGCGGTCGGCGCGTTCCTGGACTGGGTCGAAGGGATCGCCGGCGATCGTCTGGCGTTCGATGCCTTCTGGCGCGCCGAACCCGGTGCGCCCGAGACGTTCCTCACCTCGGCCGCGATCGGGATGCTGGGCGTGGCGGTCCTCGGCGTGATCGGTCTGGCGTTCCTCGGCGGCTGGCTGCTGCGGTTTGCCGGGGCGCTCGGCCTGGTGGGGGGCCTTCTGCTGTTCGTGCAGATGGGCAGGGCCGACCGGGCGATCGCCGACGCCACCGACCTGGGTCTGTGGCTCTGCCTGGCGGGCGCCGCCCTGCTGCTGATCGCGGGGTTCATCCCGGCCACGCGCGTGGTCAGGGTCCCAACGGACCAGGTGGAGGACGAGCACCCGCATCCGGAGCCCCTGGAGCCACGGGAGCACGAGCTGCCCTCGCAGCAAGGGCCCGAGCCGGAGCCCGAGCCGCGGCCCGCCCCACCGCCAGAACCGGATCGCGAGCCGGCGCCGGCGCGGCGGCACCACGTCCACGATAGGCCGGGGACCGACGAGCCGGTCCGGCGGACGATCTGACGACCGGATAGACCTGTCCTCAGCGCCCCTTGTCGGTGTCCCGTGCGGCGCGGACACCCTCTTCGAGGTCGAGGTCGCTTCGTTCGGGGAACAGCTCTCGCCGGCGCTGCCCGACCCACAGGAACAGGTCCGCGTCGGTCGCCTTCGGCCACAGCTCCCGCATGTCCTCGCGGTGGATCGCCTCCACGGTGGGGAGGTAGACGCGGTCGAACCAGTCCGCGGCGATCTCCGCGATCGGCAGGACCTGGCCACGGCCCATCATCAGATGGAACCCGTGGATCTTCAGGTGTTCCAGGAGCTCGATGTACCCCTGGGGCCGGGAGAACTCGATCCGGGCGTCTGGCCGCGCCCGCTCCAGGCCGGACTCTTCCATGAACCGCCGCTCCTGCTCGTCCATGATGATCCTGGACAGGTCGGCGTCGGGCGGGAGCTTGTATCGGCTCCGCAGCTGGGTGATCTCGGCGTCGATCTGCTCCACCCCGAACTGCTTGGCGACCGCGACCCGGTGGTGACCGTCGACGACGAAGTACGAGCCGTCCAGCTCGTAGACCACGATCGGCGGGAAGTCGCCCTGCGGGAACGAACGCTCCACCCTGCGCCAGCGCTCCTGGATCTTCGTCCGCTTGGGCAGGAAGTCTCGGTCGAAGTCGTCGATCCGGCTCACCGTCCCCACGATCTTCGAGACCGGGATCGGGCGGATGCCGACGTAGCTCTGCTCGAACACCCGTAGGCGCCGGGTGACCTCGTCGAGCGGCAGCAGCGGCTGCGGCCGGCGTCGTCGCACCAGGTCCGCCAGGCGTCGGTAAGCCTCTCGGCGGCGCGCCCGGCCGAAGGACGATCCGTAGGGGGGTGGCTGCTTCACAGCTCCAGGACCCGGTGGGGGACGACGTTGACCACCGTGGTCCCGTTCAGCTCGCGATCGGGGCGGGGCGTTCCGTAGGGATGCACGTGGCCGTGAAGGAGGAGCCGCGGACGCAGCCGCCGGAGCACGGCGTGGAAGGCCTCGAACCCCTGGTGGACCGGGTCCATTTCCTCGTCGCCGACGCCGCGCGGAGGTGCGTGGGCGAGCAGGACGTCCACCGGTCGGCCTCGCGGCCGGCGGCTCCGCCAGCGGCGGGCGAGCCGGCGTGCCCTCCGGCGCATCTGGGCCTGCGTGTACTGGTTCGGCCCTTCGCGGTAGCGGGGCGAGCCCCCGAGCCCGGCCACGCGGATGCCGGCCGCATCCTCGATCCTGCCGTCCACGTTGATGCCGCCGCGGGGCCCCGGTGGGTCGACCAGGTCCGGGTGGGTGATCTGCGGCGGATACGCGAGTCCCTTGCTCCGGGGCCGGAGGTCCGGGTCGTGGTTGCCCGGCACGTACAGGAGCGGGGCGTTGGTCGCGTCGATCATCCGCTCGAGCTCGTCGAACGGGAGGTCCCCGCAGGAGACCACGACGTCGGGCGCGAGCGTCCGCAGGGTCTCGAACGTGAGCGTGGGGTCGACCTCGTCGGAGACGGCGAGGATCTTCGGCATCGTCCCTCCTCCGCAGCGATGCTACCGGTCGCGTAGGCTCGAACGACCCGCGGATGACCTTCCCGGTATGCTGTCTGCGTGAACAACTTCTACCGGACGGAGCAGGGCAAGACGCTCCGTATCGGTGAGTCCGAGGACGGCATGCTGAGCGTCGAGGTCCTCAAGGACGGCGTGTGGGAGAGCGCGCCGCTCGGGATGATCGGCCTCCGCCTGTCGCCTCGAACCCGCCGTCTCACGTCCCGCGAGGTGCGGGAGCTCCCAGCCTAGGACCCGGGCCCGGCCCGCTCCGGTCCTCGATCTCCCAGGCGCGGTCGAGCACGTGCCAGGCCGCGTCCCACGCTTGGGCCCACCTCGACGTGAACGTCCAGCGGCTCAGTGTCGGAGGGCGGCGAGCGCGTTCGGCACCGTGTCCTCGGGCTTGACCGCGTACCAGGCGTGGGCGATCCGCCCGCCCCCGTCGACGAGGAATGCCGAGCGGATGATCCCGATCGTCGTCTTCCCGTCGCGGACCCGCTCCCCCCACGTGCCCCAGGACTCGGCGACCGCGTGGTCGGGGTCGGAGAGCAGCGGGAACCCGAGCCCGTACTTCCGGTCGAACACCAGCTGATCCTCGGGGACGTCCGGCGAGATCCCCACGACTTCGACGCCGATCGATCCGAGATCCGGCAAGTGGTCGCGTAGGTCGCACGACTGGATCGTGCATCCGGGCGTGTCGGCTTTCGGGAAGAAGTACACGAGTACCTTCCGGCCGCGCAGGTCCTCGAGTCGCACCTGCCGCCCGCGCTGATCGCTCAGCGCGAACGCCGGCGCGGCATCCCCCACGTCGAGTCGTGCCATCGGCTCCAACGCTATCGGAGCCGAGCGACGAGCGTCCCGCTCAGTGGTGGGCGGGGTGACGCTCCGGCTTCGCCTCCTCGGAGACCGGCGCCATCGCCGGCGCCGGCGCCGGCGCCGGCGTCGGGGTCGGCGGTGCCTCGGCGCCCTCGACGTGGAGCTCCGGCAGCCACTGCAACCATCGCGGCAGGTACCAGTTCCAGTCGCCGAGCAGCCGCATGCTGGCGGGCACCAGGATCGTCCGGACGATCGTCGCGTCCATCAGGACCGCGATCGCCAGGCCGAACCCCATCTGCTGGAACTGCCCCACCCGCCCGGCGGCGAACGCCCCGAACACCGTCACCATGATCAGCGCCGCGCCGGTGATGATCCCCGCCGTCGTCCGCAACCCGTAGGCGACCGCCTCGGTGTTGTCGCCGGTCTTGTCGTACTCCTCGCGGATCCGTGACAGGAGGAAGACGTGGTAATCCATCGACAGGCCGAACAGGATCGAGAACAGGAACAGCGGCAACCACGCCTCGATCGCCTCGACCTGCTTGAACGGCAGCCCGATCGCGTTGAAGAACCCGATCCCGAAGCCCTCCTGGAACACGAGCGTGACCGCGCCGTAGGCGGCCGCTACCGAGAGCAGGTTCATCACGATCGCCTTGATCGGCACCACGATCGAGCGGAAGACCACCGTGAGCAGCAGGAACGACAGCCCGAGCACGAACACCAGGACGACCCACTGGTAGGTGTCGACGATCGACAGGAAGTCGACGAACAGGCCGCTGTTGCCCCCCACCAGGACCTCCACGCCGTCCACGGCGCCGAAGGCCTGGGGGACCAGCGTGGTTCGCAGCTCCCGGATGCCGTCGAACGCCGCATCGTTGTACGGGTCGCCGGCGAAGTAGACGGACAGGAGCAGCTCGGTCCCGGGCTTCGACTGGATCGACGTGGTGGCGCCCGAGAACACCTCCTCCTCCGCGATCGAGCGCTGGAGCCCAGTGACCGCCTCCTGGATCTCGGGGCTCGCGACGTCGCCCACGATCAGGACCTGGGCAGGATCCGTCGCTCCGCCCGAGCCGAAGTCCTGGACCAAGGTGAGGAACGCCTGCCGGGACGGGAACTCTTCGGGGAGCGCGCTCACGTTCTGCGTGGTGCCCCGGTGCAGCTGGAAGAAGAACGCGCCGAGCGTGCCGAGGAGGAGCACGCTCGCGACCAGGAACGTGACCGGCCGCGCCATCACGCGCCGGGTCATCCGGTCCCAGAACCCTCCCTGCGGGTCGTGGGAGGTCTCGAGCCGCGCACGCTTGGACAGGCGCGGCCAGTTCACCCGGTCCCCGAGGAGCGCCAGGACAGCGGGGAGCAGCGTCATCGAGGCGGCGATGGCGGCGAGGGTCACCAGGATCGCGCCGCCTGCCAGGCTCCGGAAGATCGAGACCGGGATGATCAGCATCCCCAGCAGGGCGAGCACCACCGTGAGGCCGCTGAAGAACACGGCCCGGTTCGCCGTCGCTCCCGAGCGCCGGATCGCCTCGAGCTTGTCGAACCCCTTCTTCCGCTCCTCCCGGTACCGCGACACGATGAACAGCGAGTAGTCGATGCCGACCGCCAGGCCGACCATCGTGATCATGCTCTCGACGAACAGGCTGAACTCGAACAGCTGGCCTACCAGGGCGACGAGCCCGAGCGCCACCGCGATCGCGAACAACCCCATCACCAGCGGCAGCACGGCGGCCAGGATGGACCCGAAGACCACGATGAGCACGATGAGGGCCACGCCGAGCCCGATCGACTCGGACTTGCGCATGTCCTCCTCGACCAGCCGCATCATGTCGGCGAACAGCGCCGCCTGCCCCGCGACCTGCACGGTGTAGGCCTCGTTCGAGGCCCGTCGGGCGACCGCGCGCAGCTCCTCGACGACGCGCTCGGTCTGCTCGACGATCGGCACCGCGATCAGCGTGGTCCGGCGGTTCAGTGCGATCAGCGAGCCGGCCTGCTGCTGCGCGTCGAACCCGCTGGTGGGCGGGGCGGCGAGGGCGGACCCGGCCACGCGCGTGACGGTCGCCTCCACCGACCGCACCGCGTTCAGGAACTGGAGGTTCCCCGTCACCGCGTACGGGTGGGAGACGAGCACGACCGCCTCGGGCGGGTCGGCGGGCGGCGGGGCCTCAGGGTCGGGGGGCCCCATGAGCTCGGCCATCTCGTCCGCGGTCAGGACCCGGGCCTCGAACCCCTCCGGCGCGGTGCGCCCGAGCCTGCGGTCCAGCCTGGCGACCACGGTCCCCGGGTCCTCCCGGAGCTGCACGAGCACCAGGACGCCGTGCCCGTCGAGCGTGAACATCTGCGCGAGCGCCGCCTCCGCGTCGGCGTAGCTCGTCGGAGGTGCGGCGACCACGTCGGGGCCGAGGGTGCCCACGTCCGCCTCGAGCTCGCGTACGAACGCGGCGTAGTCCTCGTCCCACATGGTGTCGGACTGCACCACGAGGAACTCGGTGAAGCCGACCGAGCTGCCGAAGCGCTCGTCGATCACCTCCTGCGCCCGCACGGACTCCGGGTTGTTGTTGAACGACATCTGGTCGGTCAGGACGCCGGTCAGCAGCCTGGCGCTGACGAACGCCGCGCCGACGATGACCACGAGCCAGATGCCGAGCGTGCGCCAGGGATGACGGCTGCTCGCCGTCGCGAACGTCTCGGGGTTGAGCTTCATCAGGACCCTCCAAGGAACTCCAACCCATCCACGCTCCCGCTCCTCCGGCGGTGCCGGTTAGGGCCCCTGGTCACGTCGTTCGCGGGACGCTCGGCCCCGCGTAGGCTTTGCCCGCGATGTCGGCGGGACCCGAGGAGCTGCTCACCGAGCGCCTGCGCCTGCGGCGCTCTCGCCCGGAGGATGCCGGGGCGATCTCCGCCTATCGGAGCGACCCCGCGGTGCACCGGTACCAGGGATGGGATCGGACCGACGTCGAGGGGGTCCGGGCCGAGATCGCGGAGATGCTGGCACGCGCGCCCGGGGAGCCCGGCGGGTGGGTGCAGTTCACGGTGGAGGAGCGCTCGACGGGCGGGCTCGTGGGGGACGTGGGCCTGGCCGCCGCCGAGGGCGAGCGCGGGGTCTTCAAGGTCGGCTACACGATCGCCCCGGCGTTCCAGGGCCGCGGGTACGCGACCGAGGCGATCCGGGCGCTGGTCGACTTCGCGTTCGATGAGCTCGAGGCCGAGACCGTTCGCGCCCACGCCAGCGCGGAGAACGTTCCCTCGATCCGTGTCGCGGAGAAGGTCGGGATGCGGCTCGTCGAGCGGTTGCGCCGTCGCCACGGCGGCGACGTGTGGTACGGCGTACGGTACGAGGTCCGGCGGGGCGAGCGTGTCCGGCCGGGCGTCGAGAGACGGGAGGAGGAGACGTCGTGACGGACAGCATCTACCGTGTCACCGAGGTGATCGGGACCAGCACCACCTCGTGGGAGGAGGCCGCCAAGAACGCGGTCGAGACGGCGGCCCGCACCCTGCGCGATCTCCGCGTGGGGGAGATCGCGAAGCTCGACGTGACCATCGACGACGGCCACGTCACGCACTACCGTGCGCGGGTCAACATCTCGTTCAAGTACGAGACGAGCTGAGGGGGTCAGGCGCCGAGCTCGGCGAGCGCCTCGTCGACCTCGAACAGGAACGCTCGAGCGTCGCACTCCAGCAAGATCTCACGCGCGCGCTCGAGCGTCGGACCCGGGTCCTGGCCGGCGCGCGTCATCGCCCGCCCCAGGTCGACCATCGCGCGGGCCGCATCGATGCGCTTGCCGAGCCGCTCGAGCGTCCCGGTCCCCTCGGACAGGAGCCGAAGGGCCTCCGCTGGGTCCTTGGCCAGGAGCCCTTCGACGAGCTTCGCGCTCGCCTTCGCGGCCGGCGAGCGGCCGTGCTCGGACAGGTCGCGGTACGCCTCGCCCTCCGCGGCCCGTCCCGCGCGGAGGAGCGAGCGCACGAGGTCCACGAACGCGACGGGCTCCGTCTCGACGTTGAACCCTCGGAGTTGTTCCACGGTCTCCGCGTACCGCTCGGCGGCCCCCTCCGGGTTGCGGCGGACGAGAAGGAGCGTGCCCTGGAGCAGCGGGACGTACAACCAGCTTTGCGGCTCGGGGTTCGCTTCCAGGATCGGGGTCGCCGCCCGCAGGAGTTCCTGGGCCTCCTCGAGACGGCCCCGATACAGGAGCACGAAGGCGAGGCCGGTCATCCGCATGCCGCGGAGCGGCTCGTCGCCCCCCTCGAGGGCCAGCTCGATCGCCTGTCGCTGTAGCTGCTCGGACTCCTGGAGCCGGCCGAGATCGAACGCGACGTCGCCGACGCTGCCGGTGAGCCAGCCTTCGTGCTGTCGGGCCCCGGCCCGCTGCGCGAGCTCGAGCCCCTCACGCAGCACGGCCTCGGCCCGCGCGAAGTCGGACACGTAGTCGGCGAGAAGAGAGGGCAGGTTGTTATAGCAGCGCATCAGGTTCGAGAACTCGCCGACGTCCCTGGCGAGGCGATAGGCCTCCTCTATCACCTCGGTGCCCTCGGCGGTGCGACCCATCTGGACGAGGCAGACCGCGAGCGTCTGTGTCGACTCCGCATGGACCTGCGGTGAGTGCACGCGATCGGCCATGGCGACCGCCTGCCGCAGGAGCGGCTCCGCCTCGTCGTTCCGTCCCCGGCGCCATAGGTACCAGCCGAGCCGGTGCAGCGCGTCGGCGAGCTCCTCGCTCTCTCCAAGCTGCTCAAGGATGTCGACTGCCGTTCGGCCGGAGGTCTCAGCCTCCTCATCGCGTGCCTTCATGAGCAGCGGGACGATGAGACGCGCACGGACCCAGCCCAGACCGACCCGATCGCCGATCTCCTCATACGCATCGAGCGCGCGTCCCAGGATCCGCAGCCCTTCATCAAGAGGGTCGGCGTCCCAGGAGGCGACCACGTGGGCCCGGATCAGCTCGACCCGTTCGGAGGCCGGCACGTCGAGTTCGTCGGCGAGGCGCTCGGCCTCGCGGAACCACCGGGTCGCCTGCGCACGCTGCCACATGGCCGAGGCGCGCTCTCCGGCGGCCGCGGTCCACCGCAACACGCTCCGACGCAGCTCGTCGCGGCGCTCCCCGGTCTCGCCGAGCTCCTCGAGGTACCGGAGCGCCTCGAGCAGGTGGGTGGCGATCAGCTCGGCGATCTCGTCGGCCCGATCGCCCGCCCGCTGCTCGGCCCACCGCGCGACGCCCGCGTGCTTGTCGGCGCGGAGGGTCTTGGGCAGCGACTCGTACGCGCCGTCGCGGATCAGGTTGTGGCGGAACGAGAACTCGTGCTCGTCGGAGAACGACGAGGGATCGTGGGGCACCACGAGCTCCTTCACCCGCAGGCGCCCGACGGCGTCGCGCACCTCGCCCACGCCCCGGCCGGTGAGGTCGGCGACGGCGCCGACCCAGAACACGCGGCCGACGACAGCCGCATCCTGCAGGACGACCTTCTCGTCCTCGGGCAGGCCGTCCAGTCGCGCGGCGATCAGGCCCTGCACCGAGCGCGGCAGCTCGACGTCCTCGACGGGGAGCGCCACCTCCCAGCGGGAGGCCTCGGTCGCGCGGAGCACGCCGTCGTCGATCAGCTTGCGGACGATCTCCTCGACGTAGAGCGGATTCCCCTCGCTGCGTTCGACGATCGTGTGCTTGAGCTGGGGCGAGAGCGGGCCGGGGAGCAGGTCGTCCAGCATCGCCTCGCCCTCGGCTTCGGTGAGCGGGTCGAGGTAGATCGAGGCGGCGTTGCGCTTGCCGCCCCCCCAGGTCGGTCGGGTCTCGAACAGTTCCGCCCGCGCGGTCGCCACGAGCATGATCGGACCCTGCGCCCAATCGGCCACGTGCTCCACGAAGTCCAGCAGGCCCTCGTCGGCCCATTGCAGGTCGTCGAGCACCACGACGAGCGGGTAGCGCGCCGCCAGCCGCTCGAGGAACCTTCGCCAGGCCTCGAACAGGTCCTCGCGGCTCAACCCGCGCGGCTCGCCGGCCCCCACCAGCGCGCGGATCTGCGGCCCCACCCCCTCGTCGCCGAACAGCTCCCGCACCGCGCTGTCGGCCTTCTTCGCGGCGACCTCGGCCGCGTCGTCCTCGAAGATCTCGCACTGCGCCTTGATCGCGTCGGCGAAGGCGGAGTAGGAGGTGTTGCCGTAGGCGAGGCAGCGGCCGCGCCGCCAGTAGACGATCTGCGGCAGCCCCTCGACGTAGTGCTCGAGCTCGGCGACGAGGCGGGACTTGCCGACGCCGGCCGGCCCCACGACGGTGACGAACGCGGGCCTGCCCTCCGTCTCGACGCGTCGGAGCGTCTGCTTGAGCACCGCGAGCTCCTCGTCGCGTCCGACCAACCGCGCCTCGAGCCCCAGGCGCGGCCGCTCGCCGCGGGTCCGTGCCTTGATCCTGAGCGCCCGCCACGCCGGCACCGGCTCGGCCTTGCCCTTCAGGGCGAGCGGCGCGAGCTCGCGGTACTCGATGACCTCCTTCGTGCTCGCGTACACGCCCGGCCCGACCACGATCTGGCCGGGGTCGGCGGCGGTCTGCAGGCGCGCGGCGGTGTTCACGGCGTCGCCCGTGAGCATGCGGTCGCGAGGGCCCGAGGCCCGCTCCACGTCGACCAGGACCTCGCCCGCCTCGATGCCGATCCGCATCGCGAGCGTCGGCTTGCCCTCGGCCGCGAACCCGCGGTTCAGCTCGGACAGGACCGCGTGCATCTCGAGCGCGGCACGCACCGCCCTCTCGGCGTCGTCCTCGTGGGCCCGCGGGACGCCGAACACGGCGAGCACGGCGTCGCCCATGTACTTCTCGAGCAGACCCTCGTAGCGCGAGATCTCCTCGGCCAGCCGGTCGAACGCTCCGCCCACGACCGCCTGGACGACCTCCGGGTCCTCGCGCTCGGCGAGCGCGGTGGAGCCCACGAGGTCCGCGAACAGCGCTGTCGCGTACTTGCGCTCCTTCCGTCGCGGCTCGGGCTGGGCGAGCGCCGATCCGCAGGCGTTGCAGAACCGGGCCCCTTCGGGGTTCCCCGCGCCGCAGGAGGGACAGAAGAGCATGGGGGAACAGTATGCCCCCGGTGCAGAGGCGGCGCTTCGGGGTTCCGTTTGGTATGCTGACCGCATGTCAGAGCAGATCGCGATTCGCATCCCAGACGCGCTCGCCGAGGATCTGGAGGACCTGGTGGCCCGGGGCCGGTTCGGATCGAAGGCCGAGGTGGTCCGGACCGCGCTCCAAGCACTTGTCGAGGCGGAGCGGCGGCGACGGATCGGCGAGCTGATCGCCCGTGGGTACGAGCGCGTGCCGCAGGAGGACGACCCGGACGTTCGGGCCACCGCCGTCCGCGCGTTGCACGCGCTCGAGGCCGAGGAGGAGGGATCGGGTCTCCAGTGGTAGAGCCCGCCCGAGGCGAGATCTGGTGGGGGGAGGTGCCGGACGCGAAGCCACGCCCGTACCTCGTCCTTACGCGCGATGAAGCCATCCCGGTGCTCCAGCGGATCGTGGTCGTCCCCGTGACCAGGACGATCCGCGGCATCCCGACGGAGGTCCCCCTCGGGATCCCTGAGGGTCTGCCGGCCGAGTGTGTGGCCTCGTTCGACAACCTCCTGACCGTCTTCAAGTCCTCGCTCGTACGACGGATGGGCTCGATCGGTCCGGACAGGGGCGACGAGCCCTGCGAGGCGTTGCGCGCCGCCACCGACTGCTGAGGCCGGGCGCGCACCGACCGCGCTCGGCCCAGTTCCTTGCCGTAGGCTGGCTTCGCCTGGTTGGCTGGGTGAGAAGGCGCAGGAACGGAAGGGGGACCCGATGGCAGACAAGCGCGCGGAGGTCACCTGGAACGGCGACCTCATGAGCGGGAGCGGGACGATCGAGCGGGTCGGGAGCGGGGCGTTCGGGCCGCTGCGGGTCTCGTGGGCCGCCCGGACCGGCGAGGGACAGGCGGAGCTGACGAGCCCCGAGGAACTGATCGCGGCCGCCCACGCCGCCTGCTTCTCGATGGCCCTGTCGAACGGGCTGGCCACGGACGGGACCCCGCCCGAGAGCCTCAGCGTCTCGGCGACGGTCACCTTCGTTCCGGGTACGGGGATCACGGCCTCGGCGCTCGAGGTCGAGGGCCGGGTGCCGGGGCTGTCCGCGGACGCGTTCCGGCAGGCTGCCGAGACCGCCAAGGACGGCTGCCCGGTCTCGGGCGCGCTCAAGGGGAACGTCGAGCTGAGCGTGACGGCGCGGCTCGCCTCCTAGAGGCTCGTCCCGCCGACGCCGCGGGCGACCGTTTCCTCGCCGAGGGCGTGCTCGACCGCCTCGTCGAACCCCACTGGGTGGACGTCGGGGAACCACCGCGCGGCCGTGTCGTCGCGCACGATCGTCTCGTTCCGGAGGCCTTCGATCAGCGGCCGGGCGATCGAGGCCGGAACGGAGGTCACCAGCCCGCACCAGAGCGAGGACAGGCGCGGCGTGAGGACCGGGACGGGCACGATGAGCGGGCGCCGTCCGCGACGCGCCGCGACGCGCCGCATCATCTCCCGGTACGAGAGGACGTCGGCGCCTCCGATCTCGACGATCGCGGAGCTCGCGGGGAGGTCCCGAGCGCGGTCGAGGTAGGACAAGACGTCGCCGATCGCGATCGGCTGCGACCGTGTCTCGACCCAGCGAGGGGTGACCATCGCCGGGAGCCGCCTGACCAGGTCGGCCAGCATCCGGAACGACGCACTCCCGGCGCCGATCACCATGCCCGCGCGAAGCTCGATCACCGCCGGGCCGCGCTCGGCCAGTACCCGTCCGGTCTCGTGACGGCTCGCGAGGTGGGGGGAGAGGCGGTCGTCATCGATCCCGAGGCCACCCAGGTACACGATCGTCTCGACGCCGGCTCGACGCGCAGCCTTGGCGAAGTTACCGGCGGCGATCCGGTCGCGTTCCTCGAAGCCGGCCTCGCCATCGGCCATCGAATGCACGAAGTAGTAGGCGACCCTGACGCCTTCGACGGCGGGCCCGATCGTCTCGGGGCGGAAGACGTCCATCTTCACGGCGTCGATACCCGGCCAGCGCGCCCGGAGCGCGCGCGGTCGCCGGCCCGCGGCCCGGACCGACACGGCCTCGACCATCAGCCGCTCGACGAGCCGACCGCCCACGTACCCGCTCGCGCCCGTGACGAGGACGGGCTCCTGCGCGTTCATGCTGGTCGTGGCGTCCCGGCGGATACCTGCCATCCGAACCGCGACTTGGCCGCGAGCGACCGGACCATGTGGACGCGCTCCCCGTACGGGTGGTGGCCCCATCGTGCCGTTCGCATGCCACCATCGTGCGTGCCGGGGACCCCTCGGAACCGTGCAGAACCTACGCGTCTCTCGTCGGCGGGGCAAGCTCCGGGGGATCTCCCGGAGCCTCGGCGCGCTTCCGGTGCCTGGAACCTGCCCCGGATGTGAGAAACCGCTGGAACCCGAGGGCCCCAGCGGTCTCTCGTGACGAACCCTATGGCCCAGCCCCGAACGCGTCAACCCGGCTGGGCAGTTCTTGTCACTCTTCTTCCCGGGGGGCGGTCCCCGGTGCCCGGCCCCGTGGGGTGGTCCCGAGACGAACCAGCCACGGGCATCGGCGGAACCGCGTGTAGGGTCGAAGGGATGGAGATCGGCGCCGCCCTCTCGACCGATCCCGATCCGGTCCGCGCGACCGGGGAGGCTGCCGAAGGGGCCCGGGATCGGTTCGGCGATGTCCCGGCATCGCTGGCGATGATCGTGGCCTCGCGCCACCACGCCCCGGCCGCCGAGACGGTCTCCGAGACCCTGCGCGACGCAGCAGGACCCGAACGGATCATCGGGTGCGTGGCCGAGACCGTGGTGGGCGGGCCGCGGGAGGTCGAGGACGAGCCGGCGGTCGCGGTCTGGCTCGCCGCCCTCCCCGCACCCGCGGAGACCTTCCACATGGAGTTCGTGTCCACCTCCGAGGGCGGCGTGTTCGCCGGGTACCTGTTCGAGCCCCGGGTCGCCGATCCATACCTGCTGATCGCGGACCCGTTCTCCTTCCCGGCCGACCTGCTCCTGCGGCACCTGAACCAGCGGTCGCCGGGCACGGTGATGATGGGTGGGATGGCGAGCGGTGCGACGGCGCGCGGGCAGACCCGCCTGTTCCTGGACGGGCAGGTGCTCGACGCGGGCGCGGTCGGGGCGCGCCTCCACGGCGCGCGCATCCGTCCGCTCGTCTCCCAGGGGTGCCGCCCGGTGGGGAACGACTTCACGGTCACCAAGGGCGAGGGGAACGTCATCTCCGAGCTCGGCGGCAAGCCGCCTGTCGAACGGCTCCAGGAGCTCGTCGCGGTCCTGCCGCCCGAGGACCGCGAGCTCGTCGGGCAGGGCCTGCACGTGGGACGGGTGATCGACGAGTACCAGGCCGACCCGGGGCGCGGCGATTACCTGATCCGCAACGTGGTCGGGGTCGACCCGCAGAGCGGCGCGCTCGCGGTGGGGGAGGAGGTGGAGGTGGGGCAGACGATGCGCTTCCACCTCCGCGACGCCGCCACCGCCGACGAGGACCTCCGCCTGCTCCTCGAGCGGGAGGGCGAGGAGGCACCCGCGGCCGGCGCCCTGCTGTTCACGTGCAACGGTCGCGGGACGCGACTGTTCGAGCTCCCTGACCACGACGCCGCGCTCGTCTCGGGGATGCTCGGCGGCATCCCGCTCGCGGGGTTCAACTGCGCGGGCGAGATCGGGCCGGTGGGCGGCCGCAACTTCCTGCACGGGTTCACGGCCTCGGTCGCGCTGATCGAGGACGCCTGAACCCGCGAGCGCTCAGTTCCAATCCACCGTGACGATCTCGATCGGCTCCGACGTTCCCCGCAGCGTCTCGGTCCTGGGCTTGGAGATGGGGAACCGTCCCTCGGCCGCGGTGGACCGACTCGCGATGATCTGGTCGCCGGCGGCGAGCGCGGCGATCCGCGCCGCCTCGTGCACCCCCTTGCCCGAGAAGTTGCGGCCCACCTGCGTGGCGCCGGAGGCGTGCACGCCGATCCGGACCTTCGGCGCGAACCCCTGCGTCCGTCTCTGCTCGGCGAGGCGCCGTTGGATCGCGACGGCGCACGAGAGGGCGTCGTCGGGGGAGTCGAACCCGACGAAGAACCCGTCGCCGGTCGCGACCACCTCCTCCCCTTTGTGCTGGGCGAACAGCGAGCGGATCGTCTCGTCGTGCCAGCGGAGCACCCCCTGCCACGCCTCGTCCCCGAGCGCCTCGACCAGGACCGTCGAGCGCTCGATGTCGGTGAACATGAACGTCTTCTCGACCCGGCGCGGCGCCTCCTTGCCGCGGAGCTGCCACGGCAGGAGCTCCTCCACCTCCTCGACCGTGATCGCCGCGGTCGGACACGCGAGCGCCGCCTCCCGCAGCATGTCCTCCTCGACGCTCGAGGGGTCGATCACGTCGGCCTTCGAGTGCGCGCCCTCGTGCCAGTCGAAGGCCGTGGGCGCGATCGTGATGCAGGTGCCCGCCCCGATGCATCGGTGACGGTCGACGCGCGCCCGGAGCATCAGCGACCTCCCTCCTCCATCACAGCACCCGTTCGTGGAACGCGAACGCAGTGGCCTCGGCCCTGGAGGAGGCGCCGATCCGCGCGAACAGCTCGCCCAGCCGGCGGGTGACCGTCGGCTCGTCGATCCCGAGCTCCTCCGCGATCTCCCGGTTGGTTTTGCCCTGCACCAGGCTCTGCAACAGCTCGGTGTCCGCCTCGTCGACGGACGCGCCCTCGCCCTCCCCAGGGGAGGGCACGGTCGCGATCGGCCCCGCGAGTCTGGTCAGCTCGCTCCCGATCGGCCCCCGGAGCCAGCGCACGCGCACCTCCTCTTCGAGCGTACGTTGCGCGATCATCGCCAGGATCAGCTGGAGATAGGGGCGCAGGCTCCCCCACTCCGGCGCCTCCGTGGCCTGGAAGACGCTCGCCACCGGGATGACGACGTCCAGGTACAGATCCTCGTGCATCGCCGCCTCGACCGCGGCCATCGCCGTCCGGGCGTGCTCCAGGGCCTCCTCCTCGCGCTCCCGTGCGAGCGCGACGGTGGCGAGCGCCGCCTGGGCCTCCGCGCCCCAGGGCGGGTGACCGGAGAGGTCGAGGGCCATCTCGGCCGCCTCGCGGGCCGACCGGTCGGCGAGATCGAGCAACTCGTCGTCCCCCCTCTCGGCGCCGAGGCGCGACGCGTGCACCGCGAGCCGGGCGAGGGTCTGGCACCGGGCGGCCGGCTGCCCGGCCTCGGTCGCGAGCCCGACGGCCCGCTCCAGGTGCCGTCGCATCCCGTCCGGGTCGCCTGCGGCCGCATGCGCCAGGCCCCGCCAGGTCTCCAGGCGCCGGGCGCGGAGAGGCGTGGGATGCTCGGAGCCGACCGCGGCGGCCCGGTCGAGCCACCGTGTGGCCTGGTCGACGTCGCCGACGTCGAGATGCGCCAGCGCGGTCCCGCCCGCTGCGAGGAACTCGAGCGCGCGATCGCCGAGCTCCCTCGCACGGGCGAACGCCTGCTCGCCGCGGGACAGCGCGAGGTCGGGGATCCCCTTGGCCCGGGAGAAGATGTGGACGCCGTAGAGCATCTGGGCTTCGAACGCGGCCCGCTCGCTCTCGTTCGTGAATGCCTCCCGCCGCGACGTCAGGCGGCGGATCTCCTCGATGTGCCGGGCGGAGCCGGAGCCGGCGTGGATGTCGGGGGCCCAGCTCACGTAGGCCATCGCGATGATCGAGGCCATCGCTCCCCGGCGGTCCCCCAGCCGCTCGAAAAGCTCGAGCGCCTCCCGGAGGTGCTCGAGGCAGGCGTTCACCACGGCGCCGATCGGAGACTCCTGGAGGATGTCCTCGATCGCGTCCCCGGCGGCTACCCGCTGCATCACGGGGATGTGCGTGCCGGCCAGGATCTGTTCAACGAACCACGCCCGCACTCGTCCGAGCAGGACCACGCCCGTCTCCCGCAGCGCGGTCGCCAGGCTCGCGTCGTCCCCGAGCTCTCGCGCGAGCTCGATCGCCCGGCGGAACGCCTCCTCTGCGCCGTCCAGGTCCACCTCCTCTGCCGCCGGCGTGTACGCCTCGCCCGCCGTGGCGCGCAGCAGGTCCTGTCCCAGCTCCAGCGTCGCCGCGAGCTCGGCCCGGCGGTCGCCGCGGGTCGCGGCGAGCTCGCGGACCGCGCGGGCGAGCTCGGCCGCCCGATCCTCCTCCTCGGCCACCCGGAGAGCGGCGGCCCGCCGGAGCCGGACGTCCAGCTCAAGGTGCGAGTCGCCGAGCGCTTCGGCGAGCGCGGCGAGCTCCGCCAGCCCCTCGAGCCGCTCGTTCGGGCGGCGGAGCATGTCCAGGGCGCGGTCCCTGGCCTCCAGGAGCTCGAGCCGTTCGCGGGAGGAGGCCGCCGACGGGAGCGCGAGCTCGACCACGCGTAGGACCTCCTCCGGGGCGTTCGCCTCCAGCGCGTTCCGGCTGGCCTCGAGGGAGAAGCGGACGCAGACCCCCGCGTCGCCGGCCTCCTTCGCGTGCTGGGCGAGCAGCGGGAGGCTGGCCGGCGAGGGTTCACCGGCCAGCAGGAGCTCCACGATCGCGGCGTGGATCTCGCGACGTCGCGCGGCGGTCAGCTGGCCAGAGGCGAAGGCGCGGACCTGCTCGTGCTGGAAGCTGAAGTCGGCGGCCGAGCCCTCGGGGTGCTCGGTGAGCAGCCCGGCGGTCACGGAGGGCGCGAGAGCGGCGGCCAGGGCATCGGCGCCCACCTCCTGGTCGTGTAGCCGGAGCTCGATCTCGCGCAGGTCCTTCAGGCTGAAGTGGCGACCGAGGATCGCCGCGTCCGCCAGCAGCTCGGTGGTGGCCTCCGGCAGGTGGGCGGCGCGCCGGGAGATCAACGTTCGCACCGCGGAGGGCACGAGCCGCTCGGCGTTGCGGCCGAGCTGCCACGTGCCGTCGATCTCGCGGATCATCCCGCCGTCGCGGTAGGCGTGCGCCATCTCCTCCACGATGAACGGCACACCCTCGGCCTGGGTGTGCATCACGGCGCCGCCGCTCGCGTCGACCGGCCCGCCCAGGACCTGGGCCAGCAGCGCGGTGGTCTCCGTCTGCGTCAGCCGGTTCAACCGCAGACGCCGGAGCACGCCCATCCGCTCCATGTCGGCGATGAGGTTCACGGCCTCAGCGACCGCCGCGAGCTCCTCCGGGCGGATCGTGAACATCAGCAGGAGCGGACAGGTGGCCGTGGAACGGATCACGTAGCGGATCAGGCGGAGGCTGTCGTCGTCCGCCCACTGGAGATCGTCGATCAGCACCGCAAGCGGCCGCTCGGTGGCGAGCGCGCGGAACGCGACCGCCCCGAGGTCGTAGGTCCGCAGGAGGCGGCGATCGGGCGGCAGGTTGGCCAGGCCCGGGTCGTCGTGGCCCGACATCGCCTGGATCGAGGCGGCGAGCGCCTCTGCGGTCTTGGGTCGCTCGGCCGATCCGAGCGCGTCGGGCGAGCCGACGATCGAGCGTGCGAGCAGGAACGGCCCCCTGAGCTCCTCGTCGGCGGTCACCGCGATCGTCGTGAAGCCCGCCGTCGAAGCGGCCTCCCCGGCTGCCAGCAACAGTCGGGTCTTTCCGATCCCGGGCTCGCCCTCGAGCGTGAGCCCCGCGAGCCGCCCGCCGCGCGCGGCGTCCAGTTCCTGGCGGATCGCCTCGAGCTCGCCCTGCCGGCCGACCACGGGCCCCGTGACCCGCCGGACGAACAGCATCATCGGCGAGAAGCCCTCGAGGGCCGGGGCGAGCGCGGCTCCGCCCGCCTGCGCCTCGCCAGCTCGATCCGCGCTCACGTTCGGTCCTTCACCCGGGCGCCTCCGCCCGACCGTTGGAGGGTATCGGACTCCAGGTTGACCCTGCCGGTCGGCCCTCCGGACGGGTTCATGGGCAGGCAGGCGTTCTCCCTGCGATGAGCGCTAACCCTCGGCCCTCCGGATGCCGATGGGGAACGCGAGGCTCCGAGCAAGAGACGGCCGAAGGAGAAGGTCGATGCTGGACCCGCTGCTCGATCCGCTGGTCGGCAGGGTGCTCAACCTCGGTCTCCTGATCGGCGTCTTCCTCGTCATCTCGATCGTCGCCGGGGGTCCGGTCCCACGTCGGAAGTGAGACGCCGCGTCGGACGTTTCGCGCAGATCGATGGGGGGAAGGCATCACCCGACCGGAGGATCCGGTCGGGGGGCGACGTGGACGGGAACAGGGCGGTCAGGACGATCGGCGAGTCCGCGCTGACGGGGTGGCGTGGCTGGCTCGGGAGGGCGGCCGCTCGTCCTATCGCGAAGCGGACCCGGTTCAGCGAGCGGCAGGTGCGCACCTGGATCGGTGTCGCGGTGTTCGCGTACCTCCTCTACCGGTTCCTTCGCCCGACGATCCGGGCGATCAAGGCGGCCGACTGAGGCCGACAGGTCCTTCCGCACTACAAATCCTATGCACTAGTGCATCGAGTCCGTGTCGAACCTCCCCAACCCCGGTAAACATGGATGCGACACGGACCGACAGGAGGGATGGAGATGCGCAAGCTGGACGTGGCGGCGATCCTGCTCGTGGTGGTCGGCGCCCTCAATTGGGGGTTCGTCGCGATCGCAGAGTTCGATCTGGTCGCGACCCTGTTCGGCCTGAGCTTCGGCGAGACGAGCGCGATCACACGGATCGTCTACGGTCTGGTCGGCATCGCGGGTGTGTACGTCGCCGCGCGTGCTACCGCGCTCGTGCGCAGCACCGGCCCCGAGCGCACCGTGCTCGCCTAGGGACGGCCGTTCGGCCGAACCATCGGACCCCGGGGGCGATCGCCCCCGGGGTCCCCCCGTTCGGGCGGGCGTACGAGAGGGCGGGCGAGCTCTCGAGTGCCGCGGGCCCGATGGCACGAAGGTCGAAGCATGCGGACGATGGCCGAAACGTCCCCCCGGGGCGTTGCCATCCGCCGGGTTCTGCCGCACCATGAGCGGTACGGGAGAAAGGAGGTGGTCCTACTTGCATAGACGGCAGGAGACCCCCGAGGTGACTGGCTGCTGAGCCGTCCCTCGCGGGCCGGGGCCACCGCCCCGCCCGTTGCCGGGCGACCGGCAGGATCCCAACCAGATCACCGAACCCGCGAGCTCCGGCCTGGTCTACCGGACGGAGCCTCCTCGGAGGTGGAATCGCTCGCGGGACGAGCGGCAGCGATGCGGGCCGGGTCCACGATGGTGGGCCCGGCCCTCTCGCGTCGGCGCCCAGATGCCCGTATCGGCGCGAGCCCGAGGCGGCGTGGAGTGCGCGCGCACGCCCGCCGGAACGCCTATCCCCAGCCCTTCGGGTTCCACCCTTCGACGCGGACGCTGTCGCTGCGGCCGGCCCCGCTCGCCTGGCCGCGCCCGACTCCCCTCCACGTCCCGTTCCCGGGCACGAAGCCGGTCACGACGATCGGTGGGTACCCGTCCAGATCGAACGTGGCGACGAACAACCTCCTGGGGGCCGTCAGAGCGGTCTCCTGGATGGTCACCGAGCCAAGCGGCCTACCGCGATCCCGCTGGCCGACGAGCTCCCATACCTGCTCCTCGTAGACGGCGGTCTCGCCGGGCGCTGCCTTGTCCGGGGAGAGCTCGCCCACCTGGCGGAGGCCGTCGCTGAGAACCGGGAAATCGAAGATCGGGACGCTTGCCATCCCCGCCACCTCCCTCCTGAGGCAACCCTAGGGCTGCCCGTCGCGCCGGGCAAGACCTGGACCTAGACTGCGGCCATGCCGGTCTGCGCAGCCTGCGGCCAGGCCAATCCCGCCCGCGCACGCTTCTGCATGTCGTGCGCCTCGGCGCTGCCGGTGGAGGAACCCGCGCCGCGTGGAGCTCGGAAGACGGTCACCGTCGTGTTCTGCGACATCGCGGAGTCGATGTACCTGTCTGACCGCCTCGATCCCGAGTCGGTCCGGGACGTCATGACGCGGTACTTCCGCCGGATGCGCGGGGCGCTCGAGCGCCACGGCGGGACGGTGGAGAAGTACATCGGCGATGCGGTGATGGCGGTGTTCGGCGTCCCGATCCTGCACGAGGACGACACGTTCCGCGCCGTGCGGGCGGCCCAGGCGATGCGCGAGGAGCTGGACGCGCTGAACGTCGACCTGCAGGCGCGCCTCGGCGTCCACGTGCGGACGCGGATCGGGGTCAACACGGGCGAGGTCGTGGTGGGGGACGCCACCGCCGGTCAGGCGCTCGTGGTGGGCGACGCGGTCAACGTCGCCGCGCGGCTCGAGCAGGCCGCCGCTCCCGGCGAGATCCTCCTCGGATCGGCCACGTACGCGCTCGTCCGGGACCACGTGGTCGCCGAGCCGACCGAGCCGCTCGGGTTGAAGGGCAAGGCCGGGTCGACCGTGGCCTACCGGCTCGTCTCCGTCGGACCGGGGCCGGACGTGCCCCGGAGCCGGCCCGATCCTCCGCTGGTCGGTCGGGTGCGCGAGCTCGAGGTGCTGCGCTCCGCGTTCGATCTCGCGATCGCCGAGCGTTCGTGCGTGCTCGTCACGATCCTCGGTCCCGCCGGCGTCGGGAAGTCCCGATCCGCGCGGGAGTTCGCGCGGACGGCCGAGCCCGAGGCGCTGGTGCTCAGGACGCGCTGTCTCCCGTACGGGGACGGCATCACCTTCTGGCCGGTCGCCGAGCTGGTCAAGCAGATCAGCGGTGTGGTCGACGACGACGCGCGCGACGCGGCCCGCTCGAAGATCGCAGCGGCGATGACCGGCTCCCCGGATGCCGCCCTCGTCGTCGAGCGGGTGTCCGACGTGGCCGGGGTCGCGGACACCACCGCCGGACTGCAGGAGACCTTCTGGGCGATCCGGCGGTTCCTCGAGTGGGCGGGCCGAGATCGCCCGCTCGTCGTGATCGCCGACGATCTCCAGTGGGCCGAGCCCACCTTCCTCGACCTCGTCGAGTACCTCGCGGGCCGGAGCCGCGACGTCGCGATGCTGCTCCTGTGCCTGGCGCGCTCGGACCTCCTGGACGTCCGTCCCACGTGGGGTGCCGGGATCGCGAACGTCTCCGTCCTCCCGCTCAGCCCTCTCGACGACCGTGAGAGCGAACGGCTCGTGTCCGAGCTGCTCGGCGGCGTGCGTCTGGACGAGCGGGCGTTCGCCCGGATCGCGGAGTCGGCGGGCGGCAACCCCCTCTTCCTGGAGGAGATGCTGCGCATGCTCGACGACGATGGCCTCCTGCGGCGCGAGCGGGATCGCTGGGTCGTGACCGGGGACCTCGGCGAGATCCGTGTCCCCGGGTCGATCCAGGCGCTCCTCGGCGCGCGTCTCGACCGCCTGTCGCAGGCGGAGCGCGTCGTGATCCAGTCCGCGGCGGTGGTGGGCAAGGTGTTCTGGTGGGGCGCGGTGGAGGAGCTGGTGGCGGCACCGGTTCGCGCGCGCGTCGGGAGCGCCCTCCAGACCTTGGTGCGCAGGGAGCTGATCCGCCCCGAGTCCTCGACCCTCGCCGGCGAGGACGCCTTCCGCTTCCATCACATCCTGATCCAGGAGGCCGCCTACCGCGGGACGCCGAAGGAGGTGCGGGCCGAGGTCCACGAGGCGTTCGCGGACTGGCTCGAGCGTATGGCGGGAGATCGCTCCCTCGAGCTCGACGAGGTGACCGGCTACCATCTCGAGCAAGCTCACCGCTACCGATCCGAGCTCGCCCCGGTGACCGAGCGGGAACGGGCCCTGGCGGCCCGCGCCGGTTCGCGGCTCGCCCCGGCCGGGACCCGCGCCTTCGAGCGCCGCGACATCCCGGCCGCCGCCGATCTGTTGGGACGCGCCACCAGGCTGCTGCCGTCGGAGCATCCGGAGCGGCGACCGGCGCTCCTCGCCTTCGGAGAGGTGCTCGCCGAGGCGGGGGATCTCGGTTCGGCCCAGGCCGCGTTCGAGGAGGCAGAGAAGCTCGCGACCGAGGCCGGGGACGCGGAGACGGCGGCCAACGCCGCGATCCTGCGGCTCTTCCTCCTCGAGATGACCGAGCCGAGGCAGGCCGCTGACGCGGTCGGTGAGGCCGAACGGCTGATCGCCACGCTCGACGCGATGGGGGACGACCTGGGTCTGGCGCGTGCATGGCGGCTGATGGGGAACCTGCACTGGAACCACGGGCGCTACGGCGCCGCGGACGACGCCCTCGCCCGCGCCATCGAGCACGCGCGGCGCGTCGGCGCCAGGCGCGAGGAGGCCGACGCCCTGGGGAGGTACCTGGGTTCGGGCGTCTACGGGCCGGCCCCGGTCGTGGAGATCGAGCGTCGGTGCGACGAGCTCCTCGGGATGAGCGCCGGGGCCGGATACGAGGCGCCCGCCCTGATGGCACTGGCGTGGGTCCGGGCGATGCAGGGCCGGTCCGGAGAGGCCCGCGAGCTCGTCCGGCGGGCGCGCGCGACCTACGAGGACCTCGGGCTCCGGCTCCGGTCGACGATGGTCTCGGAGACCGCCGGTGGGATCGAGATGCTCGCGGGCGACGCCGCCGCCGCCGAGCGCGAGTTCCGGTCCTGCCTCGACGCGCTGGCCGAGATGGGGGAGCAGGGCATCCAGTCCACGGTCGCCGCGTCGCTCGCCCACGCGCTGATCGAGCAGGGACGCCTCGACGAGGCGGAGGAGATGGTGTCCGTGAGCGAGGTCGCCGGTGCCGAGGACGACGTGAGCACGCAGGTGCTCGGGCACAGCGCCCGGGCGCGGATCCTCGCCGCGCGGGGTCGACGGGAAGAAGCGGAACGCACGGCGCGGGATGCCGTCGACCGGGCGGAAGCGACCGACGACCTGAACATGAGAGGCGACACGCTGCTCGACCTCGGCGAGGTCCTGTCCGCGGCGGGCGAACCCGGTGGCGCCGTGTCGGCGCTCGAGCGGGCGCTCGCGCTCTACGAGGCGAAGGGCAACTCGGCAGCCGCGGAGGCCGCTCGTCGCCGGCTCTCGGAGCTCGGCGCCCACTGAGGTCCGGTGAGGTCACGGAGACGCCACGGACCCCGGTCCCTCGAGCCACCCGCCGACGCGTGATCCCTCCGGTCAGTCGTCGTCGACCCGGCGGAGGCGCTTGGTCTGCCCCCGACGGCGCTTGTCGGCCAGCCGGCGCTCGACCGATCCTCGCGTCTGCCGCGTGGGGCGACGACCGGCGGGGGGAGGGGCGATCGCCCGCGCCAGGAGCGTGGCCATGCGCTCCCGCGCGGCCTGCCGGTTCCGGAGCTGCGACCGGTGTTCGGAGGCGGTGACGGTGAGCACGCCGTCGACGAGCCGGTCGGCGAGGCGCTCCAGCGCCCGGGCTCGCCGCACCGGTCCGAGCGAGGTGGTGGCGTGCACGTCCAGGCTGAGCTCCACGCGCGAGCCGGCGGTGTTGACCGACCGCCCGCCAGGCCCCGACGAGCGGCTGAACCGCCATCGCAGCTCGCGGGCGGGAACGACCACCGAGCGACCGACGCGGAGGGGTTCGGCCACCCGGCGAGTATGCCGCGTCCCGCGGGTCCACGGCGGCCGGTCGTCATCTTCGCTCAGCTAGGCTGATCCGAGCGACCACCGACGGAGGAGTTCCGGTCATGCAGATACATGCGGTGATCACGATCGACCGGCCGGTCGCGGACGTGTGGCGCTGGTACGCGGTGGAGCACGTCCGCAACCACCCGCGCTGGGATCCCGACATGCAGCTGGAGCAGCTCTCCGACGGCCCGATGGGGCTGGGCACCAGGATCCGCCGGCGGAACGTGCGCTGGGGCGAGACGGTCGAGGGGGAGATGGAGGTCGTCGAGTGGGAGCTCGAGCGCGCGGTCGGCATGCGGATCCGCGACGCGAACATGGAGATGCAGGGGCGGGCCACCTTCGAGCCGGAGGGGCCGAGCCAGACCCGGCTCAGGGTCATCACCGACATCCCCGGGCTCGAGGAGGAGAGGGCAGAGTTCCTCTCGAGCATGATGGCGCGCAGCATCGGGAACGTGAAGGAGCTCCTGGAGTCCGAGACCTAGGACGCCGTCCGGTCAGGTAGCGAGCCAGGCGCGGAGGTTGGGCACGTGCGAGCGGGCCTCGACCCCGTGCTCGCAAACCCCCGGGCGGCCGCACTGCGAGTTCCCCTGCATCGTGAGGAAGTTGAAGCGGCAGTTCGGGCAGAAGACGTCGAGCTCCTCGGGCAGGTAGGGGCAGTCGATCCACGAGCACGCCCGTTCGCCCTCGCCGGTCGCGAGGTCGAACCCGCACCCGGGGCACTGTCGGTAGCTCTCCCAGCGCGCCATCGCCGCTCCTCCGAACGGATGCTGGCTCCGCTCGCACCTGCGACGGAGGGCCCGATGCCCCCTCGTCGGAGGGTCATCCGGCCCGCGGGCATCCCGGCGAGCCAAGGGCGGTTGACCCCCCATGCGCGCCTCACCACGTGGATCGGCGACTTCCGCGACCGGGCCGACGCGAAGCGCTGGGCGGACTCGATCGCGGACGCCGCGCGGTCCTAGACGCGGCTCAGATGTCGTAGCCCGCCCTCCTCGCGAACTCCCTGAGCTCGTCGAGCGCGACGACGCTCAAGGCGCCGCGGATCTCCTCCCCGATCCCCGCTGCTCCGGGTCCCTCCGCATCGAATCCGTAGACGATGCAGCCGCCGCCGAACGTCAGGAACCAGTCGCCTCGGAACGTCTCGTTGGCCTGACCGACGTCGAACAAGGTTCGGATCTGCTCGAAGCCCTGACCCGGCTGCTCCTCATCGGGGGACCCCGGGACCCGGACCGCGGCCGTGCGGTTCTCCACATCCGCGTCGTCCACGATCAGCACGATCTCGCCCGTGTCGAGCGCTGCCGCGATACGCTCCGAGAGCGGCTCCCCCGATGAGTCGACGCGTCCCGAGAGGCCCTGATCCCGCAGGAGACGCGCGAGCTCGACGGCCCACGCCACGTGCCGGTCCGCAACGGTCACGACCGCGAACGACTGGGCGGATGTCGTCGCCCGTGTCCTCGTGAACAATGAGATCCCCTCGATATCTGCGTCGCCCCGTTGGGCACCGGTCGTGTCGCACCCCTCCAGGAGCGTCACCGTCAGGAACCGATCGCCCACCCGATCCGAGTCGAGCCAGAACCAGGCGCGGCCGCTCTCGGCCTGGAGGTCGTGGGCCTTCCATCCCGGCTCCAGCCGGTCGAGGCAGGGTCCGAAGCGCGCGTTCGGCACCGCCTGGGCCTCCATCACGATCGCGCTCCCGATCTCCTGGAGGTTGGGCGACGGACAGAACGGCGGCGTCGCTCCCAGCTCGCTGTTGCAGGCGGATGCGAGCAGGGCGCCGAGCGCCGCCATCGCGAGCAGCTTCCGTTCGATCACACGATGCCTCTTCCGAGGATGTTGGCGACGAGGAATACCCCGAAGACGGCGGCGAGACTCACCGCGGCGAGCGTGAGGGAGAGACGGCGCGCGCTCCACCGCTGGATCGAGATGGGCTCGCGATCGGGCGCGAGCTCCCGGAACCTCGCGACCACGTCCATCCCATCGGCCGTCCTGCGCCTCAACCACTTCCGCGACTGCGAAGGGATCGTGACCCCTCGGGTGGCGGCGAACGCCTCGGCGATGTCATCCGGGGAGAACCGGCGGGTGGCGAGCTCGTAGACGTGCTCGGGATCGGCGCGGAGCCCCAGGATGATCATCAGGTTCGCGAGGTCGACCGCCTGCCGCCAGGGGCTCGGCCGAACGGCTGCGCCGGCCACGTCGATCAGCACCACCCGTTCGTCCTTCACCAGGAGGTTGGCCGGTTTGATATCTCGGTGAGCCAGACCCGTGTCCCACATGGCCCGGATGATCCCCAGCGAGCCCTCGATGACCTCATCCGAGATCTCGGCGGCGCCGATCTCCCGGGCGCCGTCGAAGAACTCGGTGACGATCAGGTACTCGCGCTCGGGCGTGAGCTCGACGATCCCGTAGGGCTCGGCGGACGGCACGCCGGCCCGCTCCATGACCAGGAGCATGTGGTCCTCGTACTCCACGAGCCGGCGGACCGAGACGAATCGCACCTCGTCCTCCAGCGCCCCGTACAGGATCGTTCGGCCGAGCTTGTACCAGCGATCGGCGCGTAGGTGGCTCCGCGCGTAAAGCTTGGCGAACAGGAACCCGTCGCCCCCGGCGACGGTGAGTCGCAGCGGCGTGGACCCGCCCGAGCCCGCCAGCCCGTACGGTTTGATCTCGACCACGTCGATACCGAGCTGGTCGTGCAGGCCCCGAACGATCGCCTCCCCGCGAGCCCCCGACACATCGAGGTGGGCCGTGCGACCCCTCCCGTAGGAAACCGGGAACACGGCGTCGGGCACGAACAGACGGAAGACCAGCACCGGGACGGAGACGCCCAGCAACGCCCCCGTGGCCACGTCGGTGGGGTGATCGACCCCCAGATACATCCGGGCCCAGCCCAGCGCCACGAGCGCGAACGCCACGAGCCAGAACCATCGGGCGCGCCACGCCCCCTTCGGGATCAGCGCGTATCCGACGAGGACGAGCGTCACCGCGAGGGCGGCGATGGGGACCGACGGGTGCGCGTAGCCCTCCCAGTCGCCGATCTGGGTGACCAGGGGGCGTGGCCGCCCGATCATCCACGTGAGCGACTCGGCGATCGTGTCCACGATGACGATGGTCGCCAGGGCTCCGAGCAGGGCGCGCCATCGCTTGAAGACGATCAGGAGGACGAGCACGGACCATCGCAGGACGCGCACCGTCGCATCGGATCCCAGCGCGTTGAGGGCTCTCGCGATCGTCGTCTGCCCGGGGGTCCGCAGGTCCACCAGCCACTCCAGGAGCGCGAGGTCCCGATCCGTCCACCAGTCGGTGGTGGCGGTCCACGCGAAGAGGCTGACCCACAGGCCGAACAGGAAAACCCCGACACCGAGCCAGAACCAGCCGCTGGCCTTCAACTCTCGCGGCAGCGGAGCAGGCTCTCCGGACGGACGTCGTCGTCGGCCGGCGATCTGGATGCCGCCGACCCTCACCGCACGGCGCTCGGCCACATCGCCGAGGCCGCTCGGCCCGATCGACGGATCGTAGTCACCGTTCGGGATGGATCCGCCCCCCTTCGCTCGGCAACCGACGACACTGACCGCGAGGACGAGCGTCGTCAAGTGAAGGCAAGATGCCCCTGCCGCTGACGCGAGGAGGGCTCGACCGGGCCCGGCCTACGCAGGGGAGGAGGAGGGACGTGTTCAGACGCCGGGCGATGGACCTGGCCGCCGTCCCGGCGGGACTCGCGGTCCTCGCGTCCTGCGGTGTCGTGGCCTCGAGCGGCGAGGTCGGGCCGGTCGAGGTGAGCGTCTTCCACGCCGTGAACGGCCTGCCGGACGTGCTCTCGCCGGTGATGCGGGGCGCCCAGCTGCTCGGCATCCTCGGCGTCGGCCCGGTCACGGCGGCCGTCGCCGCCCTGCTGCGGCGATGGCGGCTCGCGGTGGCGGCGCTGCTCGTGACCGGCGCCAAGCTCGTCGGGGAGCGGGTCGTCTGGGAGATCGTCGTGCGCTCGCGGCCGGGCACGACGATCCCCGATGCGATCGTGCGGGGAGACACCCCGACCCGGGGAGCGGCGTTCGTGTCCGGTCACGTCACGCTGGTCACGGGTCTCGCGTGGGTCGTGACGCCGTACCTGAACGGGCGCTGGCGCCTGGTGCCGTGGCTGGTCGTGGCCCTCGTCGCGTTCGCGCGCGTGTACCTCGGCGCGCACAGCCCGCTCGACGTCGTGGGGGGCATGGGGCTCGGCGCGGCGATCGGGGGCCTGGTGAACCTGGCCCTCGGGGTCCCCGGTCGGCGGCTCGCGCCCGCGCCGGCGCCCGGCGAGCTCCCCCGGCGGCGATGAACCCGATGCGCGCCGCCGGGAGGGCCAGGGGACCCTATCCGACCCGGGTCCATCGGCCCTGGTTGGCACCTGCGACCCCTCCATAGCGTGAGCTGCTCGTCGCATCGCAGGGTGCACGCGCCCACGGGGAGGACCGCGTGCCCCTCCAGGGAGGGGGTTGGCCATGATGGACGGGTGGGACTGGGTGTGGGGCAGCCTCATGATGGTCGTGTTCTGGGGCGGTCTGGCGGCGGTCGTGATCGCCGGCGTTCGGGCCTTCGGAGGCAACGCGCGACGCTCCGGGGGGTCCGAGACACCTGATGCGAAGGCCATCCTCGAGGCCCGGTTCGCCAGGGGCGAGATCTCCGAGTCGGAGTTCGAGGACCGGAAGCGCGCGCTCGGGATCACGGGCGGCGTCGGCTCTCGGTAACTGCGGCGTCGGCTCTCGGTAACGAGGAACCGATCGACGAGCGGCAGCGCCGCGGCCTCATCCGCGCGTACACGGCAGGTGCCGGCTCCGGTTCGCTCAGAGGATCGCGATGGCGCCGACCGCGATCTACTCATTCGGCCGCAGTCTCCCGAAGGCGCTGATGTGGGTCGCGGCCTGGTCCGAGCGCGATCCGTCCGAGCCGCACGTGCACAGTCCGGCTGCCGGATGGCGGACACCTCCCGTCCCACACGAGGAGGGCCGAACGGCCCCCGACGTCGGCGCCCCTTCACCGGAGTTTGTGACCGAGGCACTTCGGGGGGGTGAGCCGGATGCAGGGCATCAAGCAGGCGGCGAACGAGTTCCTGGGGCACCGGCGCATCGCGGTCACCGGCGTCTCGAGGACGCCGAAGGACCACGGCAGCAACGTCGTGTACAAGCGGTTGCGCGACCGGGGGTACGAGGTCTTTGCGGTGAACCCGAACGCCGACGAGGTCGAGGGGGACGGGTGCTACCACGACCTGAAGTCGATCCCGGGTGGGGTCGAGGCGGTGGTGATCGGGACCCGGCCGGAGCTCGCCGAGGACACGATGCGTGAGTGCGTCGAGCTGGGGATCACGAACGTGTGGATGCACCGCGGCCCGGGCGGCGGCAGCGTGTCGCCGGCGGCCACCGAGTACGGCCGCCAGCACGGGGTGACCGTGATCGACGGCGGGTGCCCGCTGATGTTCGGGCCGACCTCGGACGTCGGGCACAAGATCATGCGCTTCGTGTTCACGAGGAACGTCCCCAAGAAGGTCTGACGGGCCCCAGCACGCGCGAGGTCACGCGGGCAGGACGAAGCGGACGCTGGTACCCCGCCCCGGCTCGCTCGCAGCCGAGATCGTCCCGCCGTGCGCCGTCACCAGGCCCTTCGCGATCGCGAGGCCCAGGCCCGCCCCGCCCGACTCCTCGGACTTCGTGAACCGGTCGAACATGTGTCGGACCTGCTCGGGAGACATCCCGGCCCCGGTGTCGGACACCTCGAGGGCCACGCCGTCGCCCTCGCGGGCCGCCCGCACGGTGACCGAGCCCCCGGCGGGGGTGTGGCGCAGCGCGTTCGTCACGAGGTTCGAGAGCACCTCGCCGATCCGGACGCGGTCGGCGTCGATCGCCGGCAGGTCGGCCTCGGCCTCGCCGCGGAACCCGATCCCCCCGGCCTCCGCCTGCGCCCGGTACGCGGCGACCGCGGCGTCCACGAGCTCGGCGGGCGAGAGCCGCTCGCGGTGGAGCTCGAGCACCCCCGCCTCGGCCCTCGACAGGAGCTGGAGGTCGTCCAGCAGACGGCCCATCACCTGCGTCTGCTCGATCACGGCCCGGAGGTGCTCGCCGTCGGTCCGGTAGAGGCCGTCCAGCATCCCCTCGACCCGCCCCCGGATCACGGCGAGCGGGGTGCGCAGCTCGTGCGAGACGTCGGCTAGCAGGTTCCGCCGCTGCTCCTCGGTGGTCTCGATCCTCGCGGCCATCTCGTTGAACGCCCGGGCGAGCTCGCGCACGTCGGGCGGGCCCTGCACGGTCGCCCTCGCGGAGTAGTCGCCGTCGGCCACCCGGGCGGCGGCGTCCATCACGTCGCCGATCGGCCGGGCGGTCCGCCGCACCGCGCGGCCGAACAGCGCGAACCCGACCACCAGAGCGAGGATCACCAGCCAGAAGCCCGGGAAGGCCCGGCCGTGCTCACGCCCGGCCCATCCGCCGAACACGACGGCGCCGAGCCCGCCGACGAGGAACACGAACGCGAAGAACGCCACGAACATCAGCGCGATGCGCCGGAAGAAGTGCCCGCGCATCGCGCGCCAGTCCCCGCGCGCCGGAGGGAAGGGCTCGTCCTTGGGCCACCAGGGCGGACGGAACTCGCGCGGGTGGCGGTGGTCACGCATCGGCGAACCGGTAGCCGACCCCGTGCACCGTGAGCACGTACCGGGGCGAGCCCGGCGTCGGCTCGATCTTGCGCCGGATGTTCTTCACGTGGGCGTCGATCGCGCGTTCGTACGACTCGATCGCCACGCCGTGCACGGCGTCCAGGAGCTGGCCCCGGGTGAAGACCCGGCCCGGCTCGCGGACCAGCGTGGCCAACAGCTGGAACTCTGTGGGCGTGAGCTCCACGGGACGGCCCCCGACCGTCACGCGCATCTTGGCCGTGTCGACCTCGACGTCGCCCGCCCGCAGGATCTCCTCGCCCAGTCGGGTGGCCCGCGTCCGACGCAGGACGGCGCGCACCCGCGCGACCAGCTCCTTGGGGCTGAAGGGCTTCACGACGTAGTCGTCGGCGCCGAGCTCGAGGCCCACGATGCGATCGGCCTCGTCGCTCCGGGCGGTGAGCATCACGATCGGCGTGCCCGACCAGCGGCGCACCTCGCGGGCGACGTCCAGGCCGTCGCGGCCGGGGAGGCTGAGATCGAGGACCAGCAGGTCGGGCTTGGCGCTCCGGACGCTGGCGAGCGCAGAGTCGCCGTCGCCGACCACGATCACCTCGAAGCCAGCCTCCCGGAGGTAGTCGCGGACGATCCGGGCGATCGCCATCTCGTCCTCGACCACGAGCACGGTCGTCATGGCTCCTCCGTTCCGCCGCTAGCCTGGCGAGGCGAACGGGCGGTGGCAACCGCCACCGCCCGTCGCACCCCGGGGATCGAGGGGGTCACCCGCCGGGGGTCTCGGAACCGCTCGAGGTCTGCTCGTGCTGGCGGCGGTGCCACTCCTGGAAGCGGTCCTCGAACCGCGCGCGGCCCTCCTCGGACCACGGGCCGAACCGTCCGTGCTCGTGGTTCCAGCCGCCGCGCGGCCCGCGGAACGCGAACCCGACCAGCCAGAAGATCCCGATCACGAACAGCGGGAACAGGATCAGGCCGAACGGGAAGAACCCGCCGCCGTGCCAGTAGCCGCGTCCAACGACCTCGACCACCTGGCCGGCGTCGGCCCCACGGCGGACCCCCTCGTCGATGCCCACGTTGTAGGCGCCCACGGCGATCCCTACCACGGCGAGCACCACCAGGATCGTCGCGACGATCGCCCATCCGCGTCGCATGTCCTCCTCCTTCCGACGGGAACTGCGTCCTGGGGCCATGCTGCGGGCGAGCCGTGAAGGGTTCGTGAACGCCGTCGGGAGGGTTCGTGGTGGTACTCGCGATCGCGAGGGTCGCGGCTGCCTGGTACCGAGATGCCTCGGGTGAGGCCGTCAGTGCCGGATGTCGAGCGCCCACCGCAGGGCCGCGTCGAGGCGCCGTGTGGCCGCTTCGCCGAGGCGACCGATCCGGTTCGGTTCGAGCAGCTCCTTCGGAACCGTGAGCACGTTGTCCACGTTCACCACCGAGCCCCTGGCGAGTCCCTCGGTACGGCCGACCGGCACCTCCGAAGAGATCCGACGCGCGCGACGGCTGACGGGTGCGATCGATACCCGGGAGCGGACCTCCGCGACGGCCCCGCGGGTGAGGACCACGACCGGTCGTCGCCCGTAGCCGAGGGGGAGGTCGGCCCAGTAGACCTCCCCGCGCTTCATTCCTGCGGCCAGCCGCGCCCCGTCCAGCTCTCGGGCCGGCGGCGGTAGGACCCGACGGCCGCCTGCTCCTGCTCGGTCCACGCGAGCTCCTGCAGGTGAGATGCGATCGCGCGGCGGATCAGCTCGCTCCGGCTCACGCCTTCGCGCTTGGCTCGAACGTCGAGCTCGCCCACGAGCTCGTCGTCGAGCTGCACGAGGACCTGCTTCCGCGCCACAGGCCCGAGCCTAGCATATGTCTCGTCATATGGTCCTAGCGCTGAGCGGTCCACCAGCTGACCGTATCCGGTGGGTACGACATGAGGGAGAGCGTGCGGGTTCGCCCGTCGGCGATGACAGGATCCTGTCCCGATCGTGGACCGATGCCTGTCGTCGGCCGTCTCGACGACCCGGGTCAGTCCGGGAGCAGCGGCACCGACAGCCCCTCGCGCCGACCCAGGAGCACGGCCCGGGTGATCGCCTTCGAGCCGAACCGCTCGCGCACCTCGTCGAGCGAGACGTCGAGCGCGTGCGCGAGCGGGCGGTCGAACGGCAGCGCGAGCTGGATCGCGCCGTCGGAGTGGAGGTTGCTGAGCGTGATCCCGATCAGCGTGATGCCCTGTTCCCGGATCGTGGGCATCGCCGCCGCGAGCAAGCCTCGCCCGGTGGCGAGGATCGCCTCGGTGTCGGCCGTCGCCTCCGGCAGCGTGTGCGAACGCGTGGCGCGCGAGAAATCGTCGAACCGCAGCCGGAGCGTGACCGAGCGGCACACCCGGTGCGCCTTCCGAAGCCGGCGCGAAAGGCGGTCGACCAGCGCGAGGAGATCCGCGTCGAGCTCCTCGGGCGACCGCCGCCTTCGGCCGAGCGCGCGCTGGGTCCCCATCGAGCGGCGGCGGCGACCCACCTGGACCGGACGCGGGTCCCGGTTGTGGGCCAGGGCGTGGAGGTGGCGCCCGGCAGCCCGGCCGAGCCACCGGACGAGCGTCGCCTCCCCGAGCCGCGCCACCTCCCCGACGGTCGAGATGCCCCGGTCGCGGAGCTTGGCCGCCGTGACCCGGCCGACCCCCCACAGCGCCTCGACCGGCAGCGGGTGCAGGAAGTCGAGCTCGCCGTCTGGCGACACCACGAGCAGGCCGTCGGGCTTGGCGACCGCGCTCGCCACCTTGGCCAGGAACTTCGTCCTCGCGACCCCGACGCTGATCGGCAGGCCCACTTGCTCCCGGACCTCCCGGCGGAGCCGCACCGCGATCTCGGTGGGCGTACCCGAGATCAGCCGGAGCCCCCCGACGTCGAGGAACGCCTCGTCGATCGACAGCCCCTCGACGAACGGCGTCGTCCGCTCGAACACCTCGAACATCGCCTTGCTCGCCTCGCTGTAGGCCTCCATCCGGGGGCGGACGACGACCGCCTGCGGGCACAGCCGGCGAGCCTGCGCGCCGCCCATCGGGGTGCGGACGCCGAAGGCCTTGGCCTCGTAGCTGGCCGCGAGCACGACGCCGGCCCCGACGATGACCGGACGGCCGCGCAGCGAGGGATCGTCTCGCTGCTCGACCGACGCGTAGAAGGAGTCGACGTCGGCGTGCAGGATCGTCCCGTCTCCGACCACGGCTGAAGGCTCGCATCCGCCGACGACAGCCACCGTTCGCTCTGGGACTAGGCTCGGTGCCAGGCGCGGGGAGGGATCCCGCGGGCGGCGGCGCTATCTACGGCGTGGGGATCTCGGCGCCTTGGTGTAGTTCGAGGCGCCGGCGGCCTGACGGCGATCGGCCGGGCTGCCGACGTCACGAGGTCATGGCACCACCGATCGGGCCCGAGGGCCCTCCGCGAGATCGATCCGCGCCCTCTGCGTCGCTGCGAGGCTGATCAGCACCAGGAGCGCGGCGACGATGGTGGTCGGGCCGATGGACTCGTCGAAGAACATCGCCGCCCAGGTGAGGGTGAGGACGGGCTGGGCGAGATGGAGTTGGGCGATCCGGGAGACCCCCCCGGACTCCATCCCTCGATAGAAGGCGACGAGACCCAGGAAGACGCTCACCAGCGAGAGATACGCGTACCCGACCCAGGAGCTCGGGTTCGCCGATCCCGGGGCCCGGAGCATCTCCAGGATCCCGAGGGGAACGACCGCGGGTGCCGCCACGGTCAAGGCCCACAACATCACCAGCCACCCGCCGAACCTCCGCGCCAGGTACCCACCCTCCGTGTAGCCGAGGGCCGCGGCGCCAACCGCGCCGAACAGCCACAGATCCTCGAGCCGGGGCAGGCCGGATCCCTGGGCCGCGGCGAAGCCCAGGACCGCGAGCAGGCCGCCGATGCTGGCGAGCCAGAACCGCGGAGACGGGTGCTCACCGGCTCGCAGAAGCGCGACCACCGCGGTCGCCGTCGGAAGGAGTGCCGTCACGATCACGCCGTGGGACACGGGGAACCGCTCGAGCGCGAGCGACGTGAGGAAGGGGAAGCCGACCAGGATGCAGCCGGCCAGGATCGCCAGCCGGGGGAGCGCCTCTCGCGGTGGCCACGGCTGCCGGAGGACGAGCAACAGGATAGGAGCCAGGAGACCTGGCAATGCGGCGCGGCCGAGGCCGATGAGGACCGGGCTGAGATCGTTCAGGGCGAGGCGTGTCGCCGGCAACGTGAACGAGAAGGACAGGATGCCCACGGACCCCCAGAGGAGCCCTTCCGCGCTGGGCGCGTGTGACACGGCCCGTTGTTCCTCGTCGTGCACGAGGGCAGTCTGCCACGAAGGGTTGCGGAGACGCGTTCCTCTCCGGCGATCGAGATCCTCCGCGACGGCTGATGGAGCACTGTGCCATCATCGCGGCGCTTATGAGTGACGCCGCCACGCTCGATCGTGCCCGCGAAGCGCTGGAGGACCACGCCTGGCAGGAGGCGTTCGAGGGTCTCTCCTCCGTCGCCGAACGCGAGGGACTCGCCGCCGCGGATCTCCAGCGGCTCGGTGAGGCGGCCTGGTGGAGCGCGCATCCGGCCGAGAGCATCGATGCCTTCGAGCGCGCGTACGCCGCGTACGAGGCCGAGGGGAACCCGCATCGCGCCGCCTACGTCGCACTCCGGCTCGCGCAGGAGTACGGGGACCGGTCGGAGTCGGCGCTGTGGAACGGGTGGTTGCAGCGGGCGATCCGGCTCATGGCCGACCAATCGGAGTGCGTCGAGAGCGGCTACCTCAAGCTCGCCCTGGTGCGGTCGGCCTTCGACCGAGGCGACATCGACGCGGCGATGCAGCACGCGATCGCGGCCCAGGAGATCGGCGCGCGCTTCGGCGACCGGGACCTCCAGGCGTTCGGGCTAGTGCTCCAGGGGGCCGTCCTCGTCTTCCAGCAGCAGGTCGAGCGCGGAATGTCCCTCGTGGATGAGGGGACGCTGGCCGCCGTCGGAGGCGAGCTCACGCCGTTCGCCGCCGGGTCCGTCTACTGCATCACCATCAACGTGTGTCGGAGCCTCGCCGACTACCGACGCGCGGGGGAGTGGACCGAGGCGGTCGCTCGGTGGTGCGAGCGTCAGGCGATCACCGGGTTCCCGGGAGTCTGCCGTGTGCAGCGCGCCGAGATCATGCGGCTCCGAGGGTCGTTCCCCCAGGCCGAGGACGAGGCCCGCAAGGCGCTGGGCGAGCTCCAGGCCTTCGGCAGGCTGCCGCAGGCGGGTGCCGGGTCCTACGAGATCGGCGAGGTCCGGCTGCGGACGGGTGACCTGGACGGAGCCCAGGACGCGTTCGAGCAGGCCCACCGGCTCGGGCACGACCCACAGCCGGGGCTGGCGCTCCTCCATCTGGCGCGAGGACGCATCGACGCCGCCCGGGCCTCGATCGGAACGGCGTTGGCCGATGCGATGGATTTGTTCTCGAGGTCCCGTCTCCTCCCGGCTCGGATAGAGATCGCGCTTGCGGCGCATGACCTGGCCGATGCGCGCCAGGCGGCGGACGAGCTCCGGGGGATCGCGGAGGCCTACGATCAGCCGATGCTGCACGCGGCCGCGCACCAGGGGATCGGTGCGGCGCTGACCTACGAGGAGGACGCGGCGGCCGCGATCGCCGAGCTGCGCACGGCGGTGCGTCACTGGACCGAGGCGGATGCGCCGTTCGAGGCGGCGCAGGCACGTCGCTGGCTCGCGGTCGCCTGCCGTTCGGGCGGAGACGAGGGCTCGGCGGTCCTGGAGCTCCGGGCCGCGAAGGCGGCGTTCGAGCGCCTCGGCGCTCGCCTCGAAGCGCAGCGCTGCGACGAGATGATCGAAGCGGGGAAGGAGGGGGATGCGGGACGCCGGGTGACCCGCACCTTCATGTTCACGGACATCGTGGGCTCCACCGACCTGATCCACACGATCGGGGACGACGCGTGGGAGGCGGTCCTTCGCTGGCACGACGAGACCCTGCGGAACCTGATCGGCGCGCATCGCGGCGAGGTCGTGCACTCGACGGGCGACGGTTTCTTCGCCTCGTTCGCCAACGCGGCGGCGGCCGCGAGCTGCGCCGTCGCGATCCAACGCCGGCTCGCGGAGCACCGGCGCAAGCACGGGTTCGCGCCGCAGGTCCGGATCGGGCTGCACTCGGCCGAGGCCACGGTGATCGCCGACGACTACGCGGGGCTCGGCGTGCACGAGGCCGCGAGGGTGGGAGCGATCCCCGAGGGCGGCGAGATCCTCGCGACGGTCTCGACCGTCCGGGGCGAGACGATCCCGTTCGAGGTCGCGAACGAGCGAGAGGTCTCGCTCAAGGGGTTGGCGGAGCCCGTCCCCGTCGTATCCATCGAGTGGCGGAGCTAGCCGCGAGGGAGCGGTCGGTTCGGCCCTCGGGCCGCGAGGCCGCAGCCTCCTGGGACTGGGCATCTTCGCCCTCTGGAAGGCCGGTGTAGCATCACGCCCGACCGATATGGTCGACGACCCCCTGCTGCGCACCGAGGGGCTCTCGCTCCGGTACCCGACCTTCGTAGGGGCCAGGGGGCGGCGGTACTGCTGATGAACCAGGAAACGCTCCCCAGCCTGCTCCCCGGTCTTGGTTGGAAGACAGCCGCCATCTGGTGGACGAGGGACAGGACTTCCGGCCTGATAGGTGGGCGGTTCTGGAGCTGCTCCTGACCGAGCGGAAGCACGGCCCCTCCTACGTCTTCGCTGACTCCGCGCAGCAGATCTACCGCAAGGGATGGGAGGGAACCGTCCGTCGATCTCAGCATCAACTTCAGGAACACGCTGAAGATTGCGCGCCACGTGTCGTCGGTGTTCGGGGTGGATCTCCCGACGCTCGGCACGCCTGGTCCCGAGCCCATCTTCTACCCCATCGCCAACGACAGGCAGCTGACGGAGAAGCGCTCGCGTTTCCTGTCGGGGTATCGCGCGGGAGGGGTCGGTGAGGGGCCAGATCGTCGTGCTCTCGACGAGTCGTCCGCAGGTCGAGGTGTTGCGAGGGCGGGAGTTCGGGGGTGTCCGCCTCTGTGCGCCCGGTCAACGGGGGTCGCGATGGAGACTCCGAGCACGAGGCGGACGTCCTGGGTCCGCGAGCTGATTGATCGGGCGGCGGAGTTCCTCGCGGGCGCTCGCGGCGGTCGGCGGCTCGACGTCCGCAGGGGGTGGGGGCCATCGCCCGCCACCCGTGGTTCGTCGTGGAACCATCGGCGGCGCCTCCTGACGCCGGCATCGCCGCCGAGGAGGCCGAGAGCATCGGCGTCGCCGGCTTCTGCATCCGCCTCGCGAGTCCTTCATCCTCCGCGATGAGCGACGACGGCGACATCCCCAGCGCGCCCGCGATCGCCGGGAGTGCCCTGGACGACGGACGCCCGCGGCCGCTCTCGATATCCGCGAGATACGGGTACGACACACCCGCGCGCTCCGCGAGCTCCTTCCGGCTGAGCCCCATCTCGGTCCGGACGACCTTCACCGCCCGGCCGAAGGCCTCGTAGAAGGACGGATTGTCGGCCTCGGGGAGCCTCGAACGCCTCCGGGGCGACTCCCGTGTCATAGGGGCAGCGGCACGGTTTCCGCTGCGGATCGTGGGCGACGTCGGCGGCAAGGTCGCCCACCTGATGGACGCGTTCGAGTGCGTGTGGGCGACGAGCTGGGAGTACCGCGCCCCGAAGGTGTTCACTTTCGGCGCGGCCTGGCCGGTGATCGGGTTCTACCGAACGGCGGCGGCCTGACCGGAAGCACAGCTACGTGGCGGCGCGGTGCGAGCGGAACGCCAACGGCCGACGCGTCGCGTGGGCCGACGACGAGTTCTGGTGGGACGCCGAGGCCGGGGCTCGCGAGCGCGGGAAGACGCTGCTCGTTCGGACCGAGCCCGCGATGGGGCTCACGCCCGAGGATTTGGACCGCCTCGTGGCATGGGCGTCGACATAGGCCTCCGTTACACGTACTGGCCCATGCCGCCGGCGATGTCGATTGAGGCGCCCGTCATGTAGGAGGCGCGATCGCTCGCGAGGAACACCACGAGCCCCGCGACCTCGTCTGGCCGTCCGAAGCGCCCCAGCGGCACCTCGTCGCGCGCCATCGACGCGAAGAACTCCTCCTCGCTCATCTCCGGGGCGCGCCGTTGGTGGATGTTCTGCCACTGTGGGGTGACGACGAAGCCGATGTTCACGCTGTTGACCAGGATCCCGGCCGGGGCGAGCTGGATCGCGAGGGCCTTGGTGAACGCGAGGCAGGCGGCCCGGTTCACCGAGGTCGCGAAGAACGTCGGGTCCGGGTAGCGCCCGTACACCGCGTTGATGTTGACGATCCGGCCGCCGTCGCGACGCCGCATGTGAGGGATCGCCTCCCGGCTGCACCGGATCATCGAGAACAGCTTCACGTCCAGGTCGGCCTGCCAGTCCTCGTCGGTCAGGGTCTCGAAGTTGCCGGGGTGCGCGCGGCCCGCGTTGTTGACCAGGATGTCGATCCCGCCCAGCGCCTCGGCCGAGGCCGCGACGAAGTCCTTCACCTGGGCCGGATCGGTCACGTCTGCGACCTCCGCGTGGATCGTGCGGCCGGTCGCCCGGAGCTCCTCCGCCGCGGCCTCCAGATCCTCGGCGCCCCGGGCGCAGATCGCCACGTCCGCGCCCTCCGTGGCCAGCTCGATCGCGATCGCCCGGCCGATCCCCTTCGACCCGCCCGTGACCACGGCCGCGCGGCCGTGGAGGGACCCGGCGGAGCTCACGGTTCGGTGGGAGGAGGCTCGGTCGTCGAGGAGAGGCCCGCAGCCTCCACGAGCGCTCGCCGCGGCGGCGAGAAGATGTCGATCTCGAAGCAGGACGAGTCCAGGGTGCGGGCGCCGTGCGGGACGAACGGCGGGACGTGCACCACGTCGCCCCGCCGCAAGATCCGGACGTCGCCGTCCAGGTCGAACTCGAACTCCCCCTCGATCACGCAGGCGACCTGCTCCTCCTCGTGGGCGTGGACAGGGGCCACCGTGTTCGGCTCGAAGCGGACGAAGTTCACGAGCAGGCGTTCGCCCAGGACCGGTTGGAACGCGAGCCCCTTCGCGAACTCGACCGGGCTGATCGCGTTCACGTCGATGTAGCGTCCCGGCGACCGCGCCGTCCCCGGATCGCCCGTCCCTATCTCGAAGTAGCCCTCCTGGGTCATGTCCCTCCCTCCATCGCGGAGCGGATCAGCGCTGCCAGCCGGCGCGTGCCCTCGAGGATGTCGTCGTCGCGGATCCGGCTGAACGCCAGCCGGAGGTTGTGCTCTCCCCGGGTGTCGGGGAAGAAGGGCGGCCCGGGGACGAACGCGACGCGCTGCTGCATCGCGCGCTCGGCGAGCGCGATCGCGCTCACGCCCTCGGGCAGCGTGAGCCAGGCGAAGAAGCCCCCGCGCGGCTCCGTCCAGGAGACGCCGGCGGGCATCTCCCGCTCGAGGGCGTCGCGGAGCAGGCGCCACCGCCCCGCGTAGAGCGCCCTGGCCCGCTCGTTCTGCGGCTCGAGGAGACCCCGCCGACCGTACTCCTCGAGCAGCCGCTGCCCCAGCGCCCCGGCGCACTGGTCGGTGATCTGCTTGGCCCGGACGAGCTCGGCGACGACCTCGGGAGGACCCACCGCCCAGCCGAGCCGCACGCCCGGGAAGAACGTCTTGGAGAAGGTCCCGATCTGCACGACGGTGTCGGGGGCGAGGGTCCACAGGCTCTCGGGCCGCCCGTCCTCGAAGCCCATCTCCCGGTACGCGACGTCCTCGACGAGGAGCAGGCCGTACCGGCGCGCCATCCCCACGAGGGCGGCCCGGCGTTCGGCCGACAAGCTCACGCCGGCGGGGTTCTGGTGGTCGGGTATCGTGTACAGGAGCTTCGGGTGAGTGCCCTGTGCGAGGGCGGCCTCGAGCAGGTCGACCCGCAGCCCCTCGTCGTCGATCGGGATCGCCCGGACGTCGGTCTCGAAGCTCCGGAACGACATGATCGCCCCCAGGTAGGTGGGGCCTTCGACGAGCACCGTGTCCCCGCGGTCGAGGCACGCCTTCCCGAGGAGCTCGAGCGCCTCCACGCCGCCGCTGGTGATGAGTAGCTCCGGGCCGTCCGGCCGATGGCCCTCGCGGGCCTCCAGCATCCCGGCGATGAAGTCCCGGAAGCTGGGGAGACCCTCGGTCGGCCCGTACTGGAAGGCCGAGGGGTCGCCCGAGGCGATCAGCTCGTGCACGATGTCCGCGAGGACATCGCCGGGGAAGGTCTCGGCGTCGGGGAAGCCGCCGGCGAACGAGATGACGTCCCTGGCCCCGGAGAGCGCCAGGATCGAGGCCAGCCCCTCGCCCACCCCGGCGCGGGTGCGGGCGGCGAAGACCCGCCCCCACCGTTCCGTCTCCGTCGCCGTCCTCTGACCCGCGATGGCGCTTGTCTCCGTTCCCGGCGCTCAGTAGCCTGGTTGTAACACAGAGGAGGGTTCGGGGTGAACGGATGCCCGCCTCCAAGCCCTGACGCGCGCTCGACTGTCAGCAGGAGCGGGGTGGAGGCCTGGCGATGAAGCAGCAGGCACCGGCCGTGAGGTCGGCCCGGCGGGCCCGGCTCCCGGCGAAGCGGGAGGATGGGGGTCGAGCCGCGCTCGACGCGACGGACCTGGCGATCCTGCGCCTGCTGTCGATCGACGCCAGGGTCTCCCTGCGGAGCATCGCCCGGGAGCTGGGGATGTCCCCGCCCGCGATCACCGACCGCGTGGCTCGCCTCGAGGGGCTCGGCGTGATCCGCGGGTACCGCGCGGAGATCGACCGGGCCCTGCTCGGGTTCCCGCTGGTGGTCTACGTCGGCATCGTCTCGGTGCAGGGGAGCGACCAGACCCAGGTCGTCGAGCGCCTCCGGGAGACGCCGGAGGTGGAGGACGTCCGTCTGGTGACCGGCCCGAAGGACCTGCTGGTGCGGCTGCGTCTGCGGGACACCGGCCATCTGCGCCAGGTGCTGTTCGACCGGATCTGGTCGGTGCCGGGGGTCGACCGGACCGAGACCTACGTGAGCCTGGGCGGGATGGAGCCCAAGCCGTTCGACGTCCTGCTCCTCGAAGGGCTCCTGGCCGACGAAGGCTCCGACGCCTAGGGCCGGCGACGACCGCTACCCGTAATAGATCGGCTTGACCTCGGCCTCCCCCCTGTCGTCGGGGATCAGCTCCGGGTGCTGGTAGCGCGATGCCCAACGGAACCCGTACTTGACGGTCCTGATCTTCCTGGGGACGATCTTGATCGTCCAGCACGGCTCCACGTTCTTCGGACCCCGGTACTCGTTGGACTTCTCGCCGAGGTAGCGCGGCCCCGTGTGGTAGGTGCCGATCTTGTTCCAGACGGACATCTCCCCGGTGTCCAGGTACGGACCCACCGCGGCCTCCACGATCACGGCGGTGCCCTCGCAGATCACCTTCTGGAGCGGCGGGTCCGGGTTGTCGACCAGGACCGTGACCCGCGGATCGCGCGCCAGGTAGTGGGCCCACTCGGATCGCGCCCGCGGCACCACCCAGAAGGCCACCCCGTCCCAGTGGTACCAGCTGGCGGCGATGTAGGGGGAGCCGTCGGGCTTCAGGCACGCGATCTTGGCGATCCACGGTTCCTGGAGGAACTCGTTCATCTCTTGGACCGACATCGGGGACGGCCGGTCGCCGCCCATGAACTCGCCGTCCCCGCCGCCGGTCTCGCCGCTCACGTCGCCCCCGCGATCAGTAGACCTCGAAGTACTCCTGGTGCTCCCAGGGCGTCACCTTCGTCAGGTGGTCCTCCATCACCACCCCGTCCTCGCTCGTGATCGAGGCCATGTACGCGTTGATCTCCGAGTCCTTCACCGCGGTGATGAACTCGATGAAGGGGTCGCCCAGGGCCTCGCGGAACACCTCGTCCTGCTTCAGGGCCTCCATCGCATCCATCAGGCTCCGGGGCAGGAGCGGCTTGTCCACGAGGTAGGGCTCCTCGTCCATCGGTCCGGGATCGGTCTTGTTCCGGATCCCGTCGAGCCCGGCGATGATCTGCGACGCCGCGTACAGGTGGGGGTTGGCGGAGGGCTCACCGGCCCGGTTCTCGACGTGCGCCGTCTCGTCGCCGGGCCCGGCGCTGCACACCCGGATGTACGCGGCACGGTTCTCGAGCGCCCAGGTGATCTTGTCCGGGGCGAACGACTCCGGCCGGAACCGCTTGTACCCGTTGACCGTGGGGGTGGAGAACACGCACTGCGCCGCCGCGTGCTCGAGGAGCCCTCCGACGAAGTGCTTGCCGACGTCGGACAGCCACTCGCCCGTTCCCCACTCCCCGCCCTCCCGGTTGGTGAAGGCGTTCTGCTGCTTGTCGATCTCGCGCAGCGACTGGTGCAGGTGCCAACCGCTGGAGAAGAAGTTCTCCAGGTTCGGTCGGCACATGAACGTGGCGTGGTACCCGTTCCGGCGGCAGATCTGCTTGGTCGCTGTCCGGAACAGGACCATGTTGTCCGCCGACTCCATCCCCTTGCGGGGGTCGAAGGTGAACTCGCATTGCCCGGGGCCCCACTCGTCCTCCATCGTCCGCAGCGGCAGGCCCACATCCCGCAGCTGGCGCTCCAGGATGGAGAGGATCTCGTCGATCTCGTCGTTGCGGTTCTCCGTCAGGTACTGGAACCCGTGGGCGATCGCCCGGACCTTCGGCGGCTCGGGCGGCCACCCGGACTGCTCGGGCAGCAGCATCGGGTCCTCGAGCTTGGTGATGTAGAACTCCACCTCCAGCCCCGAGATGTACTCGTACCCCTCGTCGGCGAGCTTGCCCAAGAGCTGGCGCAGGACGTGCCGGCTCGAGAAGGGGACCGGCTTGCCGTTCTGGAAGTAGGCGTCCGACAGGCACCAGCCGGTTCCTGGCGCCCAGGGGAGCTCCCGGAACGAGGTCGGGTCGGGGACCAGGATCATGTCCGGGTACCCGGTCATCTCGGGGATGCCGAACCCGCCGCCCGAACGGAACAGCGGGAAGATGATCCGGTTGACCGTGTCCATGATCAGGACCGCCGACTGCATGTCCTGGCCGTTCCGCAACGCGTGGAGGAACGCGTTCGCCGTCAAGGTCTTGCCGCGCAGGATCCCGTGCTGGTCCGGCCACGAGACCCGGACCGTGCGGAAGTTGCCCTCCTTGATCAGCTCGGTCACCCGTTCCGCCGCCTGCTTCTGCTCCTCCGTCCACAGGTCGTGCTGCTCGACGAAGTCGAGCTTGCCCACGCTGATGGCGTCGAGTTCGACAGGCACGATGCCCCCCTTCCGCACGCGAGGTCGCCGGCACGTCACGGGCCGGCTACGACGCCGCCCGTTCGTCGTGCACCTCTCAGGCGTATATCCCACCGAACTTTCGGTTGTCAAGCGATGGGTGTTCCTGGCTGAGCGCATGGAAGCGAGAGGCGCGATGGTGCCTTCCATCGCGCTAGGATGCCGCGGGCCGATCTGGGGGTCGCGGACGAGGGGGGGAGACGTGATCGACGACCACTGCCACCCGTTCTCCCTGCACCCGGAGCCGCTGGACCTGAGCGAGCTCAGCCTTGACATCGACAAGTGGGACGCCGCGTCGCAGCGTCGGAGCGCCGACGGACCCTGGCGCCTGGCTCAGGAGCTCCTGACCGTCCGACTCGCGCGGTACCTGGGGTGCGAAGCGGGCGAGCTGGCGTCGGCGCGAGCCGAAGCGAGCCGGGACTGGCCCCGATACGTTACCTCGCTCTTCGCCGACGCGGGGATCACCGGCCTGGTGATGGACCCCTCCTGGCCACCCGGGGCGGGCGAGCGGCTCGATGAGTACGCGGCGCTGTCGAGCTGCTCGGTCCATCCGATGCTCCGATTGGACCCGCTCGTCGATGCCGCGATCGAGGAGGGACGCACCGCCCAGGAGATCGTGGACGCCGTCCTCGCCCGGATGGAAGCCGCCGCGAGCGATGGGTACGTCGCGTTCAAGACGATCCTCGCCTACCGGACCGGGCTGGCGGTCGACCCGGAGGCCACCTTGCCGGAGGCGGAGGCCTCCCTGCGCTCGGACGGTCCGGTCCGGCGCCGGGGGAAGGCGCTCCGGGATGTGCTGCTCCGCCGGGCGCTCGGTGCCGCCGCGGACCTAGGGCTCCCGTTCCAGATCCACACCGGCATCGGCGACTCGGAGATCAGGATCGCCGAGGCGAACCCGCTGCTCCTGGAGGAGCTGCTCCGGACCCCCGAGGGGCGGGCCGCGCGGATCGTGCTGATCCACGGGTCGTACCCGTGGCACGAGGAGCTGGCCTACATGGCGGCCACGAAGCCGAACGTCTGGGCGGACCTCTCGCTGTTCAACCTGTTCTCGCCGGTGACGAGCGGGGAGCGGCTCCTGCGGATGCTCGACCTCGCGCCGGCCACCAAGGTCCTGCTCGCGACCGACGGGTACCACCAGCCCGAGCTGTTCTGGTTCGGCGCTCAGGTCCTCGAGGACTCGTGGCGGTACGCGTCGGCAGCCATGCGCGAGCATGGGGCCCGAGACGCATGGCTCGACGACGTGCGATCGATGATCTTCGAAGGGAACGCACGCTCCCTCTATTCCCTGTAGCGGGCTCGCGCGAGCACATCCGGTCTGGTCATGGAACCCGGGCTCAGCCGAGCGTGACGGAGTGCCATCCGGTGGAACCGCTGGGGTGCGGCCGCGACACCACCCCGGTCTGGACCCTGCCTGTCCCGTCGACCGCCCGGACGACGAGTGGCCCGGATGGGTCCGGACCGAGAGAGGCGCGCCACAGCCGCCACGAGAGCGGCGACAACGGGTCCTTGGCTTCGGTCGTTCCCCAGGTCTCACCGTCGTCCGTCGAGTACTCGACGCGGCCGATGCCCCGGTCTCCCGCGAAGGCGATTCCGCCGGCGATCAGCGTCTCGCCATCGGTCGCGACCGTGTCGATGCGGGACATCGTCTTGACGGTGCCTTCCTTGGCCCACCCGCGCGCCTCCCAGTACCCCCTGTGGGGGGTCCCCACCGCGGTGATCTGCTCGAGCCATTTCGGCTGCTTGTAGCCGTACAGTCCGGGGACCAGCAGCCGGGCGGGGAACCCGTGCTCCCGGGGGAGCGGCTCGCCGTTCATCGTGATCGCGATCAGCGCCGTGTCCATCATCGCCTGGTCGACGCGGATCGAGTCGGAGTACCCCTCGACCCCGCGCGAGACGATCTCCACGGCCCCGTCCCGCAGGCCGGCGCGCCCGAGGAGATCCCGGAGGCTGACGCCGCCCCACCGAGCGGTCGAGATCAGGTCACCGCCGACCTCGTTGCTGATGCACTCCATCGTGACGACCTGCTCGAAGCTGGGGAAGCGCAGCAGGTCCGCGTAGCTCAGCTCGAGCGGCCGCTCGACCAACCCCCCGATCGAGAGCGTCCACCCGTCCTCGTCGATCATCGGATCGACGATCGAGGTATCGACGATGTAGTGATCCTCGGTCGGGGTGAGCTCGGGCGAGAGTCCGGGGAGCTCGAAGCGCGAGGCGTCGGGACCGATGGTTGGCAGGTCCGCGAGGTCGAGCTCGCGGATTCCGATCCCCCCGCGCGACACGCCCCGAGAGATGGAGCCGACGGAGCCGACCCAACCGACGACCAACCCGAACGTGGCGAGGCCGAAGGCGGCGAGCAGATCGCGGCGCGACCGGTTGGGGGGCGCCGAGCCGACCCGCGGGCGATCCGGCGCCGGACGGCACCGGAGCCAGGTGACGTAGACGGCGAGCCCGACCGGAGGGAGCAGGAGCGTGACCGACCGGACGGGATCCGTCGGAGCGTCCACCAACAGCACCGCCGCCACGACGGCATACGGGAGGCCATGCGCGACGGTCGAGACGATCGCCGCACCGTTCCAGCCGGGCCGCCGTCCGAGCGACGATGCGATCCACCCGGAGGCCGCGGTGGCGGCGAGGAACGCTCCCGTGGTCGCCACCACGGTCAGCGGGAGCGCTCGGTGCCCGAAGGCCTCGATCGCGCTGGTGGCGACGCCCCCCGGCGTGAGTCGCACCACGGCGTCGGCGAGCACGATCGGCGGGAACGCCGCGGACGCGAACGCGGCGAGGAGCGCGGACCCGGCCAGACCGGCTGCCCCGCCGAGCAAGGAGGCGGAGACGTCCGCTCGGCGCTCGGACATCCTCATGCTCCCCATGTCGGCGTCAGGTCGTACAGCAGATCCGAGGTCATCCGGACGACCCGCCCTCCACCGAGCTCGACCAGGAAGAGCGCGGAGGACGCGACCTCGCCGCCCGATCGGGCGAACGCGATGGACCTCCCATCCGGCGACCAGGCGGGATGCCGGTCGTCCTCCGGGCCCGCGGTGACCGCCTCGAGGGAACCATCGACCACATCCAGGACGTAGATGTCGAAGTCGCCTCCACGATCGCTCGCGAACGCGATCCGCCGACCGTCCGGGGCCCAGGATGGCTCCACGTCGTCCGACGGATGTGCGGTCAGGTTGACGACGTCGCTCCCATCGGGCCGCATCGTGAAGACATCGTACGTACCACCCTCGAGACGCATGAGGGCGACCACGTCACCGGACGGTGACCAGCTCGGCGACTGCCCCTCCGCGATCCACCGGGCCGCGCCCCCGGCCGAACCCACGACGAAGACACCGACCCGTCCGCCGTCGCGGTTGCTGTCGAAGGCGATGGAGGACCCGTCCGGGCTCCACGACGGGTTGCCGTCGATCCACAACCCGTCGGTGAGGCGGACCGGCGTCCAGCCGCCCGACGTCATCGTGTACAGATTGAACCCGCCGCCCGATGCCCTTCGCCATACGAAGGCGAGACGATCACCATCGGGTGACCACGCCGGCGCGCTCCGGGTGCCCGGACCCTGCGTCACGCTGGTCACGTCCCCGGTCGCCGGCTCGAGGAGGAAGATGTCCGCGTCTCGACCCGATGAGCGGACGAAGGCGATGCGACCGCTCAGCGATGACGCGTCACCCGTCGATGGCGGGCTCGACCCGACCGCGAAGGCGACGACCAGCGCGACGATCGCCACCGCCACGGGGATGAGCCGAACGCCCCAGGTCCTGCCGGTGGGGTGACGATCATGGGTTGCGCGAGCCCGAACCTCCACCGGGTCCGCCTCCATCTGCGCGGGAGCCATCGGTCGATCCCTCCGTGGGCCCTTGCCTTGACTCCGTTCCATCCCATCCTGTACCTACGTCTCAGCGAACGCACTCCGAGGGGGGTCATCATGCTGATCCGAGGACGTGCCCGTCTCCGTTGGCTCGCAGCTCTGGCGGCGTTGCTGCTCGCCCTGGCCGCCTGCGGGGCACCCGGTGACGACGACGAGGGAGACGGCGGTCAGGCCGAAGGCGACCAGGTCCAAGAGCAGGAGGACATCCTGATCGCCTCCGCGATGCCCCTGACGGGTCCGTACGCGAGCGACGGCGAGGAGATGCTGCAGGCGTTGGAGATGGCGGTCGACGAGTACAACGAGGAGGGCGGTGTCCTCGGCCGGCAGCTCTCGCTGATCACCTGTGACGTCGGCGCGCTCGAGGTCGACACGATCCAGGCGTGCGGCGAGCGGCTCCTGGGGGAGGACCCCGACGCGGTGATCACCGGCTACGACGACAGCGGGATCAACACCCTGGCTTTCGGCGAGGGCGACATGCCGTACCTGCACGCCGTCACGATGACCGCCGCGGTGGACCCGGTCCGCGAGGACCCCGAGAAGTACAGCAACGTCTTCCAGTACGACCCCAGCGACTACGACTATGGCGTCAACGCAGCCGAGCTGCTGCCCCAGATCGCCGAGCAGATCGGGTTCGAGCCCGCGAACCGGTCGGTCGCCGTGATCACCACCGACTACGCGTACAACGTCGTCGGCGCCGAGGCGTTCAAGCAGTTCATCACCGAGGCCGGGTACGAGGTGGCCGTCGACGAGGTCACGCCGTTCGGGGTCCAGGAGTGGGGCCCGGTCCTCTCGCGGATCGGGGAGGCGGAGCCCGCCTTCGTGACGTTCTGGAACCTCGACCCGTCGGATGCCGCCCGGTTCATGAACCAGTTCATGCGCCAGTTCGGTGACTCCGGGATCCGGAGCCTCGTGTACATGCAGTACACGCCGAACATCCCCGAGTTCCTCGAGCTCACGGGGGAGAACGCCAACGGGCTGCTGTGGGCGACCGTGATCGGCGTCTCCGATCGGGTGGGGGTGGACAAGGCCGACTACATCGCCCGATGGGAGGAGCGGTACGGGCGGGAGCCGTTGTCCATCCACCCGTTCGTCGTGCGCGACGCTTTCGACATCTGGGCCAACGCCGTGGAGTCGGTCGGCTGCGTCGAGTGCTTCGACGAGGTCAACGACACTATCCGGAGCACCGTGTACACGGGCTTCGCGGGGACGTTCCAGTTCGCCCCGCTGGAGGAGGGCCAGTACGCGATGGCGGGCGACGAGCTGCTGCCGACGATCTGGTCCCAGGTCCAGAACGTGCAACACGTCGCCGTGCTCCCCGACAGCGCGGCGGAGGGGGAGATCCAGCTGCCTCCGTGGGTGAAGTAGCCGGCTGGTGATCGAGCTCATCCATCGAGCGCGCGGCACCCGATGAGCCTGCTCGAGGTCGAGGCGCTGGCCAAGCGCTTCGGCAGCCTGGTGGCGGTCGATGGCGTTTCCTTCCAGGTCGAGCAGGGGGAGGTCTTCGGGATCGCCGGCCCGAACGGGGCCGGCAAGTCCGTGCTGTTCGCCACGGTCTCCGGCTTCTACCGCCCGACCTCGGGGGGCGTGGTGTTCGACGGCCGTCAGATCGTGGGTCTGGCCCCCAACCAGATCTGCCACCTGGGCCTGACCAGGACCTTCCAGACGCCGATCCTGTTCCACTCGATGTCCGTGGAGGACAACATCCGGGTGGGGGCGTCGTTCGGCCGGGGAGACGGCGCGGCCCGGGTGCCCGAGATCGTGGACTTCCTGAACCTCGGCCCGGTGATCGGTAGGCGCGCTACCAACCTGGACCTGTTCGTGACCAAGAAGGTCGTGCTGGGGGCGGCCCTCGCTACCGGGCCGAGGCTCTTGCTGCTCGACGAGCCGATGGCCGGGTTCTCCCACGTCGAGATCCAGGACTACCTGGATCTGGTGGCCAGGGTCCGCGAGGCCTGGGGGATCACCGTCATCATCATCGAGCACCTCCTCGATGTGCTGATCGGGGTGTCGGACCGGATGATGATCCTCCACAACGGCTCGGTCCTGTACCAGGGCGAGCCGGAGGACGTGAAGCGGCACGAGCGGGTCGTCGACGTGTACCTCGGCGGCGGGATCGACGAGGGCTCCGCGGGGGCCGCGGATTGATGCTCGAGCTCCGCAGCGTGACCGGCGGCTACCTGGACATCCAGGTCCTGCGGGGGGTGACCATCGACGTGCGGGAGGGCGAGATCGTGGCTCTCCTCGGACCGAACGGCCACGGGAAGAGCACCCTCCTCAAGGCGATCTCGGGGTTCCATCCCGCGACGGGCGGCACCATCTCGTTCCTCGGCGACGAGATCTCATCGCTGCCGGCCCACGACGTGGTGGCGCGGGGCCTCGCCTACATCCCGGAGGAACGCTACCTCTTCACCGACATGACGGTGCTGGAGAACCTCCGCATGGGTGCGTACACGAAGGCCGCCCGGAAGGATCTTCGGGACAACCTGGATGCCGTGTTCGAGATCTTCCCCCCGCTCCGGCACCGGCAGCGGCAGCCGTGCATGACGCTCTCCGGCGGCGAGGGACGCATGGTGGCGATCGCCCGCGGACTGATGAGCAGCGCCCGGCTCCTGCTGGTCGACGAGCCTTCGATCGGACTGGCACCGGGCGTCAAGAAGCACGTCTACGAGGCGATCCGACGCATCAACCAGGAGCGGGGGATCACGGTCCTCCTCGTGGAGCAGGAGATCGACTACGCGCTGCGGCTCGCCGAGCGCCTGTACCTGCTGAAGAAGGGCACCGTGGCGTTCGAGCGGCGGGCCTCCGAAGCCGACGTCGACGAGATCAAGGAGGCGTACTTCTGACATGGACGCGTTCTTCAACGCCCTCTGGAGTGGCCTCATCATCGGCTCCCTGTACGCGACGATGGCGATCGGTCTCACCGTGGTGTTCGGCGTGAGCCACGTCTTCAACTTCGCGCACGGCCACGTCGCGGTCCTGGGTGCCTACCTCGTGTGGCTGGTGATGGTCCAGGCCGGGATGTCGATGGCGCTGGGGCTCGGGTTGATGCTGGTCGCGATGGTGCTCTTCGGGTGGCTGCTGTACCAGCTGGCGATCCGTTCCCTGCTGCGAAGGGCGGAATGGGCGTTCGGCCCGCTCCTGTTCACGTTGGGCCTCGCGATCCTGATGGAATACCTGCTCCTCGAGTCGTTCGGTCCGCGTGTGAAGTCGATCCCCACGTTCGTGGACGGGAGCTTCCGGCTCTGGTTCGGCCGGGTCGCATGGCACGACGTGCTCCTGATCGTCTTCGCGGTCCTGCTGATCGTCCTCCTGCGGCAGTTCCTCGGCCGAACGTCGATGGGGCAGGCGATGCGCGCGGTCGCCAGCTCGCTCCCCGGCGCCAGGGTGGTGGGGATCGGGATCGACCGCATCTACGGGGCGACCTTCGCCCTGGCGTTCGTGGTGACGGGGATCAGCGGCGTCCTGCTGGGGACCAAGGCGTTCATGACGCCGCACATCGGCTGGGAGTGGATGATCAAGGGGTTCATCATCGTCACGTTCGGGGGCCTGGGGAACGTGTTCGGCGCGATCGTCGCGGCATTCGTGCTGGGGGTTATCGAGGCCCAGGTCACGCTGTACGCCGGGACCCTGTGGATCTGGCCGGCCTGGCTCGCCACCTTCATCCTCGCGCTCTCGCTGCGGCCGCAAGGGATCCTCGGAGGGCGAACGGCGTGAGCTCCGCGATCGCCGGGAGCCTCGGCAAGGCTCGGCGGCTCGTCACGCCGAGGTGGGTCGCCCTGGCGGCCGTGATCGGTCTGCTCTGGGCCTGGCCGTACCTGGGCGCGAGCCGCTTCATGCTCCACCTGGGGAGCCTCTTCTTCATCTGGGCGGTCGTGGCGTCGTACTGGAACCTCCTCAACGGGTACGCGGGGATCATCTCCCTGGGCAACATGGGGTTCTTCGCGGTCGGGGCGTACACGTCGGCGGTGGTGGCCAAGGAGTTCGCGATCTCGCCGTGGATCACGGTCTGGATCGGGGCAGTCGTGGCCATGGTCCTGGTGACGGTCCTGCTCGGCCTGCCGGTGCTGCGGCTCCGCGGGATCTACATCGCGCTGCTCACGCTGGTCTTCGCCGACGCGCTGCCTTCGGTGATCTCGATCCTGCACGACTGGACCGGCGGGGGGATCGGTCTGCTCGGCATCCCGGAGTTCCTGACGGATCTGGAGAAGTGGCAGGCGTACTACGTCACGCTGGTCTTCGCGATCGTGGCTCTCGGCGCGCTCTACCGGATCGTGCACGGGAAGACCGGCATGGCGTTCGTCGCCCTCCGCGATTCCGAGGACTTCGCGGTTGCCGTTGGGGTCGATCGGTTCCGGGAGGGGCTCAAGGTCTTCGCGATCTCGGCGTTCGTGACCGGCCTCGCCGGCGGCTTCTTCGCCCACACGCTCGGACAGATCTCGCCCGGGATGCTCGGCATCGAGCAGTTCCTGATGGTCGTCGCGATGTGGTTGCTCGGTGGGGCGGGAACGTTCTTCGGCCCCATCATCGGCGCAGCCATCATCACCTTCGGCAACGAGTACCTGCGCGTGGCCGGCAGCGTCCGACTCGGTCTGCTGGGCGCCATCATCATGCTGACGGTCCTGTTCTTCCCCGGCGGGATCATGCAGCTGGTGGGGCGGCTCGGGGCGGCGATCCGCCGGGACCGTCGCGCGCCGGGTGCCCCGGCGGCCACGCCTGGTGAGAGGCCGCCCGCCCGAGTCGACGAGGGGGTTCGGGCGAGCGTGCCGGTCGACCCGGGCGCGGCGGCGGTCCCGGATCGAGACGACTGAGGAGGCTCTGGATGTGGCCTGAGGGCGCTCGGTGCGCCGCGGCGTTCACGTTCGACTTCGACGCGGAAGAGGTATGGATCGGGGAGGATCCGGCGAACGCGGATCGGCCCGGCGTTCTCTCCCAAGGGACGTACGGGGCCAGGGTCGGGCTCCCCAAGGTGCTCGAGGTCCTCGCTGCCCGGGAGGTCCGGGCGACCTTCTTCATCCCCGGACGCGTGGCCGAGCGTCATCCGGGTCGGATCGAGGAGGTCGTCGCCGCCGGACACGAGGTCGGTCACCACGGCTATACGCACACGTCGCCCACGAACCTCTCCCGCGAGCAGGAGGAGGCCGAGCTCCTGAAGGGGAAGGAGATCCTCGGGTCCTTCGGGGTCGAGGTCGTCGGGTACCGATCGCCCTCCTGGGACTTCAGCGAGCACACGCTCGGGTTGATCGAGCGACACGGCTTCCGGTACTCCTCGAACCTGATGGATGACCTGGTGCCTTACCGGCACGATGGATCCGCGATCGTGGAGGTACCGATCCAGTGGATCCTGGACGACGCTCCGCATTTCTGGTTCGACGGGGCCACCTGGACGAAGAAGATCTCCACCGCGGGGGAGTTCCGCACCATCTGGCAGGACGAGTTCCTCGGGATCCGGGAGGCGGGCGGCTGCGCGATCTTCACCATGCACCCCCAGATCATCGGCCGTCCCGGCAGGCTCTCGGTCCTCGATGACTTCATCGCGTTCGTCCAGGGCCACGAGGACGTCTGGCTCGCGACGTGCGGCGACATCGCCGCCCGGGTCCCGTGACGAGCCGATGCGCCCTGGTCACGGGTGCCGCCCGGGGACTGGGTGCCGCGACGGCTGGGCGTCTCGTGTCTGACGGGTGGGCCGTGGCGCTCCTCGACGTCAGCGAGACCGTCCACCAGACGGCCACCGGGCTCGCCGGGACCGGGGGGACGGCGTTCGGCCTCGTCGCCGACGTGTCCGTCGAGGAGCAGGTCGAGCAGGCCGTGGCCGATGCCGAGGACCGGCTCGCCGGGCTCGACCTCGTGGTCAACAACGCCGCGATCGGCGGCCCCGCGACGCATCTCGTCGACACGCACACCCACGAGCTGCGTCGGGTGCTCGAGGTCGATCTCCTGGGGGCGATGCTCGTGGCCCGCGCGTGTGCCCGTCGGATGATCGCCCGGGGCTCGGGCGGTGTGATCGTGAACCTGGGGTCGATCTTCGGCCAACGGGGGGTGGCCGGCGGTGCCGCATACTGCGCCGCCAAGGGAGGCGTCACGTTGCTGACGCACTCCCTGGCCCTCGAGCTCGCCCCCCACGGCATCCGCGTGAACACCATCGCGCCGGGGAACATGGCGACCGAGATGCACTGGGCGGATCTGCGCGTCCGGGCCGAGGAGGAGGGCCGATCGTTCGAGGAGATCGTGGAGGAGGTTCGCGACACGATCCCCCTGCGCCGCCACGGAACCGGAGAGGACGTCGCGGGGACGGTCGCCTGGCTGGCCTCGGACGACGCCACCTACGTGACCGGTCAGACGATCGGCGTCAACGGTGGGGTGCTGCTGACGTGACGCGCGCACCTTCCGAAGGAAGCAGGTTCGGATCGCGCCGCGTGCTCGTCACCGGGGGCGCGTCGGGCATCGGCCTCGCGGCGGCGCGGCTGCTCGCGGAGGAAGGGGCGCGCGTCGCGGTCCTGGACCGGGACGAGGATGCCGCGGCCCGCGCAGCCTCCGCCCTCGGGGCGGCCGCGGCGGTCGCCGACGTGGCGGACGAGCGCGCCGTGGCGGACGCGGTCGGGGAGGTCGCTCGCGCCGTCGGCGGTCCCCCGGACGTCTTGGTGAACGCGGCGGGCATCTATCGGATCGGCCCCCTCCTGGATCTGGACGTCGGGGAGTGGGACGAGGTGGCGGCGGTGAACCTCCGGGGCTCGTTCCTCGTCGGACGACAGGTCGTGCGCGGTCTGAGGGCCCAGGGGTTGGAGGGCGGCGCGGTCGTGAACGTCTCTTCCATCGCCGCGTTCGTCGCCGACGCGACCGAGCCGGCCGCTCACTACGATGCGAGCAAGGCGGGGGTCCTCGCGCTGACGCGGCAGATGGCCGTCGAGTGGGCGCGGTACGGTGTTCGCGTGAACGCCGTCGCCCCGGGCTTGGTCGCCACCCCGATGCTGCGGATGACGGAAGACTCCGAGGCCGGGCGCGCCTACCTCGGGACGCGGGTACCGCTCGGTCGGGTCGGGCGACCCGAGGAGGTGGCTCGGGCGATCGCCTTCCTCGCATCGGACGAGGCGTCGTACATCACGGGCGCCGTGCTCGCGGTGGACGGCGGGGTGATGGCGCTCTGAGGCCCGGGCGCCAGGTGGACGGATGAGCGCGAAGGAGGACGGCATGGCTCCCTTCCCTCACATCCAGGTCGAGGGCGGCCCGCGGGAACGTGGCCGCGGGTACGGCGATCAGGCGAGGGAGCGGGTGGCCCGGTCGGTGGAGGCGTATCGGGAGGTCTTCCGGGAGTACGCCGGCTGGGACTGGTCGAAGGTCCGCGCCGAGGCCGCCCGGTACGAACCCGCGATCGCGAGCATGTCACCCGCGTACCTGGAAGAGATCCGCGGGATCGCGGAGGGCGCAGGTCTCGACGCCGAGGACGTGCTGTCGATCAACGTACGCACGGAGGTCATGTTCGCCGCCAAGGCTCGCAAGGCGGAGGAGGCGGGACGTGCTCCGGCGGAGTGCAGCGCCTTCGCGGTCCTGCCCGAGGCGAGCGCCGACGGGCACACCCTGATCGGGCAGAACTGGGACTGGCTCCTCCACTGCTTCGACACCGTGGTCGTGCTCGAGGCGGTCCAGGAGCAGGGGCCGGACTTCGTCACGGTCGTGGAGGCCGGCCTGCTCGCCAAGACCGGGATGAACTCGTCCGGCATCGGGGTCGTCACGAACGCGCTCGTCACGGAGGCGGACGTGGGCGAACCGGGACTGCCCTACCACGTGCTGCTCCGGGCGATCATGGATGCGGAGACGATCTCGGACGCGTACACGGCCCTGCAGTCGGGGAAGCGGTCGTCGAGCGGCAACTACCTGATCGCCCATGCGGACGGCATGGCGGTGTCGGTGGAGGGTGCTCCCGGCGACTTCTCCCGCCTGTACCTTCGGTTCCCGGAGGACGGGGTGGTCCTGCACACCAACCACTTCCTCGCGGCCGAGATGCCGTTCAAGGACGTCTCGCTGTGGGTGATGCCCGACAGCCCGTTCCGGCTCGAGCGTCTGCGGACCGCCGTCGAGGGCGCGATTCCCAAGCTCTCCCTGGATCTCTTCCGAGCCGTGCTCGCCGACCACGCCAACTTCCCCTCCGGCGTGTGCTGCCACCCGGACACCCGGTGGCCCACGCTGGATCAGGGAGCGACGGTCGCATCGGTGCTGATGGACCTGGACGAGAAGAAGATGTGGGTGGCGGATGGTCATCCGTGCAGCACGCCGTACCGGGAGCTCGAGTACGCCGGGTTCCTCGACAAGCCTTCCCCCGTGCGCGCCACCATGCCGAGCACCCCCATCCATCCGTGATGCCCGTCGGGTTCGGCTTCGGCCTGATCACGTGTCAGCGGTACCCAGCCGACCCGCGAACGTACGAGGAGCTGTACGCCGAGGCTCTCGGGTTCAGCCGGGAGGCGGAGGAGCTCGGCTTCGACTCCGTGTGGGTGTCCGAGCACCACTTCGTCGACGACGGGTATCTGCCCTCGGCGATCCCCCTCTGCGCCGCGATCGCCGCGGTCACCGAGCGGGTCACGGTCGGGACGGCGCTCGCCCTGGCACCGCTGTACCACCCGCTGCGCCTGGCCGAGGACGTCGCCGTGGTGGACCTCATCTCCGGCGGCCGGATAGTGCTCGGCTTGGGGAACGGCTGGCGGGAGGAGGAGTTCGAGGCGATGGGCGTCCCGCTCCGGCAGCGCGGGGCTCGCCTGGAGGACGCCGTGGCGATCCTCCGCCACGCCTGGGCGGAGGGACCGACGAGCGGAACCGAGCGATCGCCGTACCCGGACGTCCCGGTCACGCCGAAGCCGGCGCGCCCCGGTGGGCCGCCGATCTGGATCGGCGCCCTGGCGGGTCCGGCGATCCGTCGAGCCGGCCGGATTGGGGACGGGTTCATGGCCGCGGAGGGCACGCCGGAGGCGTTCGGGGAGCAGGTGGCGCTCGCTCGCGCCGAGCGGGAGCGCTCCGGGCTGGACCCGGACACGCTGGTCGCCTCGCTGCACCTGCCGACGTTCGTCTGGGAGCGGGAGGATGCGTGGGACCTGGTCAAGGACCATCACCACTACGTGGCGTGGAAGTACGAAGACATGGAGGCGGCGAGGCACCGGACCGGAGCCCCTGCGCCGAAGCCGCCCCTCACCGCTGAGCTGGAGGCCGAGCTCCGCGAGCAGATCGTGCTCGGGTCGCCCGAGACCGTGGCGGACAAGATCGCCTCGTACCGGGACGCCGCGGGTGGGAGCGTCCACTACATCGCTCGGCTGTACTGGCCGGGGATGGACCCGCAGGTGCAGCGACGATCCATGGCCCTGTTCGCCGAACGGGTGATCCCGCGGTTCCGGGACGAGGGGGCGCGATGACGGAGACCTGGATCATCGGGGTCGACGTGGGCGGGACGTTCACCGACGCCATCGCCCGGAGCCGGAGCGGTGAGATCCGGGTCGCCAAGGTCGCCTCGACGACCAAGGATCCCTCGATCGGGTTCCTGGACGCGCTGGACGAGCTCGCCACAGGCGGCGTCCGGCTCGACCGGGCGGATCTGCTCTTCCACGGCACGACCATCGCCACGAACGCCATCGTGACCGGAGCCACCGCCCGGGTGATCCTGGTCTCGACGGAGGGCTTCCGGGACGTGATGAGCTTCCGCTCCGGCAGTCGACCGCGTCTGTACGACCTCGAGCAGCCTCGCCCGAACGAGCTCGTGAAGAGGCGACACCGCCTCGAGGTCCGCGAGCGCCTCTCGAGCACCGGGCAGGTCGTGACGCCGCTCGACCGGGCCGAGATCTCGCGGGTCGTGGACGAGGTGGCCGATCGGGATCCGGAGGCCGTGGCCGTCGCGCTCCTGTTCAGCTACCTCGACGATCGTCACGAACGCGCGCTCGCCGACGCCCTCGCACGCCGGTTGCCGGACGTGCCGATCACGCTGTCCTCGGAGGTCGCCCGGGAGTTCCGTGAGTACCCACGGACCGCGACCGCGGTCGCAAACGCCGCCCTGCGCCCCGTCGTCGGTCGATACATCGTGGATGCGGAGTCGGGGATCCGGGAACTCGGCGTCCGTGCGCCGTTCCTCGTCATGCAGTCGAACGGTGGGTGCGTGCCCGCCGATCGAGCGGAGCGCGAGTCGCACCGCCTCCTGCTCTCGGGCCCGACCGCAGGCGTCACCGGGGCGGTGGCGCTCGGCGCGCTGCACGGGCTGGACCGCCTGATCTCGATGGACATGGGCGGCACGTCCCTGGACGTCTGTCTGGTGCGCGACGGGGTCCCCCCGATCGCCACGGTGCAGCGGGCCGGCGTGCACCCGATCCTCGTTCCATCGGTGGACATCGTGACCGCCGGGGCGGGGGGCGGGAGCATCGCGTCGGTCGATCGGGCCGGGCGCCTGCGCGTCGGACCGGAGAGCGCGGGGGCGGATCCGGGTCCCGCGGCGTACGGACGCGGGGGCGATCGGCCCACGTTCACGGACGCGCAGGTGGTCACGGGCGTGCTGGCCCCGGACGCTCCGCTCGCCGGGCGCCTGACGCTCGATGCGGACCCGGCCCACCGCGCGGTCGAGCGCATCGGGCGAGCGCTCGGCCTGGAGGCGAGGCGGGCGGCGCAGGGCATCGTCGCGGTGACGGCCGCGCAGGTCTCCGGCGCGCTGCGGCGCGTCTCGGTCGAGCGCGGCGTCGACCCGCGGGACCTCACGCTGGTCGCGTTCGGGGGGGCCGGACCGCTCCTGGGGGGACCGATGCTCGAAGAGATGTCGCTGCGGGCCGTGCTCGTGCCCACCCACCCGGGTCTCTTCTCGGCAAGCGGGCTGCTCGCCTCGAGCCTTCGGATCGACGAGTCGCAGACGGTCCTCGGCGTGTTCGAGCCCGCGCTCCTGGACGACCTTGCCGCCTGGTACACGGGGGTCCGCGAGAGGCTGGTGGCCCAGCTGCGAGACGATGGCATCCCTCGGGCGCGGATCCGCATGGTCGCGTCCGCCGACTGCCGCTACCTGGGCCAGGGCTACGAGCTGTCCGTGCCACTCGGGGGACCGCATCTCCGCGGGATCGGTGGCATCCCCCGTCGGTTCCACGCGTTGCATGCGGCCACGTACGGGCACGCCGATCCCTCGGGTCCGATCGAGATCGTCACGGTCCGGCTCTCCGCCTTCGGCGACCTCGCCCAGCCGGAGCCGCCCCGGATCGCTCGCGGGGGACGCGCCGCGGTTGCGGACGCCGTGCTCGGCGAGCGGACCGCGTGGCTGCCGGGTTCGTCCGGGCGCCGCAGGACGACGTGGTACCGGCGAGATCTGCTCCGGGCAGGCAACCGGATCCCCGGTCCCGCGGTGATCGAGCAGATGGACTCCACCACGCTGGTGCTTCCCGGCCAGCGGGCCGACGTTGACCCGTTCGGTGGGTTGTGGATCCGCAAAGAGGGTGCGCGGTGACCCGACGGGCGTCTCGCCGTCGGCGACCATCGAGCGCCCTGGACCCGATCACGTTCGAGCTCGTGCACTCGGGCCTGCTCTCGGCGGCCCTCGAGATGGGCGGTGTGCTGAAACGATCGAGCTACAGCCCCATCATCCGGGAGATGGACGACTTCAGCTGCGCGCTGTTCGCCGCCGACGGCGATCTGGTCGCCCAGGCCGACTACATCCCCGCGCAGCTGGGTGCGATGTCGCTCGTGGTGCGAGCGGTGCGCGAACGCTGGGATGAACGCATCTCGCCTGGGGACGCGTTCCTCGCCAACCACCCGTACCTGGGGGCCATGCACACGCCGGACCTGAACGTGATCATGCCGATCTTCGTGGGTGACAGGCTCTTCGCGTGGGCGGGTGCGACCGCTCATCACATCGACGTCGGCGGCGTGAATCCGGGGACCGAGGGCCCCGATCTGCAGCAGCTGTACGCGGAGGGGCTCGTCCTGCCTCCCGTGCGACTGTACGAGGGCGGCGCGGAGAACCCCGACGTGTTCGGGATCGTCATGGAGAACATCCGTGATCCACTGAGCACGACGTCCGACCTGCGGGCGCAGCGGGCGGCCTGCCTCCTGGGGGAGCGCCGGCTCCTGGAGCTCGTGGAGCGGTACGGCGCCGACGTGGTGGCGACCGCCTTCCGTCAGAGCCTCGATCTGGTGGAGCGGGCCACCCGCCTCGCCCTCCGCGACCTGCCCGACGGCGAGGCGGGGGCCGAGGGCTTCCTGGACGACGACGGGCGGGGCGGGCCGCCGACGCGGATCCATGCACGGCTGCGCAAGCTCGGGGACGAGCTCGAGGTCGACCTCTCCGACACCGCACGGCAGATCCCGGGCGCCCTGAACGTCCCGTGGGCCAGCACGCGGGCGGCGGTCGTGTACCTCGTGCGGGCGATGACGGATCCGGGGATGGTGACCAACGACGGGGTCCTACGACCCGTTCGGATCGTCTGCCCGAGAGGGACCGTCCTCAACCCGGATCCACCCGCCGCGGTGAGCGTCCGCCACAACACGTGCCAACGCCTGGCCGACGTGCTCGTCCGGGCGGCGTCGGAGCTCTGGCCGGAGAAGGCCGTCGCCAGCGGCACCGTGACGTTCTTCGACGTCAACCTGGACAGCGTCTCGCCCCGGACCGGTCGCAGCTCGGTGATGATGGATGTCGTCGGGGGTGGCACGGGCGGGCATCGCCACGACGACGGCCTCGACGGCGTGGACACCTACATGTCCAACGTTGGTCTGCTCCCGGTAGAGGTGGCCGAGGGTGAGTTCTCGGTCCGGATCCGGCGGACCGAGCTCGTTCCCGGCTCGCAGGGCGCGGGGATCCACAACGGTGGGCTCGGGATCCGGCGCGAGTACGAGATCCTCGACATGCCGCAGATCGCCACGATCTACGGCGAGCAGACCGATCCCCGGTTCCGGCCGACCGGCATACGCGGTGGGGGGGACGGGAGCCCGACCCGCATCACGGTGCTGGACCCCCGAGGTCGGGCGATGGATCTCCCATCCAAGATCACGTGCCTCCTCGAGCCGGGGACCGTGATCCGGGTCGAGACGAGCGGGGGAGGAGGGTACGGCGACCCCGCGGAACGCGACGACGAGCGCCGGCGGGAGGACGAGGCGGATGGCCGCGTCTGACCGCGGCCGAGCGGAAGGGGTGAGAAGGTGAACCAGCACGCGGACCTCGCCTTGATGGGAGGTGCCGTGTACACGGTGGACGCCGCTCGGCGCTGGGCGCAGGCGGTGGCCGTGAGGGAGGGGCGGATCGCGGCGGTCGGGACGGATGACGACATCCGTCCGCTGATCGGTCCGCGCACGCAGGTGGTGAACCTCGACGGTCGGATGCTCCTGCCCGGCTTCCAGGACGCCCACATCCACGCCCCGTCCGGGGGACTCGACCGCCTCCGGATCGATCTCAGCGAGGTCCATTCCCTGGACGAGTACCGGGAACGGGTTCGCGCCTACGCGGAGGGACGTCCGGAGGTGACGTGGGTGCTCGGGGGCGGATGGGCGATGGACGTGTTCCCGGGAGGCACCCCGGGCCGGGAGGAGCTCGACGCGCTCGTCCCCGACCGCCCCGCGTTCATCAGCAACCGCGACAACCACGGCGCTTGGGTCAACTCGAGGGCTCTCGAGCTGGCCGGCGTCACCGCGGCGACCCCCGATCCTCACGATGGTCGCATCGAGCGCGACGAGCGAGGAGTGCCGAGCGGCACCATGCACGAGGGAGCGATGGATCTCGTACGCAGGCACATCCCGCCGACCGGGGCCGAGGAACGGATGCGTGGCCTGCTCGCGGCCCAGGCGCATCTCCATTCGCTGGGGATCACGGCGTGGCAGGACGCGATCGTCGGCGCGTACCCAACGATCGAGGACAACTACGACGTGTATGTCGATGCGTCGGAACGAGGCTGGCTGACGGCCACGGTCATCGGGGCCCTGTGGTACGCGCGAGGAAGGAGCGGCGATCAGATCCCGTTCCTCATGGAGCGCCGGGAGGCGACTCGGAACGGCCGGTTCCGCGCCACGAGCGTCAAGATCATGGCGGACGGCGTCTGCGAGATCTTCACCGCCGCCATGCTGGACCCGTTCCTCGGACCGGATGGGCGAGCGACCGAGAACACCGGCATCTCCTTCTTCGAGCCGGATGAACTCCGCGAGGCGGTCGTGCGCTTGGACGCGGAGGGCTTCCAGGTCCATGTCCACGTGATCGGCGACCGCGCGTGTCGCACGGCGTTGGATGCCGTCGAGGCGGCCAGGTCGAGGAACGGCCCGAACGACCTGCGGCATCACCTCGCGCACCTCCAGGTGATCCATCCGGACGACGTCCCGCGGTTCCGCGAGCTCGGGGTGACCGCGAACGGGCAGCCGCTGTGGGCCGCCCACGAGCCGCAGATGGACGAGCTGACGATCCCCTACCTCGGGGAGCCTCGGGCGTCCTGGCAGTACCCGTTCGGCAGCCTCGTGCGATCGGGGGCGACGCTCGCCTTCGGGAGCGACTGGCCGGTCTCGAGCCCCAACCCCCTGTGGGAGATCCACGTCGCGGTCAACCGGGTGGCGCCGGAGGAGTACCCGTACGCGGAAGCGTCGCACGGGACCAGGCCGTTCCTGCCCGACCAGCGACTGGACCTGCCGACCGCGCTCGCCGCGTTCACGATCGGGTCGGCGTACGTGAACCACCTCGACGGCGAGACGGGCTCGATCGAGCCCGGCAAGCTGGCGGACCTCGTCGTCCTCGACCGGAACCTGTTCGAGCACCCGGTCGACGAGATCGCCCAGGCTCGGGTCCTGCTCACGCTGGTGGAGGGGAAGACGGTCTTCGAAACCTCCGAGCTGTGAGTGGCGCCGACCGGGCCTTGTGCTCGCCGGGATCGGCCCGATACAATGGGCCGATCCTCGTCGCCCCGAAAACGCAGCGAGGCAGCGTTCTCCAGGGGAGGTGGTAGGGATGAACGAGGATCGTGTCCACTCGTCTCTCTCGAGGTTCGGACGTCGGGACTTCCTCCGCTATGCCGGGGTGCTCGCCGGCGGCGCGGTGCTCGTGGGATGTCGGCGAGAGGAAGCGGCGGCACCGGTCGGCGCCGCGTCCCCGTCTCTCACACCCACGCGCTCGCTCGCGGACGAACCCGGTGACCTGCACGTGTACGAATGGTCGGGGTACGAGATCGAGGAGCTCTGGCAACCGTTCAAGGAGCAGTTCCCCGCCATCCAACCGGAGTTCACGTTCCTGACCTCGCCGGACGAAGCCCTGTCGAAGATCGCGGGTGGCTTCGGCGCCGACCTGGTGCATCCGGAGCTCAGCTTCATGCAGGAGTTCATCGAGCTCGGCGTGTTCCAGCCTTTCGACACGTCGTTGATCTCGAACTTCCCTGCTCTGAACCCCGCGCTCGTCCAGGCCGGCCAGTTCGACGGCCAGCAGTACGCGATCCCCCTGGATTGGGGGTTCGTGTCTGTCCTGTACCGCAAGGACAAGGTCGATCAGAGCGACACCTTCGAGCTGCTCTTCGACCAGCGCTACGAGGGGAAGATCTCGTGGCACGATCATCCATGGATGCTGGTGATCGCCGGTTACATCCTCGGGGCCGATGACCCTTGGGCCATGACCGCCGAGGAGATGGAGGCCGCTCAGGCGTACGCGATCGAGAACAAGAACGTGGTGCGGAACCTCTGGGTCTCCGCGACGGACATGTACCAGGACGTGATCAGCGGCAACGTGTGGATCACTTATGCGTGGCCGGATGCCCTGGTCGCCACCCAGGCCGAGGGCATCGATACCGAGTACATGTTCCCGAGGGAAGGCGCGATCTCGTGGGTGGAGGGCTTCATGCTCTTCGCTGACACCGAGAACTACCTCCACGCTCATGAGTACGTCGACGCGTGGGCCAGCACGGTCACCGGCGAGTGGTTGATGGCGAACTACCTGTTCGGCCATGCGAACACCGATATCGACATCACCTCCATCGATCCCTCGGTGGTGGAGGTCTTCCACGTCGACGACCCAACGTTCCTGGACGAGCCGAACAGCCACGTGGCCAAGCCGATGCAGACGAGGGCTGACTACGTTCGCGCCTGGGACGCAGTGAAGGCCGCTTGACGGATCGGCGAACGGCGACGGCGACGCCCGAGCACGTCGACGCGGTCTCCGTTCGGGCGGAGCGGCGGTGGGGCGAACGGGGGGCCAGGTGGCGGGTGACGGCGGGGCTCCTGGCCGCCCCGATCGTCTGGCTGCTGCTCTTCTTCGTCGTCCCCGTGATCCTCGTGGGCTCGTACAGCGTGGGTCTCGTGGCCCTCCTCCCCAGGGACAGCCTGCTCACGTTCGACGCCTGGCGTGACTTCCTCTCCGATCCGATCTTCGTGGGGGTGTTCTGGAAGTCCGTCAGGATGTCCCTGATCGTTTCGGTCTCCGTCGTGATCCTCGCCTACCCGGTCGCGTACTTCCTCGCCATGGTGGCCACGCGCCGCAAGTACGTGCTCCTCCTCCTCACGATCGCCCCCTTCCTGACGAGCTACCTGCTGCGCGTCCTGGCCTGGAGGGTCATCCTCGGCAACCAGGGGGTCGTCAACTCGTTCCTCTTCTGGTCCGGCATCAGGGATCCGGACGATCCGGTCACCTGGCTCCTCTACAGCCAGTTCGCCGTGATCGTCGTGTTGATCTACGTTTGGGTCCCGTTCGTCGCCCTTCCCATCTTCGTGTCGCTCGACCACATGGATCGGTACCTCCTGGAGGCGGCGAGCGATCTGGGCGCGAGCAGGTGGAGATCGTTCTGGCAGATAACGTTCCCGCTGTCGCTTCCCGGGGTCATCGCAGCTTTCATCTTCGTGTTCATCCCGACCATCGGCGAGTATGTCACGCCACTGCTCGTGGGGGGGACGCGCGGCTTCATGTTCGGGAACGCGATCGCGGATGCGTTCCTCGTCGGGTTCAACTGGCAGCTGGGATCTGCGCTCGCGCTGTTCCTCATCGCGGTGGTCGGGGTGCTCGTCGCGATCTCCTCGCGGTTCCTCAACGTCGGCACCCTGACGGCGGAGTGAGATGGACGTCGCGACCTCGCGGACCGGGCGGCGAGCCCTCGGCCTGTACTTCGGCGTGCTCCAGATCTTCCTCTACACGCCGATCGCGATCCTGCTCCTGTTCTCCTTCAACGACAACGTGGTGGTCGCGTTCCCGCTCGAGGGGTTCACGCTGCAGTGGTACCGGGACTTCTTCTCCAACGACGCGCTCGTCGATGCCCTGAAGACCAGCGCGGTGGTGGCGGCCCTCGCCAGCGTGACGGCGGTGGCGCTGGCCGTCCCCGCCGCGATCGCGCTCGTGCGCCGACGCTTCTCCGCCAAGCCGTTCGTGTCCAGCCTGATGCTTTCGCCGCTCGTGATCCCCTACGTTGCCCTCGGGATCTCGCTGCTGATCCTGTTCCGAACGCTCGGAGTGCCGCTCTCCATCTTCACGATCGCCATCGGGCACACCGTGCTGACGATCCCATTCGCCGTGCTCGTGCTGATCCCGAGGCTGGAGCGGGTGGACGTGGCGCTGGAGGAGGCGGCCCGGGACCTGGGGGCGACCAGGAGGCAGACGTTCAGGTTCGTGACGTTGCCGTTGATCGTGCCCGCGATCCTCTCCTCGCTCCTGATCGCCTTCACGCTGTCCTTCGACGAGGTGGTGGTGGCGTCGTTCACCGCGGGACAGGACCCCACCTTCCCGATCTACCTGTTCTCGCAGCTCCGGCTCCCCCAGCGGCTCCCGCAGGTGATCGCCGTCGCCGTGGTCGTCATGGCCTTGTCGCTGATGGTGGTCGTGGCCGCGGAGGTGGGGCGGAGGCTCGCCGAGCGGCGCCTGGAGTCCGCTCCGGTGCCCTCCGGCCGACCCGGCGGTGGATCGGTCCCCGACGCGGGACGGCTCCCATGAGTCGGAGGCCGGTCGTGGGGGGGTCAGGGGTGACCGTGGACGGCATCTGGAAGCGGTTCGGTCCGGTCGTCGCGGTGCGCGGGATCGAGCTGGACATCCGAGAGGGTGAGTTCCTGACCCTGCTCGGGCCGTCGGGCTGCGGGAAGACGACGACGCTTCGCGTCATCGCCGGCTTCGAGGAGCCGGATGAGGGCCGCATCCTGCTCCGGGGGGAGGACGTCTCGGAGGTCCCGCCGAACCGACGGAACGTGAACATGGCCTTCCAGCACTATGCGCTCTTCCCGCACATGACGGTCGGCCAGAACATCGGGTTCGGTCTCAAGCTGAAAGGGTTCTCCAAGTCCGAGCGCAAGGAGCGCGTCGCCGAGATCCTGTCCGTCGTTCGCCTGGAGGGCATGGAGGGTCGCCGACCGTCCCAGCTCTCCGGCGGGCAGCAACAGCGGGTGGCGATCGCCCGGGCCCTGGTCAACGAGCCCGCGGCGTTGTTGCTCGACGAGCCTCTGGGTGCCCTCGACGTCAAGCTCCGCAAGGAGATGCAGCTCGAGCTCAAGCGGATCCAGCACGAGCTGCGGACGACGTTCGTCTACGTGACGCACGATCAGGAGGAGGCCCTGTCGATGTCGGATCGGGTCGCCGTCATGAACGAGGGCTCGATCGAGCAGGTCGGGGAGCCGAGAGAGGTCTATGAGCATCCCGCGTCCCAGTTCGTGGCCGACTTCGTCGGGGTCCTGAACGCCATCGAGGTGAACGTCGACAGCGTGCAGGACGGGAAGGCGGTGACGCGGTGGAGCGAGACCGAGGAGATCCTGGTCCCCGAGGAGCTCTTCCCGCGGGATGCGATGGTCCGCGAGGGGAGCAGGCTCGTCATCGCGGTCCGGCCGGAGCTCCTGCGGCTGGACGTGGAGGGCTCGCCCCTGGACCCGCGGCGCTCCCGCGTCAACGGGGTCGTGAGGGAGATCGTCTACCTGGGCTCGTTGACGCAGTTCCACGTGGAGACCTCGTCCGGTGCTCGGCTCGTGGTCAACCGGCTGTCGGAGCGAGACTCCGCCGGGTTCCCCCGCGGCAGGCGAGCGATCGTGTCCTGGGACCCGACCCAGAGCACCGTCATCCCCGACGTCGACGTGCCCGGAGAGGAAGCCGGTCGGTAGGGCTCCGGACGGGTCAGGCGGCCTCGAGCTCGACGGGCTCGACCGTGATCGTCCGGGGCTCCGAGTCGCGCCAGACCACCACGTGTATCGTGCCGCCGATCGCCTCGCCGACCATCAGCCGCTGGAGGTCCGCGACGTCCTCGATCGGCCGACCGTCCGCCTCGATGATGATGTCGCGTGACCGGACGCCCGCGCGGGCGGCGGGGCTCCCGGCGACGACCTCCAGGACCTCCACGCCGCGGACCCGACCCGCCCCCGAGGCGGCGCGCGGGGGCAGCGGCCGGCTCCCGCCGGTGATGCCGATGTAGGCGCGCCGGACGCGGCCGTCCCGCATCAGCGCGGCCACGATCTTCCGCGTCGCCTCGTCGATCGGCACCGCGAGGCCGAGGCCCACGCCCGCGACGGCGGTGTTGATCCCGACCACCCGACCGCGGCCGTCGGCGAGCGCCCCGCCCGAGTTGCCGGGGTTCAGCGCGGCGTCGGTCTGGATCACGTTCTCCACCAGTCGACCCGTGCGCCCGGAGTGGATCGGCAGCGCGCGGCCGAGCGCGCTCACCACCCCGGCGGTGACCGACCCAGCGAACCCGAGCGGGTTGCCGATCGCCACCACGAGCTGACCGACGCGCAGCTCCTCAGCGTCGCCCAGCTCCGCAGGAGCGAGCTCGGTGGCCTGGAAGCGGAGGACCGCCAGGTCCGAGAGGGCGTCGCGCCCGACGACCTCGAACCACACCTCGCGTCCGTCCACGAACGAGGCCGACCCACGGGACGCGTTCGACACGACGTGCGCCGACGTGAGCGCGAACCCATCGGCGGTGATCACCACGCCCGAGCCGGACCCCGGGAGCCGACGGCCGCGCGCGTCGCGCTGCAGGACGCGCAGGCTCGCCACCGAGGGGGTGAGCCGCTCCGCCACCGAGGTGACGACGCGCGAGTACGCGTCGAGCGCCTCGGAGGTCTCGTCTTCGGACGCGTGGGACGGAACCATGGACGTCTACGGAACGCTTCCCGCGAACGGACTATTCCGGCGGCCACGCGAAGCCCGGGGTGTATCCATCCCGTGGCTCGCGGCGTCCTGCACGGTGGATGCATCCGTTCGAGGAGGTGATCCAGATGCTCCACCGGAACGAAGGCCCGCTGGATCGAGCCATCAGGGTCACCGTCGGCATCGTCCTCGTCGCCGTCGGGTTGTTCGCGCTTGGCGGTCTGGCGGGCGAGATCGGCGGGCTCATCGTCGCGGGCGTGGGAGTGTTCCCCCTCCTGACCGGTTCCTCGGGGTTCTGTCCCCTGTACGTGCCCTTCGGCTTCTCGACGATCCGGCGCCCGGGGGAGGCGCCATGGCCCATGTCGGGGTCGCCGAGGGACAGGAGCCCGGTCGATGCCTGAGGAGCCCTCCCGTCCCCAGGAGCGATCGGGATCGCGAGAGGGGCCGGACGAGGGGAGCTCGTCCGTCCCGCGCGAGGCCGCGTTCGGGCGCACGGCCGAGGTCTGCGGTTGCGGCCCGGCGATGCGGGAGATGGCACGGCGCTGCTGCGGAGGCGCGGACCTACCTCCGCCCGAGGAAGACGCTCGGTGAGCCGTCGAGCGACGGGTGGAGGCCGCCGGGGCTGGTAGCCACCGGCGGTCTCCGCTCGCTCAGACGACCGCATCCTCCCGATCCGGGGCCGGTCGGCCCGGGGTCGACGGGACCTTCGACCCTATCCCCGGGAGGGGGGATGGGGCTCGGATGGTTGGATGGGAGGATCGTCGGGTCGCGCTCCACCGCTCGAGAGGGCCAGGAGCACGCCGCGGCCGGCCTCGCCGGGCACCTCGGCCCTGTCGTCCGGTGATCTCTTCGCCGCGTACCAGCCGCGGATCCGCCGGTACGTCCTCAGCATCGTGCGCGACCCGGTGGAGGCCGACGACCTCACTCAGGACGTGTTCCTGCAGGCGCACCGCAAGCTCGACTCCCTCCGCGACCCCGATGCGGTGGTGTCGTGGCTGTACCGGATCGCGACGCACGTGTGCTACGACCGGTTCCGCAGGTCCTCACGCCTGCCGAGGACGCAGCCCCTCGACGTCGGTGAGACGGTCGGGCCGGGCCCGCTCGGCGACATCGCCGACCAGCTGAGGCTCGATCGGGTGCTCGAGCAGGCCGACATGAGCGCCTGCGTGCGGGCCTACATCGACGACCTGTCCACCGCGTACCGGCAGGTCATCTTCCTGCACGACCTGGAGGGGCTCCCCAACCCCGAGATCGCCGAGATGCTCGGCGCCTCCCTCCACACGGTGAAGATCCGCCTGCATCGCGCCCGACGGAGGCTGCAGGCCGCCCTGGAAGGGCACTGCGTCCTCTCGCTCGACGAGCGAGGGGTCCTGGTCTGTGAACCGGCCGCGACCGCACGTTCCCCGCGCTAGGCGGGATTTCGAACGGAGGTGTATCCCTCGGTCCCACCGGATCGTCCTGAGGGACAGGAGCAGCGTCAGGGAGGGCGCTGCGGGAGCAGACGGGGGTGAGGACGATGATGTGGTGGGGTCACGGCTGGTGGTGGATCGTGGTCATGGCGATCGGCATCGTGGCGATGTCCCGCATGATGGGCCATCGCGGACACGGGGGCGACGCGGGTCACGGCCGCGCAGGTCACGGTGGCCAAGGCTCGGACGATCCGGCCGAGCGCACGCTCGCCAACCGCCTCGCGAGCGGGGAGATCGACGTCGAGGAGTACGAACGCCTCCGCGAGGTGATCGGCCGCACCGAGAGCACGCACGGAGGTGCGAGATGAGGAAGCTGGCGATCGCAGGTGCCGTGCTCGTCACGGCGTTGTTCGTGCTCCGCCGCCTCGGCCCGCAGCTGGGGGGGCGGGCCATGCGGAAGTGCGAGGAGATGTTCGACCGCATGCCCGACGAGTTCCCGCCCAAGCGGATGATGCGCGGCATCGACGAGGTGCGGGGGCAGAACGTGGAGATCCTGCGTCTCCTTGGTCGAGATCCGGCGTCTCCCGACCGGGATCGGCGGACGGATCTAGCGGCGGTGGACTGATACCCGGTTCCGCGTCCCGAGCGACGCGCCGACGGTCCGAGACCTATCCCGCGACCCGAACGTCGAATCGGATCCCGGTCTCCCGCTCGGAGACCTCCCAGAGGGTGGCCCGGGCGGCGGGCTTCCGGGCGCGCCGGAACAGCGGGCGGCGCACGGGCGGGCCCCAGTTCACCCATCGCGGGGTGTAGAGGGCCCCGCCCTTGACGCTCGGATCGGTCGCCGCCCGGAGGAGCGCCAGGGAGCCTCGGGCCGGCGTCATCCCGAACCGCCTGACGGCGGCGCGGAAGAACCGCTGGCTCCTTCCCCCGCCCGTCTCGCGCACGCTCCGGGCCTGCAGGTCCGTGTTCACGAACCCGGGGTGCACGACGATGCTCCGGCCCGACGCGCCCGCCGACCGGAACCGCGCCTCGAGCTCCAGCGCGAAGCGCACGTTGGCGAGCTTGGACTGCCCGTAGGCCCGCCAGGGGTCGTACCGCCCCTCGAGGTGCGGGTTCTCCGGATCGAGCTCACCCGGCGAGTGCCGCCCGGTGCTCGTCACCGAGACCACGCGGGCGTCGTCGCTGCGCAGCACCGCTGGCATGAGCAGAGCGGTGAGCGCGAAGTGCCCGAGGTGGTTCACGCCGAGCTGCATCTCGAACCCGTCCTGGGTCTGCCGCTCGGCGATTCCCATCACCCCCGCGTTGTTGACGAGGATGTCGATCCGCGGGTGACCGGCGAGGATCCGAGCGGCGGCCTCCCGTACCGAGGCGAGCGAGGCGAGATCGAGCGGTACGAGCTCGAGCGACGCCTCGAGCTCCTCGAGGATCGACGCGCGGGCCGCCTCGGCCTTCGCAAGCACGCGCACGGCCATCAGGACGTGCGCGTGCTTGCGGGCGAGCTCCCGGGCGACCTCGAGCCCGAGCCCGCCGTTCGCGCCCGTCACCACCGCGACCTTGCTCGACAGGTCGGGGATGTCCGCGGCGCTCCAGCCCATGCTCCGACACTAACCGTCTCGAGCTACTTGCTGAGCTGCCCCCTCACCGCGCCAGGTGGGAAGGCGGTGCTGTGCACGTTCACGTAGTAGTCGGTCGGGTTCTGCCGGATCGCCTTGATCAGGTCGCGGTCCACGTCCTCGGTGCAGCCGCTGGTCGAATCGGTTCCGGCGAACGAGGCCCCGACGAACAGCGGGACCACGGGGGGACCGACCACATCCGCCGTCCCGACGTGGATGTGCGCGGCGAGCACCGTCCCGTCAACGTCGGCCCAGCTCAGGTCGAAACACACCGTGCCCAGCCCTTGGTTGAGGCTGAGGTCGGCGCTTCCGGTGGCGTCCGGGTCACCGGGGTCCGGTACCTCGGCCGCCCCGGTCAGGTCTGTGGAGAACGGGCGGCCTCCCTCGGCCGCGGCGGTTCCGGCGGGTACGAGCAGCAGCGCACCGACCGCGGCGATGGCGAGCAGACGTCGTCCCATGATGGCCTCCTTCCGTCCCGTGAGGGCGTCCTTCCCCACGGCTCCACTGGCGAAACCCCTCGGCTGGGGGGTCGTTGGGTCTACGGGCGGGGCGGACCTCCGGATCGGAGCGATCGCCGGGCGGCATAGGCTGGGAAGCACGGGAGGCGATAAGGATGAGGGCGATCGTCCAGGACCGGTACGGCGGACCCGAGACGCTGGAGCTCGCGGAGATCGACCCACCGACGGTCGGGGAGCGCGAGGTGCTCGTGCGCGTCCACGCGGCGTCGATCCATTTCGGGGACCACATGATCATGCGGGGCGTGCCCAGGCTGTTCCGCCCGATGTACGGGTGGGGCAAGCCGAGGAACGCGGTCCCGGGTCTCGACGTCGCCGGGACCGTCGAGGAGACCGGCGCGGGTGTGACGCGGCTCGGGCCGGGCGACGAGGTGTTCGGCACGTGCACGGGTGCGCTCGCCGAGTACACGAGCACCGGGCAGGACAAGCTCGAGCACAAGCCGTCCAACCTCACCCTCGAGCAGGCCGCGGCGGTGCCCACCTCCGCCCTCGCCGCACTGCACGGGCTGCGCGACCGGGCGAAGGTGAAGGCGGGCCAGAAGGTCCTGGTCAACGGCGCGTCCGGCGGGGTCGGGACCTTCGCCGTGCAGATCGCCAAGGCGCTCGGGGCCAACGTCACCGGGGTGTGCAGCACGCGGAACGTCGAGCTGGTCCGCTCGCTAGGCGCAGACCACGTCATCGACTACACGCGGGAGGACGTCACGGGGGGCGGGCCGCGCTACGACCTGATCCTCGACAACGCGGGGAACCACCCGCTGTCCGAGCTCCGCCGGGCGCTCGTCCCCACGGGAACGCTCATCCCCAACAGCGGGTCGGCGGGGCTCGGCACGACCGTCCTGGCCTTCGTCTCATCGCCGTTCATCCGGCAGCAGGGCCGCCCGTACCTCTCGGTGCCCAAGCTGAAGGATCTGACCGTCCTGAAGGAGCTCATCGAGGCCGGGAAGGTCGCGCCGGTGATCGACCGGACCTACCCGCTCGCCGAAGCCCCACAGGCCTTCGAGCACCTGCTGGGCGGGCACGCCCGGGGCAAGATCGTGATCACGATCTGAGGTTGCCGCCCGGCCGGAGCAGGGTGAGCAGCATCAGCGTGGGCTCGGTGGCCTCGAGCGCGTGGGGCGTGCCGGCCGCCATGTGGAGCCAGAACCCGGGGCCCGCGTCCAGGTCCTCACCGTCGGCTGTGAACCGGAGCCGTCCCGAGAGGACCTGGACGATCGCCGGCCGGGCGGCGGTGTGCTCGGTCAGCCCCTCGCCCGCGTCCAACCCGAACACGGTCACGTCCAGGTCCTCGTCGCGGTGGATCACCTTGGAGACGACCGAACCCTCCTGGATCGTCACGGCCCCCGCGACGTCGGCGATCGCGTGATGCGGCATGTCGCTCGTTCCTCCTCGTGCCGTCCTGTCCGGATCATCGCGCGATCCGCCCCGGCGCGACCCACGCCCGGCGAGCGCTCGGCTCCTCGCCCTCCGGCTGGCCGACACGCTCCGGAGCGTCAGCGCCCTGCTGCGCCGACGCCGTGTCGCCGGTCGGAGGTATCCTTCGACCGTGGCGACCTACGAGTACGTGTGCCTCGCGTGCGAGCGCCGGTTCGAGGAGCGGCGCCCGATGGGCGCGGTGGAGACCGCGCTCGTCTGTCCGGAGTGCGGGAGCGACCGGGTGCGACGGCGGTTCTCGTTCGTCGCGGGCCCCGGCACGGGTGAGGCCTCCGCCGGCCACGCCTGTGCGTGCGGCGGCTCGTGCGCCTGCGCCGGCTGAGGACGGACCCGCTCCGGCCCCCCCCAGATGTGGGGGTTCCGTGTCCGTACTTCGGAGAACCGACCCCTTCCGTCCCGGAGCCCTTGTGCCCCTCCGGGCCGCGGACGACGATCGGGCCATGGACACGCAGACCATGGTGGCGTTCGTGCTGATCGGGCTGGGGGCGGTGGCCGCGGGCGGCGTCGGGCTGAGGTTGCCCCCGGGTGACCGTATCGCTGCGGGGTTCGCGCTGGTCGTGGGGGCGGGGGTGGGGCTCGCGAGCCTGGCGGTCGGCAGCCGGGCTGTTGGGCGATCCCGCGGAGGGGCACGAGGGCGTGTTCCTGGTCGCTTCCGCGCTCGGCTTCGTCGCGACGATCGTCGGCCTGGCCCTGCTGCGCCGCGGTTCCGAGCGTGACCCCCGGCGGCCCGAGGTTTAGGCATCCGCCCGTTGGGGAACGGCCAGGGCATGACCTACGTCATCGCGGAGCCATGCATCGACGTGAAGGATCGGTCGTGCGTGGGCGAGTGTCCGGTCGACTGCATCTACGAGGGCGCCAGGATGCTCTACATCCAGCCCGAGGAGTGCGTGGACTGCGACGCCTGCGTGCCGGTCTGTCCGGTGACCGCGATCTTCGCCGAGGACGACCTGCCCGGGGAGTGGAAGGGCTTCCAGGCGATCAACGCCGAATGGTTCGCCGAGGACGTGACGGGTCTCGGCTCGCCGGGTGGCGCGTCGCAGGTGGGGGCGGTCGACCGGGACCACCCGGCCGTGGCGGAGTGGGAAGCCGCCTGAGCCGTGACCACCGCGGGGGTCGGTCTCACCGGTAGGTCGGGAGCACCTGGTTGGATCCGAGGAAGTCCTCGGTCAGGTAGAACGCCTCGCGGGTGAGCGCCCGGGTCTTCCGGTTGAAGATCACCGAGAGCTCGCGGCGGCCGTCGCCGTAGTGCAGGTAGACCTTGATCGTGGTCGCGTCGACCCGCAGCTCGTTCCACGAGGGCGGCGTCAGCCCCCGGACCCGCTTCGTGGCGGCGGTGCTCGAGTTGCAGATCAGGATCCCGTTCAGCCCCCAGAAGAACGGGACGTGCTTGTGGCCCGCGAGCACGATGTCGACGTCCAGCTGGGTGAGCTCGGCCAGGAGATCTCCGGCGTCGGTGATGATGTTGCGCTCCCGCCCGGTCCCGGGGATCGGGACCACGTGGTGGTGGATCGCCAGGATCTTGACGTCGCGCGGCTTGTCGAACTGCTCGCGGATCCACGGGTATCGCTCGCGCCCGATGTGCCCTTCGTCCAGGTCCGGCTGGGACGAATCGACGCCGACCACGGTGAGCCCGGTCGACACCAGACGCTCCGCGCGCTCGGCCTCGAACGCCTGCCGATGGCGAGAGAAGCGCTCGCCGAACAGCCGCTCGAAATGGATGAACCCGACGTTGCGCGCGTCGTGGTTGCCGGGGATCACGACCTTCGGGGCCTCGATCCTTTCCAGCCATCCGGCCGCGGCCTCGAACTCCCACTGGTAGCCCGCGACCGTGAGGTCGCCGGTCACGACCGCCACGTCCGGGCGGAGCGCGTTGACGGCGTCGATCGTGGAGACCATCAGCTCGTCCTGGAACGTGATCTCGCCACAGTGGATATCGGAGATGTGCGCGATCCGGAGCGGAACATCGGCGATGGGCATCGGCATCCTCGCTGGGCCGGTGTCCCCTAGGATATGCGGAGGGGCGAACATGGCGGAAGCGATCTCGCACAGCCTGGTCAAGGCGCTCCGCGCGGTTCCGGACTTCGAAGCGCTCGACGACCGCACGCTGCTGCGCATCGTCGGGGCGTCGGTGAACCTGTTCTGGCCCGCCGACGGCGTGGTCTTCGAGCGCGGCTCCCAATCCGAGGCCCTCTACATCGTCCTGTCCGGTGAGGTCTCGATCACCGAGCCCGGGGGGGACGGCGAGGTCGAGATCTCCCGGATCGGTCCGGGTTCCTCGTTCGGGGAGCTCTCGCTGCTCCTCCACACCACCCACACACGGGACGCGCGGGCGACGGCGCCGAGCGAGCTGATGGTGATCCCGCGGGCATCGTTCGAGGAGCTGCTGGGCTCCACCCCGGACCTGGCGAGCCAGTTCCGCCATCGCCTCGAGGAGCGCCTGCCGGTCCGCGGCAAGGATCCCGGGGCCACGTAGCGCCGGTTCCGCGGGCCGTGGTTCGGCGACCTAGACTCCGAGCATGCGGTGCCCGAGCTGCGGCGAGGAGAACCCGGAGCGAGCGAGGTTCTGCCTGAACTGCGGTGCCCCGCTGGTGGCGGCGCCACCGGCGCGCGAGCTGCGGAAGACCGTCACGGTCGTCTTCTGCGACGTCAGCGGCTCGACGGCGATGGGCGAGAGGCTCGATCCGGAGGCGCTGCGACGCGTCCAGCTCCGGTACTTCGAGGCGATGAGGATGGCCCTCGAGCGGCACGGCGCCACGGTCGAGAAGTACATCGGCGACGCGGTCATGGCGGTGTTCGGGATCCCGCGGGTCCACGAGGACGACGCGCTGCGGGCTGTGCGTGCGGCCCGGGACATGCGGGAGTCGCTGGCGGCGTTGGCCGCCGAGCTCGAACGCCAACACGGCGTCGGGCTCCAGGTCCGGATCGGGGTGAACACCGGCGAGGTGGTGGCGGGCGATCCGACCGCGGGGCAGGCGCTGGTCACCGGCGACGCGGTGAACGTCGCCGCCCGTCTCGAGCAGTCTGCCGCCCCCGGGGAGATCCTCCTCGGCGAGACCACGCACCAGCTGGTCCGGGACGCCGTTGTCGCGGAGCCGGTCCCCGCGATCCGAGCCAAGGGGAAGGCGGAGCAGGTCCCCGCGTACCGGCTGGTCTCGGTGATCGCCGGTGCCGAGGGCGTCGCTCGCCGTCACGACGTCCCGATGGTCGGGCGCGAGCGTGAGCTGCGGCTGCTCCGCGAGGCCTTCGAGCGCGCGATCGCCGACCGCGCCTGCGTGCTCTTCACGATCCTGGGGACCCCCGGCGTGGGGAAGTCGCGTCTGGTCGAGGAGTTCCTCACCGAGCTCGACGCCGAGGTGCTCCGCGGCCGGTGCCTGTCGTACGGGGAGGGCATCACCTACTGGCCGATCGTCGAGATGCTCACGGGCGCCGCCGGGCTCTCGGAGCTCGACGATCCCAGCCTGGTCGGCGAGAAGCTCCGGAAGCTGGCGGGCGACGACCACCAGGCGGGGCTGGTGGCCGAGCGGCTGACGCAGCTGTTCGGCGAGATGGGGGTGCCCGCGGCCGCCGAGGAGACCTTCTGGGCAGTCCGGACGCTGTTCGAAGCGGTCGCCCGCGCGCGCCCGCTGGTCGTCGACCTCGACGACCTGCAGTGGGCGGAGCCCACGTTGCTCGACCTGGTCGAGCACGTGACCGATTGGATCCGCGAGGCGCCGGTCCTGCTGCTGTGCAGCGCTCGACCGGAGCTGCTCGATGCCCGCCCGACCTGGGGAGGCGGCAAGCGCAACGCCGCGTCGATCGAGCTCGAGCCGCTCTCGGCGGGGGAGACCGAGCGGTTGGTCGGCGAGCTGGTCGCCGAGGTGCCGGATCGGGTCGCCGACCGGATCTCGGCCGTGGCCGAGGGCAACCCGCTGTTCGTCGAGCACCTGGTGGCGATGCTGGTCGAGGACGGGACGCTCGTACCGGAGGACGGGGGCTGGACCGTCGCGGGGGATCTGGCCTCGCTCGAGGTGCCGCCGACCGTGAGCGCCCTGATCGAGGCGCGGGTGGAGCTGCTCGGGCCCGAGGAGCTCGTCGCGCTCGAGCATGCGGCGGTGGAGGGCAAGGCCTTCCATCGGGGCGCCGTGGTGGCCCTCGCGGCCGAGGTCGAGCCATCGGACGTCTCGGCGCGGCTGACAGCCCTCGTCCGGCGCGACCTGATCCGACCGAGCGGATCGCTGTTCCCGGGGGAGGACGGCTTCGCGTTCCGTCACCTGCTGATCCGAGACGTCGCGTACGCCCGGATCCCCAAGGACGTGCGCGCCGACCTCCACGTTCGGTACGCGGACTGGCTCGATGCCGCCGCCGGAGACCGGGAGGGCGAGTTCGACGAGATCGCCGGCTACCATCTCCAGCTCGCGTCCCGACTGTGGGACGAGCTCCGCCCGGGTGACCCGCGGGCGCGCCGAGCGGGGGAACGGGCGGCGGAGCGGTTGGGCTCGGCGGGCCGCCGGGCGTTCGCCCGCGGGGACCTGCGGGCCGCGGGAACGCTCCTGTCCCGAGCCCATGCGCTCCTGTTGCCCTCGGCGATCGAGCGGGCCGAGATCCTGCTCGACCTCGCGGTCATCCGCGAGCGGGAGGGGCGATACGAGGATGCGCTCGCGGAGCTGGACGCGCTGGAGCGCCTCGCGGAGGAGACGGGCGATCGTGCGATCGCCGCCCGGACCGTCGTCCGTCGGCAGTTCGTGCGCTCGCACGTCGGGGAGACCCCGCAGGCGGAGCTCCAGGCCGAGGTGGAGGCGTTCCTCCCGGAGCTCGAGGCCGCCGGGGACGAGATCGCGCTGGCCGAGGTCAGCCACTTCCTCGGCGTGTCGTCCTCCTGGCTCGGACGGGAGCAGCGGGCGTTCGACATGCTCGAGCGGGCTCGCGAGCTCGCCATCCGGGCGGGCGAGGTTCGCCTGGCGCTGGAGGCGGCGTCGTGGATCCCCGCCGTGGTGTCCTCCGGGCCCTTCACGGCGACATCCGCGCACGAGCGGTGGGAAGGACTGACGGCCTCCCTGCCGATGTCCCGGTACGCGCGCGCGGTGGGCGACACGATGGACGCGTGCTCGCTGGCCATGTCCGGTCGCTTCGCTGAGGCGCGGGCTCGATGGGGCGAGTCCCAGGCCCTGCTGGCCGAGCTGGGCGACGAGATCAACGCCGCGGGGACGTCGATGATGGGCGCCCAGGTCGAGCTGACCGCCGGCGACTTCGAGGCGGCCCGGCGGATGCTCGTCGAGGGCGATCGGACGCTCGAGCGCCTCGG
>CAZXFA010000001.1:144074-319186 GCA_964640085.1 uncultured Actinomycetes bacterium | reverse complement strand
GGCGACTTTCGGTCCTCAGCTCACCGCTCTCTCCACGAGCGCGCCGATCTTCGCCCCGGCGTCGCCGGTCAGCTCCTTGAGCGCGAAGGAGGTCGGCCACATAGCGCCTTGGTCGAGGTTCGCCGTGTCGTTGAAGCCGAACGTCGCGTACCTGGAGTTGAACTTCGACGCAGCGGTGAAGTAGCAGACGACCTTGCCGTCCTTGGCGTACGCGGGCATCCCGTACCAGGTCTTGGGCGAGAGGTCTGGCGCGCTGGCCTTGACGATGGCATGGATCCGCTCGGCCATCGCGCGATCCGATGCCGGCATCTCGGCGATCTTCGCGAGCACGTCACGTTCCCCGTCCGCCTTGCTCTTGCTCGCGCGCGCCTCCGCCTTCAGCTCTCGGGCGCGCTCCTTCATCGCTGCTCGTTCCTCGTCCGTGAATCCCTTGGACGCCTTGCCGGTGGCGGTCGTGCGCTTCGGGGATCGCGGTGTGCCCTTCTTCGCAGGTTTCCTCTCAGCCATCGCGAAGCACCTCCGTGGCCGTGCTCATCGTGTCCCCATCTCTTGGGTGGGACTCGCCTTCGCGGCCTCCCTTGGGTCGCCTTGCTCGATCTGACCAGCTTCAAGCAGCACGTCTGGTTCGCCGACCAGCCAGCGGCGGTCGCGCATCAGCTCGCGGTCGGGCAGCTCGTTCGCCTCGCGCCAGGCCTGGATGCGCCGCGGGGAGATGCGGAACCAGCGGTACGGCGCGGCCTCGGCACGCGGGTCGAAGCCGGCCCGCGAGGCGAACCGGTCACCTCGCTCCCGCGGCAGCGCGTCGATCTCGAGGACCTCGACGTCGCCTTCGAACATCGACACGTCGCGGGTGTGGCCCAGCCCCAGCCGAACGGCCCGGGTGGCGGCCAGGTTCCTGCCGGTCGGGCTGTCCGTCGGCGTGGCCACCAGCAACGTCTCGCCGTCCCAGTCGAAGGACAGCGGCACCAGATGTGGCCCACCGTCCGCCGAGGCACTGGCCACCCAGACATCGACGTCGTGGGTGAGCCGATGCTCCGTATCGCGACGACGCTGAGCGCGTGAGCGAGGGGCGGCACTCATCGGTCCTGGAGCAGCCCCAGGATGTTCCCATCGACGTCGGTGACGGTGGCCACCAGTCGGCCGCCACCGACGTCGCGCGCGGGCTCCTTCACGGTGGCACCGGCGGCGGTCACCTCAGCCAGCTTCGCCTCGATGTCCGGCACGTGCCAGTAGGCCACGGGCGAGGCCATGCCCTGCGGTCCACCCCCTGGCACCAGCCCGATGTGCTGGCCCTCGGCCTCGAAGCCGACGTAGTAGGACCCGTCGGTCTGCGGCGCAACGCCGAGCAGGGCAGCGTACACCGTCTTGGCCCTCGCCAGGTCGGACACAGGATGCAGCACGGTCTTGATCCCTTGGGTAGAAGAGCCGGTCATGGTCACCTCCTGGACTCGTGGATCACATCGATCCGGGTGTCTCTCGCTCATGCTAGATGCGGCTCGGTCACCGCGCTTCTCGATTCCTGATCGGTCTGCTCGCCTGTTCCGCGACCCCCGCCGTGAGTCGGTCCCGGATCGCGGGACGGCTCAGCGCAGCTCTTGGATGCGGATCAGATTGCCCGCGGGATCGCGGAAGGCGCAGTCGCGGATCCCGTACGGTTGGTCGGTCGGTTCCTGGACGACCTCGGCGTCGCCAGCTTGGAGCCGCTCGAACGTGCCGTCGAGGTCGGCGGTGGCGAGGTTGATGCTGGCGTAGGTCCCCTTGGCCATCATCTCGGCGATGGCGCGGCGCTCGTCGTCGGTGAGGCCGGGCGTGGCGGCCGGCGGGTACAGGACGATGGACGTGCCGGGCTGGCCCGGTGGGCCGACCGTGATCCAGTGCATCCCGCCGTACTCGACGTCGCCCCGGACCTCGAAGCCGAGGGTGTCGCGGTAGAAGGCCAGGGACGCGTCCGGGTCGTCGTGCGGGAGGAGGGCCTGGTGGATGGTGATGTCCATGGCCTCAGGTTGGCTGCGGTTCCCTGACCCGCGCTTCTCGGATCCTGATCGGTCTGGTCACCTGCTTCGCGACGCACGGCGGGACCCCCGCCATCGCGCCCGTCTCGTGCCGCCGGTAGACACTGGGCGGCATCCCGACCAGCTCGGTGAACCGAGTGCTGAAGGTGCCCAGCGACGAGCAGCCGACCGCGAAGCAGACCTCGGTGACGCTGAGGTCGCCCCCACGCAGCAGAGCCATCGCGCGCTCGATGCGCCGCGTCATCAGGTAGCTGTACGGCGACTCGCCGTAGGCGAGGCGGAACCGGCGGCTGAGGTGCCCGGCCGACATGTGCGCGCCGCGGGCGAGCGCCTCGACGTCCAGCGGCTGCGCGTACTCCCGGTCGATCCGGTCGCGGACGCGGCGCAGCCGCGCGAGGTCGCGCGGGTGCTGCTCCGCGACTGGCCTGCTGGTCATCTGCGATATCGTGCCACACCCCGAGGCCATCGCCCCGATCGCCCAGCATCCTCACCAACGGGGCCCCCAGGTGATCGACCGACGCCTTCCTCGCGAGCCTTGCCGGAGCTCGGGGCCAGGACCGAGATCGGACACGCGCCCGGCCGCGGGTGTCGGCCGCCTCGACGGGAGGGACGCAGCCCCGTCATATGAGAGAGCGGGCGACCTCCTCGAGCTCGTCCATCGCCTCCTGCATCCCGCCCTCCATGCCGGAGTCGATGATCGCGTCGCGGATCTCCCTGGAGGGACACTCGACCAGCGTGGTGAGCATGGTGCGGCCGTCGGCCTCGGTCAGCGTCATCGTGTTCACCGTGGCGTCGTCCTCGGTGAGCCCGGGCATCTCGTAGAGCTCGGTCGACACGACCTTCTCGTCCGGGACGATCTCCCGGTACGTGCCGTGGAACGCGACCTCGAACCCCTCGTTCGCCTCCATCACGTAGCGCCACCTGCCCCCGACGCGGAGGTCGATCTCGACGCTCGTGACCTCGCCGCGCTTGCCGCTCCACCACCGCTTGACCAGGTCTGGCTCGGTGACCGCCCGCCACACCAAGTGTCTGGGGGCGTCGAACTCCCTCGTGATCAGGATCTGCATGTCCGACGGGAGCGTCACCACCGCCTTCCCGCTACTCGTCGTCGATGCCATCCCCCACCTCCTTCCCCTTGAGGTCCTCCAAGACCTCGTCCAGGCGCTCGAAGCGCTCGGACCACGTCTGCTCGTAGGCGCTCACCCAGTCGTGGATGGGCTTGAGCCCCTCGCCGTTCAGGTGGTAGATGCGCTTCCTGCCCTCATCGCGGACCCGGACCAACCCCACCTCGCGCAGCACCCTAAGGTGCTTCGAGACCTGGGGCTGCGCCAGGCCGAGCCGCTCCACGAGGTCGCCGACCGGGTGCTCACCGCCGGCGAGCGCGTCGAGGATCTGCCGCCGACGTGGCTCCGCGACCGCGTTGAACGCGTCCACCGTGGTCGCCGCCCGGGCCATGGGCGACACCATACATACCGATATGGGCATATGTCACCCTAACGACCGCTCGCACTCGGGGGGTTCCGACGCGCGCCCGTTCACCACGTACACGCGGATCGCCCGGACCCCTAGCGCCCCTGTGGGCCTCGGCCACGTACCCGAGCTCGGCGAACGTCGGGACCGGGAAGCCCTCCCCCGCGACCTTCAGCTCCTGGAGACGGGACGATCGCGCTGATCCACGCGGGCGGCTGAGCGTCTACCCGTACTGGTCCGCGACCTCCATCCGCGCGCTCATCCCCTCCTCCCGGGCCTGCCTGGTGGCCACCTCGAGCCCGGCAGGGACCACGTTGACCTCAGGGGATCGCCTCGACGACCACCTCGACGTCCGCGGTCGCGACCGCGACCGTGCCGAACAGCGGTCACCTACCCTTGAACCGCTCGACGAGCCCCTCGGCCGCGCCCCGGTCGAGGCCTCCGACGCGGACCAGCATCCGCACGCTGGTGAACACCGTTCGATCCGGATGCGGCTGATCCTCGGGATCAAGCTCCGCCCCGATCTCCACGTGCACCTCACGCAGCGGCAGGCCCTCGTCCCGGGCGAACATCTGGATCAGCTCGACCGCACAGGTGGCGACACCGCCCAGGAACAGCTCGCCCGGCATCGGCTCCTCGCCCGGGAAGCCGTTCCACGGTGGACCGTCCACGAGGAGGTGGTGGTGCCGGGCGTTCATCCGCACGCGCCCGGCGAGCACGGTCGAACGCGCCTCGGCGGCGTACCGCCGGATCTCGGCCACGGCTGCTTCCTCCCCTACGGATCCGGTCCGACGATGGCACGGGGTCCGCGGCCGATGCAACGCGCGCGGCCGTGCTCACGACGGATGAGTTCCGAGCGCCCACCCCGTCGGACATGCGATGGTGCTGGAAGGAGGCCGGACATGAGGAAGCTGCTGGTCGTGGAGTTCCTGTCCCTCGACGGGGTGTATCAGGCGCCGGGAGACCCGAACGAGGACACCGAGGGCGGATTCGAGCACGGCGGGTGGCAGGTGCCGTTCTTCGACGAGGTGCTCGGTGCCTCCGCGGCGCAGGGGATGGCCGGTACCGACGCGCACCTGTTCGGCAGGAAGACGTACGAGATCATGGCCGCGTACTGGCCGAACGCGCCGGCCGAGGACCCGTTCGCGAAGCACCTGAACGGCGTGCGGAAGTACGTCGCCTCGCGGACCCTGACCGAGGCGAAGTGGCAGAACACGACGCTGCTCCGGGGCGACGTCGTCGAGGAGGTCGCGGAGCTGAAGGATCGGCCGGGCGCCGCGATCACCGTGCTGGGGAGCGGGAACCTCGTGCGGACGCTCGCCGACCACGACCTGGTCGACGAGTACTCGCTGACGGTCTTCCCTGTCGTGCTCGGGGGAGGCAAGAAGCTGTTCCCGGAGGACGGTCGGATGCGGAAGCTGCGGCTCGTGGACTCGGAGACGACCACCACCGGCGGGCTGATGCTCACCTATAGGCCGGAGCGATGAGGGCGCGGTGGCCAGGCTGATCTACGGCGCGATCGCCTCGCTCGACGGCTACGTGGCAGACGAGGACGGCAACTTCGACTGGGCTGAGCCGGACGAGGAGGTCCATACGTTCGTGAACGACCTCCAGCGCCCGGTGGGCACCTTCCTGTTGGGTCGGCGGATGTACGAGGTGCTGGTCGCATGGGAGACGATCGACCTCGCCGACCAGCCGCCCTTCATCCGGGGATTCGCGGAGATCTGGCGGGCGGCCGACAAGGTCGTGTACACCACGACGCTGGGGGCCGCATCCAGCGCGAGGACGAGGATCGAGCCGGTCTTCGACCGCGAAGCGGTCCAACGGATGAAAGATCGGGCGCAACGAGACCTCGTTGTCGGTGGTCCGAACCTGGCCTCCCGGGCGATGAGGGCCGGTCTGGTCGACGATTGGCACCTGTTCGTCGCACCGATCGTGGTCGGAGGCGGCACCCGGTTCGTCCCGGACGATCTCCGCCTGGAGCTCCAGCTCCTGGACGAGCGGCGTTTCGGGAACGGCATGGTCCATCTCCACTACCGCCCGAGCGTCCTCGCGCGCGGCTGACCGTCAGCGGGAGGTGCCACCCTCGTCCCCTCCCGCCGGGGGCGTCTGGCCCTGGCGCGCCGCGGTCGGCCACCCAGAGTTGGGTCCGGCAGAGCACCTTCGGTCCGCAGGGGTCCCTCCACAGGGAAGAGGCATGATCGCCGACCCGAGCACCGCCACCAAGACCCGCCGCCACGACATCGACCGGCTCAGGATCCTGGCGGTCCTGCTGTTGTTCCCCTTCCACAGCGCCCGGGTGTTCGACCCCGAGGACTTCTACGTGCGGAACGCCCAGGAGAGCGTGGGGCTCGCCCGAGCCGTCGTCTGGTTCCTGGATCCCTGGCAGATGGGCTTGCTGTTCGTGCTTGCCGGGATGGCGTCCTGGTACGCGTTCGGGCACCGGCCCCCGCGTCGGTACGAGGGCGAGCGGACCCGCCGGCTGCTGCTCCCGTTCCTCTTCGGCCTGCTCGTCATCGTCCCCCCGCAGCAGTGGTTCGCTGCCCTCCAGCATTCGACCATCGATCCCTCGTTCGGCGGGTGGCTTCGCGACTACTGGGGCATGCGAGGCGAGATCGGGGGCTACGACGGGGCGTTCACGTTCGGCCACCTGTGGTTCATCTTGTACCTGTTCCTGTACTCGCTGATCGCGCTTCCGCTCTTCGTCCGGCTGCACCGCCGCGCGTCGACCCGGGACATCGGGCGTCCGTGGATGCTGTTCGCCGCCCCCCTGCTGTTCCTGGTGATGGAGGGCTTTCCCTGGCCCGAGGGCACGTGGAACTTCTTCACCGCCCTCGCCCTCTTCGTCGTCGGGTTCGTGCTCGCATCGAGCGAGCGGCTCCAGGCGACGATCCGCAGGACGTGGCCGTGGCTCCTGGCGGCGGGGGCCGTGACGATGACCGCGTGCTACTCGGTCTGGGTCCCGGGGCTCGACGCGGACTGGGCGGACCTCTCGGGTCAGAACATCCTGTTCGGTCTGGTGCAGACCTCGAACATGTGGCTGTGGATCCTGGGCCTGATCGGCGCCGCGGGGGCGTTGTTGGCCCGGCCCGAAACGCGGCTGCTGCGGTACGCGAACGAGGGCGCCTACCCCTGGTACGTCCTGCACCAGACGGTGATCGTCGCGGTGGCCTTCGTCGTGGTCCGGTGGGACCTCGGCGTGCTGCCGAAGTTTGGGGTGGTGCTGGTGGCCTCGTTCGGCCTGACGCTGCTCGTCTACGAGTTCCTCGTGCGCCGCTGGAACTCGGTCCGGTTCCTGTTCGGCCTCAAACCGAGGCCGCGCGTCGCCGTGGGGGTTCTCCCACCGTTGCGCCCCGCACCGGCGACGTGAGCACGCCGGCTCGGGGAAGATAGCGGCATGCGCCTGCCGGTGATGCCGCCCGTCTCGCCGATGCTGGCGAGGTCCGTGGAGGAGATCCCGATCGGCGACCTCAGCTACGAGCCGAAGTGGGACGGGTTCCGTTCGATCGTGTTCCGCGATGGAGACGAGGTCGAGATCGGGAGCCGGAACGAGCGTCCGATGACCCGCTACTTCCCCGAGCTCGTCCAGGCGATCCGCTCGAACCTGCCCGAGCGGTGCGTCGTGGACGGCGAAATCGTGGTCCCCGACCCCTCAGGCGTGCGGCTGGGATTCGAGACGCTCCAGATGCGGATCCACCCGGCCGAGAGCCGCGTCCGACTGCTCGCGGAGGAGACGCCGGCGCACCTCGTGGCGTTCGACCTGCTCGCGCTCGACGACCGCGACTTGATGCGGGAGCCGTTCCGGGAGCGGCGACGCGCGCTCGAGAAGGCGCTGGCCGCCGCCGGCTCCCCGATCCACGTCACGCCGGCGACGACCGACCGGGCCCTGGCCGAGCGGTGGTTCGACGAGTTCGAGGGCGCCGGTCTGGATGGCGTGGTCGCCAAGCCGCTCGACGGCGCGTACCAACCCGACAAGCGGGTGATGTTCAAGGTCAAGCACGTCCGAACGGCCGACTGCGTGGTCGGCGGCTATCGGGTCCACAAGACCGACGAGCGGGCGATCGGCTCGCTCCTGCTCGGCCTGTACGACGATGAGGGCGTCCTCCAGAACGTCGGCGTGGTCGGCGCGTTCCCGATGGCCCGGCGCCGGAGGCTGTTCGAGGAGCTCCAGCCGCTCGTCACGTCGTTCGAGGGCCACCCCTGGGACTGGTCCAAGTACGTGACCGAGACGCGGACGCCGCGCAGCTCCGAGTTCAGCCGCTGGAGCCACGGCAAGGATCTCTCGTTCGTCCCGCTCCGCCCCGAGCTCGTGATCGAGGTCCGCTTCGACCACATGGAGGGCTCGCGGTTCCGCCACACCGCCCAGTTCGTGCGCTGGCGCCCGGACCGCGACCCCCGGTCGTGCACGTTCGAGCAGTTGCAGGAGCCCGTGCGGTACGACCTGTCCCAGATCCTCGGGTAGCGGAGAGGGCGGCCCCGATGGGCCGCCCTCTCCGCTGGCCCGCGCCACGCTTCGATGCGACGCGCTATCGGCACGGCGCGGCCGCCGCCCGCGGGACAAGCCCCTGGTTGACGAGCCGCTTGACCGACAGTCGCTCGTAGTCCAGCGCCTCCTCGGGGACCAGCCCCGCCGCCACCGCCCGCATCAGCGCCCGCTCCTCGGGGCAGTACAACGGACCGGCGAGCGGGATCCCGGCTTCGACCGCCCCACGCGGGATCAGCCCCTGGTTCACGAGCGCCTTCGTGCGGAACGGCTCCCCCTCCAGGGTCTCCCGGGGGATCACGCCCTGCTGGACGAGCCGGACCACGGCGAGCTCGTCCTGCGTGTACAGCGAGGCCGTACGGCGCTCGATGACCGGCCCGGCGCCCGGGCGCTGCGACAGGACCGCCACCGCCGCGATCGCGACGGCCGCGATCGCGATCGCCGCGAACCCACCCAGCACCCACCCGACACGGGCACCCCGCACCGGCGCGGGGGCCGTCCGCTCCCTCACGACCGTTACCATCTCGAACCTCCCTTCCGGCCATCCGCCCTGGATGGCTCGTGGAGGCGACGATGCCGGAGCCCGATGGAGCACCGAGGGTGGACCGCTGGAGGAACGCTGAAGGTCGCCCAACCAGGTATTCCGTTCCTGCTCCCACCCGGCTACCGTCCGCGCATGCGATTCCACGTGCTCGGGCCGCTTGAGGTCCTCGACGGCGGCCGCGCCCTCGATCTGAGGGGGCCGAAGCAGCAGATCTTGCTCGCCCACCTGCTCCTCGAGGCGAACCGTCCGGTCACCGTCGAACGTTTGATCGAGGCGCTCTGGGGCGACGACCCCCCGGCCACGGCACGGAACACGCTCCAGACGCACGTCAAGAACCTGCGGAAGGCGCTCGACGCCGGTCGGATCGAGCACCGGCCCTCCGGCTACCAGCTCCGGGCCGAGCCGGAGGAGGTCGACCTGCTCACGTTCCAGGCGCGCCTCGACGAGGCTCACGGCCTCGCCCCGCACGACCTGGCGGGTGCGTCCGAGACGCTCCGGCGCGCCCTCGACCTGTGGCGCGGGCCCGCGCTCGACGGCCTGGAGGCCACCGCCTCGCTGGCCGGCGAGACCGCTCGGCTCGAGGAGCTCCGGCTCGCCGCGGTCGAGGAGCGGATCGAGGCCGATCTCGCGCTCGGCCGTCACCGCGAGCTCGTGCCCGAGCTCGAGACGCTCGTCGCGCGGCACCCGTTCCGCGAGCGGCTCTGGGGACAACTCATCGTCGCCCTGTACCGGTCGGGTCGGCAGGGGGACGCGCTGACGGCCTTCGCCCGGGCGCGCGCCCTGCTGGCCGACGAGCTCGGGATCGACCCTTCGCACGAGCTGCAACGCCTCCAGCAGCAGGTGCTCCGGCAGGACGCGGCTCTGGATCCGGGCGGCGAGCCGCTCCGCGGTTATCGCCTGCTCGAAGCGATCGGGGGAGGGCCGTTCGGCATCGTCCACCGCGCCTACCAGCCCGAGGTCGGCCGCGAGGTCGCCGTCAAAGTGATCCGGCGCGAGATCGCCAACCATCCGGAGTTCATCCGGAGGTTCGACGTCGAGGCGCAGCTCGTCGCCCGCCTCGAGCACCCGCACATCGTGCCGCTGCACGACTACTGGCGGGAACCCGACGCCGCCTACCTCGTGATGCGCTACCTCCGGGGCGGGAGCCTGCGCGACGAGCTCGGGAACGGGCCGCTCGCACCCGAGCGCGCCGCGCGTCTGGCCGAGCAGGTGGCGCTCGCGCTCGCGTCCGCGCACCGTCAGGGGGTGGTGCATCGGGACGTGAAGCCCGAGAACGTCCTGTTCGACGAGGATGGCAACGCGTACCTCACCGACTTCGGGATCGCGAAGGATCTCGTGGACCCCGCGGAGGCATCGGGGATCGGCGACTCGTTGGCCTGGTACGTCTCGCCGGAGGAAGCGCGCGGAGAAACCGTCTCCGCCCTCGTGGACCTGTACGGCCTCGGCCTCGTCCTGCACGAGAGCCTCGCCGGCCGTCACCCGTTCACTGGGAGCTCGCCTGCGGAGCTCCTCGAACGCCACGCGCACGAGCCGCTCCCTCAGCTCCGCTGGGTCCGCCCCGAGCTCCCGGCGCCTCTGGACGAGGTCCTCGCCCGCGCGACCTCGAAGGACCCGGACCGGCGGTACCCGGACGTCCTCGCGTTCGCCGAGGCGTTCCGGGCCGCGGCGACCAGCTCCCGGAAGCTCGGTCCGGTCGCCGAGCGGCGGAACCCGTACAAGGGGCTCCGGCCGTTCGACGAGGCCGACGCAGGTGACTTCTTCGGCCGCGACGCCGCGTGCCGGGACCTGCTCGCCCGCCTCGGGGACGAGCGCGACGGCTCCCGCTTCGTCGCGGTCGTCGGGCCGTCCGGCGGCGGCAAGTCCTCGCTCGTCCGGGCCGGCCTGGTGCCGGCGCTCCGGCGCGGCGCGCTGCCCGGCTCGGACCGCTGGTTCGTGGTCGCGTTCGTGCCGGGCGAGCACCCGTTCGAGGAGCTCGACGCGGCGCTCGAGCGGATCGCCGTCGACGCCCGATCCGACCGCGTCCAGCGGATGGAGGCGCAGGACGGCGGTCTCCTGCACATGGCCGAGGAGATCCTGCCGGACGGAGAGGGCGAGCTCCTGCTCGTGATCGACCAGTTCGAGGAGGTCTTCACGCTCGTGCGCGACGAGGAGCGCCGCGCGCGGTTCCTCCGCGCGATCGTGACAGCGGCGACCGACCCTCGGAGCCGGGTCCGGATCGTCGCGACGCTGCGCGCCGACTTCTACGACCGACCCCTCCAGTATCGGTCCTTCGGCGAGCTCCTCGGCGCGCGTACGTACGTCGTGACCCCGCTCTCCCCCGCCGAGCTCGAGCGCGCCATCGCGGGGCCGGCCGAGGCGGTGGGGGTCGCCGTCGATCCCTCGCTCGTGGGCGAGATCGTCGCCGAGGTCGCGGACCGGCCCGCGGCGCTGCCCCTGCTCCAGTACGTGTTGACCGAGACGTTCGACGGGCGCGGCGACTCGACGCTCACCTTCGAGGCCTACCGCGAGCTCGGCGGCGTGTCCGGCGCGCTCGCGCAGCGGGCCGAGGAGTTGTATCTGGGCCTCAGCCCGTCGCAGCGGGAGGCGGCGCGCCAGCTCTTCCTCCGACTCGTCGGACCGACCGACGGTGGGACCGACGACACGAGGCGACGGCTGGCGCGCTCGGAGCTCGTCTCGGTCGAGGGCGACCGCGCCGCGATGGAGTCCGTCATCGACACGTTCGGCGCCCGCCGCCTCCTGTCGTTCGACCGCGATCCGGAGACGCGCGGGCCCACCGTCGAAGTCGCACACGAAGCACTCCTTCGCGAGTGGTCTCGGCTCCGGGGCTGGATCGAATCCGCCCGCGAGGACCTCCGCGTCCACGCGCGGCTCTCGGCCGCCGCCGCCGAGTGGTTCGAGGCCGGCCGGAGCCCCGACTACCTGCTCACGGGGGGACGGCTCGACCAGGCCGAGGAGCGCACGACGACGAGCTCGATCGGACTCACCGAGCGCGAGCGCGAGTACCTCGAGGCGAGCGTGGCCAGGCGCGACGCGGAACGGGGGGTCGAGCGCGAACGACAGGAGCGCGAGGCGCGGCTCGAACGCCGCGCCTTCGTCCGGATGCGCGCGCTGGTCGCGGTGCTGACGGTTGCCTCGCTCGTCGCCGCCGCGCTCACGGTGATCGCGGTGGACCGTGCAAGCGATGTAGGACAGGAGCGGGACTTCGCGAGGGTCTCGGCCCTCTCGCACGCGTCGATCTCGAACATGCGGACCGATCCGGAGTTGGCCGTGGTCCTGGCGTTGCATGCCGTCAACCTGGCCTCAGCCCTCGGTCGCCCCGTGCCCGCCGAGGCCGTCGAGGCCCTCCACTGGGCGATGCAATCGGCGAGGATCGAGTATCCCGAGCCCGACGGGCCGACGGCCGTCTTGGTCGGACCACTCGGCGAGCAGGGGGTCCTCGACCTCCCGCTCTCGCAGCTCTTCGAGCAGGCGCGGTCGCAGGTGACGCGCGAGCTCCGCCCTTCCGAGTGCGAGCGCTTCCTGGGAACGCCGGAGTGTCCGCTGCTGCCCGCCGGAGCTCCCCACGGGCTCCGCGCCGAACCCGTACCCGCGCTCCACCGGGCCCCGGCGCAGCCGCTCGAGGGAACCGAGGTGACGATGCTGTGGCAGAACGTCCATCAGGATCCCGCGCTCCTCGAGCCCCTGCTGCTCGAGCTCCGGCGTTTCAAGGCACGCACCGGGATCAAGGTCACGCTCGTCGATCTGCCCGAGATCCAGACCTGGATCAGCAGCCGCGACGTTCGAAGCGCCCCGCCCGACATCGCCTTCGCGATCCCCGGCGTGATCGGCGATCTCGCGCGCGACGATCATCTAGTGGACCTGGGCGCCTACGTCGACCTCGAGCAGCTGCGGGCGGACCAGAGCCCGTACCTCGTCTCGCTCGGAACGGTGGACGCGGACGGGTCGTGGCCCTCCGAGGACGGCGGCTTGTTCGGCGCGTTCGTGCAACTCAGCGTCAAGAGCTTGATCTGGTACCCGGTGCCCGAGCTGGACACGGCCGGCTACGATATCCCGCGGACGCTCGACGAGCTGATGGAGCTCGGTCGACGCCTCATCCGCGACGGACGAACGCCATGGTGCCTCGGGTTCGAGTCCGGTCCCGGCGCGTCGGGGTGGCCGGGAACCGACTGGATCGAGAACCTGGTGCTCGCCGAGGCCGGTGGGGAGACGTATGACGCGTGGACCTTCCATCGGCTCACCTTCGACAGCGCTCCCGTCCGTCACGCGTTCGAGCGCTTCGGAGACATCGCGTTCACCGGAGGTTCGGTGAACGGCGGACCCGCCGGAGCGCTCCGGGCGTCGATCTGGGACGCACAGCTGCCGATGATCGACGACCCACCGGGGTGCTGGCTCTACCTGCAGGCGACCTTCGCCGAGCACTTCCTGCCACCGGGATCGTCGGGGAGCGTCACCGACATCTTCCCGTTCCCGTCCGCGTCGGGGCGGTTCCCCGGTCTCATCGGCGGCGGCGAGATGGTCGCGGCGTTCAGCGACCGTCCCGAGGTCCGCGAGGTCGTTCGGTTCCTCCTCGGCCCCGACTTCGGAGCCGAGATGACCCGCGAGGGAACGGGGTTCATGATCGCGAACCGGCGGTTCGACCTCGCGAACTACTCGCCGTTCCTGCGACGCCAGGCCGAGCACCTCCACGAGGCTCTCGCCGCGGACGCGTTCCGCTTCGACGCCTCGGACCTGATGCCGCCGAGCATCGGGGCCGACAACTTCTTCGACGCGATGATGACCTACCTCGAGCGGGGACCGGAGAGCCTGGACCGGGTCCTGGCTCGCCTGGACGCGGCGTGGCCCGACGAGGTCTGATCCGCTCAGAACCGCCGGCGGGAGACGGCGACGAGCACGGCGGGCTCGTCTCCGCACTGACGCAGGCGGCCGACACCCAGCCCCGAGAGCGACAGCATGTCGCCGCACCGGATCCGCAGACGGCTCCCGCCGGCGCATCCGAGCTCGAGGTCGCCGCGCTCGACGACGATCAGCGCGTCGTGCCACACGGCTTCGTCGAACGAGCGCTCGGAACCCGGCGGGAGAACCACCAGCCGGACCTCGAACGACCGCGGCACGGGCCGGCCGAGGAAGGACAGCCGGTCACTTCCGGCACCGTCCATCTGCCCTTGTGGACCCCAGCCGAGCCGGGAACTCATCGGCCGACCGCTGGATCGCGCGGTCTCGGTCGTCGGGAGGACGGGTACCCTGGATCGGTAACCGCGAACGAGGGTGGGGGACCCGATGGACGAACGCGCGAGCGCGACCGCAGTCTTGCGGCGCGAGGACCTGGAGGTCGAGCTCGAGCACTTCCGCGCCGAGCTGACCGGCTACTGCTACCGGATGCTCGGCTCCGCGTTCGAGGCCGAGGACGCCGTCCAGGAGGCGTTCGTGCGTGCCTGGCGAGCGTTCGACCGGTTCGAGGGGCGCTCCTCGCTCCGTTCGTGGCTGTACCGGATCGCGACGAACGTCTGCCTCGACATGCTGGGCGAGCCGCAGCGGCGCGCCCGGCCGATGGAGCTCGGCCCGGCGACGTCGGCCGACGAGCCCCTGCCGCCCCCGCTCCCCCTGGAGACCTGGGTCGAGCCGATCCCCGACGGCCGCGTGCTCCCGACCGACGCGGACCCGGCCGAGCTCGCCGTCGCCAAGGAGTCGATCCGGCTGGCGTTCATCGCGGCGCTCCAGCACCTGCCGCCCAAGCAGCGCGCGGTCCTGATCCTGCGCGAGGTCCTGCGCTGGAAGGCGAGCGAGGTTGCCGAGCTCCTCGGCACGTCGGTCGCCTCGGTGAACAGCGCGCTCCAGCGCGCGCGGGCGACGCTGGATGCCCGTCACCCGGTCGACGCGGAGATCCTCCGTCCAGACGACCGACAGCAGCGCGCGCTCCTGTCCCGATACGTCGACGCGTTCGAGCGGTACGACATGGAGGCGCTGGTCTCGCTGCTGCACGAGGACGCGACCTGGTCGATGCCGCCATACGAGATGTGGCTCCGGACCCATGAGGACGTCGTGAAGTGGTGCCTGGGACCGGGGATCGGCTGCCGCGGCTCGCGCCTGATCCTGACCGAGGCGAATGGCCTCCCCGCCTTCGGTCAGTACAAGCCGGGCCCGAACGGGCTGGATCCGTGGTCGCTCCAGGTGCTCGAGATCGCGAACGGCAAGCTCGCTGGGATCACGTTCCACCTGGACACCGAGCGGCTGTTCCCGCTGTTCGGGCTGCCGCCGCGGCTGGATCCCTAGGGGCGCGGTTCCGGCCGCGCCGAGGGTTGGAACGCGGGTCGGGTGAGGCGCTAGGTTGACACGAGGGGACGACATGGCCGACCGCCCGTTCCTTTACCGGACGCAGACATCGGTCACCTCGAGGGCCGAACCGGATACCGTGTTCGACGTCATCACCGACCTCCGAGCTCATCTGGTGTGGTCCGGAGAGATGGCGGACGACGAGTCCTTCAAGCTCCTGGCATTGGACGCGTCCTCGGACCGAGCGGACGCCGGGACCACGTTCACGTCGACGGGAGCCAACTTCAACGGCACGTTCAACGATCGCTCGACCGTCACCGAGGTCATCAGGCCGAGCAAGCTCGTGATCGAGACGGATGCGCGCCTGGACCGGAAGCGTGGGCGGACGTGGCACGTGCATTTCGAGCACCGATACGACGTCAAGGCGGACGCCGACGGCTCGCGGATCACGTACACGGAGACCGTGCAACGTGTGAACTACGTCCCGTACTGGCTCAAGGCCTGGGCGCGCCCCATCTTCAAGCCCTTGGTCAACCGCGCGGACACGAAGCAACTCCGGAACCTCGCACGGCTGGCCGAGCGACGATCGGGCGTCTGACGAAGGGAGTCGCCGATCGTTCCCTCAAAGGACCTCGAGGCCGCGATCCGCGAGCTCTACGCGGGCCCGCGGGAAGCGTTCGTCCGGGATCGGAACGCGCTGGCGAAGGCGCGTGCCGAGGCCGGTGACGCCGAGGGGGGCGCTCGCGTCCGCGCGCTCCGCAAGCCGACCGTCCCGGCGTGGGCGCTCGATCGTCTGGCACTCGAGGAGCCCGCGGGCGTCCAAGAGCTGCTCGACCTCGGCGAGCGCCTGCGGGCCGCCCAGCGCCGCGCGCTCTCGCGCGGGGACGCGGAGCCGCTGCGCGCAGCGCTCGAGGAACGGCGGCAGCAGGTGGTGGCGCTCGCCCGCCGGGCGATGGGGATCCTCGAGTCGGCCCGGGTCCGGGCCGCTTCCCACCGCGACGACCTGGTCTCGACGCTCGAGGCCGCGGCCGCGGACGAGGATGCCGCCGCTGCGCTCCTCGCCGGGACGCTGGTGACGCCCCTCCGCCCGCCGAGCGCGTTCGAGGAGCGCGGGCTGCGCGTGCTCGAGGGCGGCGGTCGGGCGAAGGCGAGGACCCGCGAGCTCGCGCCGGCCTCCGAGCTCCGAGCGAGGGCGAAGAGGCTCGAGCGGGAGCTGGCCGCGGCTCGACGGGGCGAGCGATCCGCCGGAGCCGCCGTGGAGCGCGCTCGACGTCGGCTGGAGGAACTGGAGGTCAAGCGCGGCGAGGCGCGTGAGACCCTCAGGGCGGCCGAGGCCGAGCACCGCGGCGCCAAGGTCGAGGCCCAGCGGCTGGAGCGAGCGTTCGCGAAGCTCGAGCGCGCCCGCTGAGGGAGCCCCTACTCCTCCCCGATGTACGAGGCGAGGCCGCGGATGATGATTTCCAGGCCGAGCCGGAATCGCTCGTCCGCGTCGCCCTCGAACAGCTGATCGAGCGTCTCGTGGATGTTCGGGAACCGATCGGGCGGCAGGGACTCGAAGTACCGGCGGACCAGCTCCACGATCTTCTCGGGCGGCAGGTCCTCCCCCGTCGGCGACTGCGGCCCGATCGCGTCCTCGAGCGCGTGGGCCCCAAGGTACAGCCCGCCGAGATCGCCCGCGTAGGCGGCGATGCGATCGGGGACCCCGGCGCCACGGAGGACCGCGAGGTACCACTCGACCCACCGGACGGTGTTCGGGCCGATCGGGATGCGTCCCATGGTGAGCGCCCCGACGCCGGGATGGCGCTTCATGGACTCGCGCGCCGCGACCATCCACTCCACGACCTGCTCGCGCCAGTGCTCGGGGGCGGGCTCGGGGACGGGGATCTCGCCCGCGACCCGGTCGACGACCAGCTCGATCAGCTCGTCCTTGTTCGCCACGTGCCAGTAGAGCGACGCCGCGCCGGTGCCGAGCTCCTCGGCGACCCGCCGCATGCTGACCCCCTCGGGGCCATCCCGCTCCAGGACGCCGGTGCTCGACCTCGCCGTCTGGCGGCGCCGGGCGCTCCCGCTCGGGCGGGGGGCGCTCCTGGCGGACGCCGCGATCGCCGCGGCCGGGGGTGGGCTCATCGCCTGGTCGGCGCTCGGCGACCACGGCGCGCGGTGGGTGCTCGGGGCCTCCGTGCTCGCCACGATCCAGGTGGGCACCGCCGCGAGGGTCACGCTCGCGGAGCACCCTTGGACGGACGCGTAGCGGCCTCGTGCTCGGCGGCGACTCGGTTCGGCACGACCATCCGCCACGCGTCGAGCACGATCTCGCGCATCTCGACCTCGTCGATCGCCTCGAGCCGGACGACGACCCAGCGGTACCGGAGGTCGGAGCGTTCCGGCATCAGGAACTTCTCGGGCTCTGAGCGGACGAGAGCTTCGCGCTCCTCCTTCGGGAACGCGAAGCCCATCAGCGTCTCATCTGGCGAGAACGCCAGGTAGACGATCCGCCCGACGCGGAACTTGACCCGATCCCCGACCAGCGCCTCGGTGGTCCTCGGGAGGCCGGACGCGAACGCCCGCACGTGCTCCACGGTCACCACCGGTCGCTCCTCAGACCCGGCGGCGGTACCGCGCGATCGCGAGCGGCACGAAGACCGCCTGGATCGCGACCAGCCAGAGCACCGACCGGACGATCGGGCCGGCGACCGATCCGCCCAGCATCAGCCCCCGCGTGGCGTCGATCACGTGCGTGATCGGGTTCACGTTCGCGAACGCCTCGAGCCAGCCGGGCATCGTCGAGGGATCCACGAACGCCGAGCTCGCGAACGAGAGCGGCAGGATGATCATGAACCCCCACGTGTTGACCGACTCGGTGGTCCGCGCGGTGATCCCGATGAACGCCATCGGCCAGCACATCGTGAGCCCGAACGCGATCACGAGCGCGTAGGCGCCGAGCGCGCCGGCCGCCCCGCCGTCGAACCGGAACCCCAGCAGGACCCCGAAGGCGGTCATGATGAACGCGCTCCAGGCGATCCGCACGCCGTCGGCGGCGATCCGCCCGCCGACCACGGCCGAGCGCGCGATCGGCAGCGAGCGGAAGCGGTCGATCAGCCCACGCTGGAAGTCGACGTTCAGCCCGATCGCGGTGGTGAACGGGGTGAACGCGATCCCCTGGACCAGGATCCCGGGCAGCGCGAATTGGAGGTAGTCGCGGCTGGACCCGGCGATCGAGCCCCCGAACACGTACACGAACAGCACGAGGAACATCAGCGGCTGGATCGACATCTCCACGAGTTGCTCGGGGTTCGCCTTGATGTGGAGCAGGTTGCGCCGGGCGATCGTGAGCGTGTTCCGCAGCACGCCCACGTTCCCGGACAGGGTCGCGGTGGTGGCGCTCATGAACGGCTCCCTTCGGTCTGCGTCTCCGCGGCCCCAGACGCCTCCTCGGCCAGGTGGCCGGTGAGGGCGAGGAACACCTCGTCCAGGCTCGGACGCCGCAGCGACAGGTCGTCGACGACGATCCCTTCCTCGTCGAGTAGCCGGGCGACCCGTCCGAGCGCCGCCCGGTCGGCGATGGTGACCGAGACGAGCCGCCCGTCGCTGTAGGGGCGCTCGCCGTCGCTCGCGAACCCGACGAAGAGCCGCTCGACCGCCTCGAGGTCGGCCGGGTCCGCAGGCTGGGCCTGGAGCACCTGACCGCCGATGCGGGTCTTGAGCTGTTGCGGCGTCCCGGCGGCGATCACACGGCCGTGGTCGATCACCACGATCTCGTCGGCGAGGCGATCGGCCTCCTCGAGGTACTGGGTCGTGAGCAGCACGGTCGTCCCGTCGGCCACCAGCGCTCGGATCATGCCCCACAGCTCCAGCCGGCTCCGGGGATCGAGCCCGGTGGTCGGCTCGTCCAGGTACAGGAAGCGCGGGCGCCCGACCAGGCTCGCGCCCAGGTCCAGGCGCCGTCGCATCCCGCCCGAGTAGGCCTTGACGAGCTTGCTCGCCGCCTCGGCCAGATCGAACGACTCGAGCAGCTCGTCGGCCCGTCGGCGCGCGTCCGCGGCCGGGAGACCGAGCAGCCGCCCTATCATGTAGAGGTTCTCGCGGCCGGACAGCAGCTCGTCCACCGCTGCGTACTGCCCGGTGAGCCCGATCAGCCGGCGCACCTCCCCGGGCTGTCGGACCACGTCGTACCCGCCGACCGCCGCGCGCCCCTCGTCCGGCAGCAGCAGCGTGGACAGCACGCGGATCGCGGTTGTCTTCCCGGCTCCGTTCGGCCCGAGCAGCCCGAAGATGGTGCCCTCGCCGGCGACGAGGTCGATCCCGTCGAGCGCTCGAACCTTCCCGAAGCTCTTCACGAGGCCCTCGGCCTCGATGGCAGCGTTCATCGCTCCCCCTTCCTCACTCCGGTCACCGTTCCGACGGATCGGGCGGGCCCGACTCATCGGTCCAACGGTGCCTCGGCCGTCATCATGCCGGGGAGAACCGGTCATCCGATGGCCGGTTTTCCTGGGATGCTTGGCGGGTGCGCGCCGACCGGCTCGTCGCGGCCCTGCTGATACTCCAGGCCCGGGGACGGGTGACGGCCGCCGAGCTCGCCGAGGAGCTCGAGATCTCCGAGCGAACGGCTCGGCGAGACCTCGAGGCGCTCGCGATGGCCGGGATCCCCGTCTACTCCCAGCCCGGACGAGGCGGTGGCTGGTCCCTCCTCGGCGGCGCCCGGACCGACCTGAGCGGTCTGACGGCGGCCGAGGCCCGGACGCTGTTCCTGGTTGCCGGGCCCTCGGCCCAGGCCACGCCGCAGATCAAGGCGGCGCTGCGGAAGCTCCTCCGCGCCCTGCCCGAGACCTTCCGCGCCGAGGCCGAGGCGGCGGCCTCGGCCGTCGTGCTCGACCCGGCCCACTGGGACCGGAGCCACGTCGAGGCCCCGCCGTTCCTCGAGGAGCTCCAGCGCGCCGTGGTCGACGGCGTGCAGGTCCGCCTGCGCTACGCGGGGCGCGACCGGCCGAGCGAGCGGCTCGTGCACCCGCTGGGGCTGGTGGCCAAGGCCTCCGTCTGGTACCTGGTCGCCGGGACCGCCGATGGGCAGCGGACGTTCCGCGTCAGCCGGGTCCGCGGGGTGGAACGGACCGAGGAGCCCGTCGAGCGCCCGGACGGGTTCGATCTGGCCGAGACCTGGCGCTCGATCCTCGAGACGCTGGACGAGCGGCGGGCGGGGTTCCGCGCCACGGTCCTCGCGAGCGACGAGGTGGCGGGGTGGCTCCGGGCGATGTTCGGCCGGCGCGCCAGCGTGGGCGAGTCCCGGGCCGACGGGCGGACCGAGGTCGAGGTCCGCGGGTGGTCGGCGCATGCGATCGCCTCCGAGCTGGCGCCGCTGGGCGAACGGGCCGAGGTGGTCGAACCCGAGGAGGTCCGGACCGAGCTCGCCCGCGTCGGAGCCGAGCTCAGCCGCCGGTACGGGAAGGCTCGCCCCGCCCGATGAGTTCCCATCGTCAGATCCGTCTGCTCGCATAGCGTGCATCCGCTCGAACGGGAGGAGTCACCCCCCATGCGCTCTGCCGGAGCCGAGAGCCTCGTCGCCGACCTCCGCGCCGCGGTACGCGGCAGGGTGATCGCACCCGGCGACGCCGAATACGACGAAGCCCGAACGCCGTTCTACGGCGGGTTCGACCGCCGACCGGTCGCGATCGCCCGCGTGGCGGACGCGGACGACGTTGCGCGCGTGATCGCGTTCGCACGCGACACTGGGATCGAGCTGGCCGTGCGCGACGGCGGGCACAGCCCCGCGGCCCATAGCACGTCCGACGGCGGCATCGTGCTCGACGTCGGTGAGCTGACGACCCTGGAGATCGACTCCGGGGGCCGGACGGCGTGGGCCGGCGCCGGCCTGACCGCGCGCGGCGTACACCGAGGCGGCCCACGAGCACGGGCTCGCGACCGGGTTCGGCGACACCGGCTCGGTCGGGATCGGTGAGATCACGCTCGCCGGCGGCATCGGGTTCCTCGTGCGCAAGCACGAGTTGACGATCGACTCGCTCCTCGAGGCGGAGCTCGTGACCGCCGATGGCACGAGCGTCCGAGCGAGCGAGGACGAGAACCCTGACCTGTTCTGGGCGATCCGCGGCGGCGGCGGGAACTTCGGCGTCGTCACGCGATGCCGCTTCCGGCTGCACGAGGTCGGGACGATCGTCGGGGGGGTGCTGCTGCTCCCGGCGACGCCGGAGACGATCGAGGCGTTCGCCGCGGAGGCCGAGGCGGCGCCCGAGGAGCTTTCGGTGATCGCGGCGGCGATGCCGGCACCGCCGATGCCGTTCATCGCCCAGGAGCACCACGGCAAGCTCGTGATCCTCGGGTTGCTCGCGTACGTGGGCGACGTGGAGACGGGTGAGCCGGTGGTCGGGTCGTTCCGGAGGCTCGCCGAGCCGCTGGCCGACATGGTGCGGCCGATGCCCTACCCCGAGATCTACCTGCCCGACGACGAGGAGTGCCACCCGATCGCGGCCGGCCGGACGATGTTCTCCGACCGTATCGACCGCGTCGCGGCGGAGACGATCGTCGAGGCGCTCGAGTCCTCCACGGCGATGACGCGCGTGGTCCAGTTCCGCTCGCTGGGGGGCGCGATGGCTCGCGCGCCGGCCGAGGCCACCGCGTTCGCCCACCGCGACCGCCGGTTCCTGGTCAACGTGGCGGCTCAGAGTCGACCGAGGGCCTGGCAGAGCACGAGCCGTGGGTCGAGCAGCTCGCGTCGGCGATCCACCGCGGCGAGCCCGGCGCGTACACCGGCTTCATGGGACCCGGGAGCGAGGACGAGGTCCGCATCGCGTACCCGGGGTCGACGTGGGACCGGCTCGCCGAGATCAAGGCCCGCTACGATCGTACGAACCTGTTCCGGCTCAACCACAACGTCCCGCCCGCGGTCGAGGAGCCGATCGGATGAACACGGTCATGTCGGACGACGGCACCACGATCGCGTTCGAGCGCTCGGGCGGCGGGCCGCCGCTGATCCTCGTCGGCGGGGCGCTGAGCGACCGCGCGGCCGCCGCACCCCTGGCGAGGCTGCTGGCGCCGACCTTCACGGTGGTGGCCTACGACCGCCGCGGCCGGGGAGACAGCGGGGACATGCTCCCATACGCGGTCGAGCGCGAGGTCGAGGATCTCGGTGCGCTCGTGTCGGAGGTGGGGGGACGGGCCTCCGTGTTCGGCCACTCGTCGGGCGCCGTGTTGGCGCTCGAGGCGGCCGCACTGGGCGTCGGGGTCGAACGGCTGGTGCTGTACGAGCCGCCGTTCGTCGTGGACGACACCCGCCCACCGCTCCCCGCGGGCTACGTGGCGAGGCTCGAGGAACTCCTGACCGCCGGCGATCGAGCCGGAGCCGTGACCTACTTCCTCCGGGTGGGACCCTTGGTCCCGGACGAGGCGCTCCAGGACATGCGTGGCTCACCGATCTGGTCGGCGATGGAGGGATCGGCCCACACCCTCCCCTACGACGGACGGATCATGGGCGAGTCGGTGTGTGGCCGTCCGCTGCCGGCGGAACGGTGGGTCGGCGTGACGGCACCCACGTTGACGATGTACGGGAGCGACAGCCCCACGTGGCAAGCGAACGCGGTCCGGGCCCTGGCCGAGGTGCTGCCGATGGCGCAGCTCGGCGTGCTCGACGGCCAGACCCACGGCTTCGCCCCGGAGATCATGGCCCCAGTGGTGGAGGGGTTCCTGATCGGACAAGCTCCCCGGTAGGCCGGGACGTCGCGCCTGCACCTACCGGGGACGCGAGCCGCCCGCCGCCCCGCTACTCCACAGTCACCGTCCCGAACATGCCTCCCTCGTAGTGGCCGGGTTCGTGGCAGCCGAACGGCATCTCGCCCGCCTCCTCGAAGGTCACCGTGACCTCGTCGGTGTCGCCCGGCTCCACCTCGAGGGCGGCGAGCTGGCCCTCCACGTCCATCTCGCCGTGCTCCATCTCCCCCTCGGCGGCGGCCTCCGCGTGAGCCATCTGCACGTGCTCGGGGCCGATCACGATCTCGTGGACGACCTGTCCCTCGTTCGTCACGCGGAACGTCACCGGCTCGCCGGCAGTCACCGTGACCGAGTTCGGCTCGAACCGCAGGTCGTCGAACATCGAGATCTCTATCACCCCATCGTCGCCTCCGGCGCCGTCCCCCCCGCACGCGACCAGGAGCCCCGCGAGCAGAACGACACCGAACAGGACGCCGATCTTCCGTCGTTGCATGTGCTCCTCCTTCCACACCGATCCGACCGGGACCGTCGGGGATCAGAGCAGCAGCACCGCCGTCCCCAGGGTGGGCGATGCGGGCGGCGGACGGGGCGCCGCGCCGAGCGGCTCCCGCTCGGGGACCCACACGCTCGGAGGGACGGACACGGGAACGACCTTCAGGACCCGCCGTGGCACCAGGATCAGCAGGAACGCCGTCAGCACCACGATGCATCCGCCGAGCATGCCGCCGGGGTAGGCGTGGTCCATCGTGACCACGTGCCACAGGAGCACCAGCGCCAGCAACGCGGCGAGCACCACCAGCACGGAGCCGAGCACCGGGTGCCGTCCCCGCCACGCACCCAGTGGCCGCCGCACCGCTGGACCGACCATGCGAGGGAACCTAGCAAAACCGGCCGGGTCGGCGCCTGGCACGGATGAGGCCCTCGGCGGACATCCGGTAGGGTCGGGGGCCGGAGGTGATGCGCGTGGAGGGGTCTCTCGCGCTCCGCGACCTCGGGGAAGCCGCCGCCTGGCTTGGTGGCGGGCTGGTGGCGGGTCTCGTGGCCCGACTCGTCCTGGGAGGCCTCGAGTCCCGCGCGGGGCGGACGGCATGGACCGGGGACGAGGTGCTCTACGGGGCGCTCGGCGATCTCGCCCTGGGGGGTGCGATCGCGGTCGGCGTCTGGGGCGCGCTCATCGTCCTCCCCCTCCGCGAGGGCGTCCGCGACGTCGCGGAACGGGTACTGGTGGCCGCGTTGATCGTGATGGCAACCGTCATCGTCGCCCGGCTCGGGGCGCGGATGATCCGGGCGGCCGCCCTCGGGCGGCCGGGCGTGGCACAGTCCAGCTCGATCTTCGTGAACATCACCAGGCTCGTCGTCTACGTGGTCGGGTTCCTCGTGTTGCTCCAGACCGTCGGTGTGTCGATCGCGCCCCTGCTGACGGCCCTCGGCGTCGGGGGCTTGGCCGTGGCGCTCGCGTTGCAGGACACGCTGTCGAACCTGTTCGCCGGGATCCACATCCTGGCCTCGAAGAAGGTGCAGCCCGGAGACTTCATCCGGCTCGACAGCGGCGAGGAGGGGTACGTCGTCGACATCAACTGGCGGAACACCTGGATCCGCCAGCTCCCGAACAACATGGTGCTGGTGCCGAACGCCAGGCTGGCCTCGGCGATCGTGACCAACTTCTACCGCCCGGAGACCGAGCTCGCCGTGCTGGTCCAGGTCGGCGTGAGCTACGACAGCGATCTGGCCAAGGTCGAGCGGGTCACCATCGAGGTCGCCGCCGAGGTGATGCGGGAGGTGGACGGAGCGGTTCCCGGGTTCGAGCCGTTCATCCGCTACCACACGTTCGGCGACTCGAGCATCGATTTCAGCGTGATCCTGCGCGGCAGGGAGTTCACCGACCAGTACCTGATCACCCACGAGTTCGTGAAACGGCTGCACGAGCGGTACCGGGCCGAAGGGATCGAGATCCCCTTCCCGATCCGGACCGTCCACCTCCGGGCCGGAGACGCCGCCGAGGAACCGATGCCCGAACGCTCCTCCGTGGAGCCGGCTACGGGATGAGCGAGGCCGCGTACGCGTAGGGCTGCCGGTCGTCCCTCGGATCTCCGAAGCACGAGTAGGTCGCCGTCGGATCGACCCAGCACGTCGAGCGGGTGCTCGCGTTCGTCAGGATCAACACCACGCTCGAGATCTTCCCCTTGCCGAACGGGACGCGCAGCACGCCGTCACCCCTCCTGTTCAGCTGGAACGCGTACCACCTCACCCTCCCGGTCCGCGCCACGGTGAGCGCCGAGGCCTCGGCACCGGTCGCGTACCTCGGTCCGTCGACCGCCAGCAGCAGCTTCGCCCTCGGGCCCACGCCGCGCCTCGGCACGAGTCGCACGGATGAGGTCGTCAGGTGGTCCATCCGGAACCCGCCCGAGACCAGGTCCCTGCGGGCCGTGATGCGGTGCCTGGCGTCGAACGCCGGGGACGGGTATGCGGCTCCCTCCTCGTACACGGTGTCGGGGAACACGTTCCACAGGCCGAAGTCGGCGAACAGCCGCCGGAACCGCTGCCCCCGCGCCCGGATCACCTTCGCGAGCGCCTGCAACGAGTACCGATCCGGGCCACCGGCACTGCCGTCGGCCTGGACCCAGGCCTCCCGGATCACCGCCGGGTCCCCGAAGTACTCCGCGAGGAACCGGAACCAGATCCAGGCGCCGTAGACGTGGCCGCTCGCGGGGTCGCTCAGGTCGAGCGGGACCCCGGGACGCCGCAGCGGCGAGGAGAACAGGTACTGGAGGTTGTCGTCCACCGCGTCGAAGACCTCGTCCTCCATCCAGGTCGCGGTCCCCTCCTGGAACCAGAGGTCCTCGAACGCGTCGTAGCTGAACTGCACCGCATGGAAGAACTCGTGCGCCACGGTGACCTGGAGCGCCTCCAGGCCGTTGGAGCCGAACGGGAACTGCCCCAGCGAGTAGTCGTCGTCCACCACGCAGAACGCCGACACGTCCCAGTACGGGTAGTTCGGGTCGAAGGCGTTCGGGTCGTCGGTGGCACAGTAGCCGTAGAGACCGTCGGCGCCGACGTCGGCGACGTAGACGTCGATGCGGCCGTCCGGCCCCGGGTTCGGGGAGGTCGCATCGGGCTTGGGGGCGCGGTATCCGTAGGCCACGACCTCCGTGGCCCACACCTGCTCCGTGACGGCGGAGAGCGCGTCGATCCAGTCCGGAACGCCGTTCACGTCGGCATCGGTCAGGTCGGGTGCGTCCTCGGTGCTGGTCACGTGGTGGTAGCAGGCGTTCGTGCTGCAGACGGGTGGCGCCTCAGCCACCGTGTACCCATAGGGATCGGCCGCCCCGTCGGTCGGACGGGCGAGCAGCCGCAGCGCCGCGTCTCGATCGGCCGGATCGAGCTCACCGATCCGAACGGCCAGGTCCCGGAGGATGAGCGTGGCGTCCCGCGGCCCCGGCCTGGCGACGCGCCCGAACCTGGAACGGACCTGTCGCAGCCCGAAGAGGCTGCGGGCCCGCTCGAGCGCGTACTCCGCCTCGGACAGACCGCCCTCCTGGAGCGCGCGGGTCAAGGCGTCCCGAGGGCTCGGCGTGAGCGCGGGGCCATCCCTCCGCGCCTGCCGCTCGTCGACCGCGGGACCGACACGTCGTTCGCTCGCCCTCGGCGAAGCGGAGGCGGGAGCGAAGAGGCTGAGGACCAGCAGCGGTGCGACGAGCACCGACAGGGCGACGTGGCGGGACGACCGGGTCATGCGGGCATCTCCTTCGGAGGGACGCACCACCCTCCCATCATCGGCCGCGGACGGCAAGGGCCGGAGGGCGCGGGTCCAGCTCGGGCCGTCCCGCTCGCTACACTCGGGGGGCATGAGGTCCCTCGGGGGGTTCGGCGATCCCTTCCTGGCCGAGATCGCGGGCCAGCCCGACGCGCTGCGCCGGGCCGCCGCTTCACTGGTCGAGCGGCGCATCGAGCTCGAGCGGATCCGCGAGGCGGCCGCCGTCTCGCGGACGATCGTCTTCACCGGGATGGGTAGCTCCTACGACGCCTGCTATCCGGCGGTGAACGACCTGGCCGGGCGGGGCGTGCCCGCGATCCTGGTGGACACGGCCGAGCTCCTCCACTTCCGCCGACCGATCCTGAACGGCCAGACCCTGGCCGTCATCGTCAGCCAATCCGGCGAGAGTGCCGAGATCGTCAAGCTCGTCATCGAGATCACGCGGCAACGGATGCGTCCGTTCGTCGTCTCGATCACGAACGGCCGAGATAACGACCTGGCGCGACGGGCCGACCTCCGGCTCGACACGCAGGTCGGCCCGGAGACCGGCCCCTCCACGATGACCTTCGCCGGCTCGATGACCATGCTGTCCGGCCTCGCCCGGCTCCTGGCGGGGGACGCGGTGGACACGGCCGTGGACCGCACCCGGACGGCCGCCGAGGGTGCCGCGCTCTCGGCGGAACGGCTGCTGGACGACCCCGAGGCGTTCGCGGCGGACCTGGCGGACTGGCACGGCGGACGAGGGATCATGGTCCTGCTCGGACGCGGGCCGGCCCGCGCGGCGACCGAGATGGGGGCCCTGATCCTGAAGGAGTCCGGGGTGATGGCCGAGTCCCTCGAGTCCGCGATGTTCCGGCACGGACCGCTCGAGCTCGCGGGACCAGACATGACCGCCATCGTGATGGCCACCGAGCCCGAGACCCGGCGTCTGGATCTGGCGCTGGCCGCCGATCTGGTCGAGATCGGCGCGAACGTGCTGGTCGTCACGCCCGACGGCACCGCCCCGAAGGGCGCGAGGTCGGTCGCGACCGGCTATCTGGACCGGGCGTTGCTCTCGGCGGTCTCGATCGTCCCGGTGCAGCTCCTCGCGTGGAAGCTCGCTCAGACCCGCGGCCGTCGGCCGGGCGAGTACACGAAGGCCTCCAAGGTCACCACCCGCGAGTAGCCCACACGGCGCGGCTCAGAGCTTGTAGCCGAAGCGCCGGAGGAGCTCCTTGCGCTCGGCCACGTGCTCCTCGGTCTCAACCCCGGCGGGCGAGCTGCCGTCGATCACCCCGAGGACGCCCCGGCCCTGCTCGGTCTGCCCCACCACGATCTCGAGCGGGTTCGCCGTGGCGCAGTAGATCCGGCAGACCTCCGGGACGGCCTTGACCGCGTTCAACACGTTGATCGGGAAGCCCTCGCGGAGCGCGATCACGAACGTGTGACCGGCCCCGATCGCCTGCGCGTTCGAGACCGCGAGGTCGATGAGCTCCCGGTCGTTGCCGCTCCATCGCACCAGGCAGGGACCGCTCGCCTCGCAGAACGCGATCCCGAACCGCAGCCCGGGCACCGCGTTCACGCACGCCTCGTGCAGGTCCTCGACTGTCTTGATGAAGTGGGACTGCCCGACGATGACGTTGAGGTCGTCGGGCTTGTCGAACCGGACGGTGGAGATCTCCATCGCCTTCCTCCTCAGCTCGCGGGGCCCAGCCGCGTGATCAGTCCCGCCAGCAGCGCGATCCGCGGCGCGACGCTGTTGAGGTCGATCCACTCATTCGGACCGTGGTCGTCGCCGCCGATCGGCCCCAGCCCGTCGATCGTGGGCACGCCGGCCGCGCTCGTGGTGTTCGCGTCGGAGGCCCCGCCGGTCGCCGTGTCCCTCAGCTCGAATCCGAGCTCGTTCGCCACCTCGATCGCGAGCTCGGCGAGACGCGCCGTCCCCTCGGTCCGCTCCATGGGACGGTGCCACGCTCCGCCGGCGATCTCCGCGGCGATGTCGGGGACCGTGTGCTCGGCGGCGATCCGCTCCACCTCGGCCTCGGCGGCCTGGAGCGTGGCCTCCTGGGTCGACCGGACGTCCACCTCCAGCGTGCAGCGCTCCGCCACCACGTTCGTGCGCGTCCCGCCGTCGATCACGCCCACGTTCACGGTTACGCCGGGCCACCGGCCGTTCAGCGCATGGAGCGCCACCGTCTTGTGCGCCGCCTCGAGGATCGCGCTCCGCCCGCGCTCCGGCTCGACCCCCGCGTGGGCCGCCCGGCCGATCACGTGGATCCGGTAGTCGGACACGCCCTTGCGAGCGGAGACGATGTCCCCGTTCTCGCGGGCCCCTTCCAGCACGAACGCGACGTCGGCGCGCCCCGCCTCCTCCCGGATGGTCTCCTGCGACCACGGGGAGCCGATCTCCTCGTCCGGGTTGCAGACGTAGGTGACGCTCCCGAACCCCTCGAACCCGGCCTCCCGGAGCACGTCGACCGCGAGGAACCCGGTCAGCAGCCCGCCCTTCATGTCCGAGACCCCCGGTCCCAGGGCCCGGTCGCCCTCGATCCGGAACGGGCGCGCGGCCACCGTGCCGGGATCGAACACCGTGTCGGTGTGCCCGATCATCAGGATCCTCGGACCTGCCGCGCCCGCGAGCCGTCCGATCACCAGATCGCCGAGCTGCAGCTCACCCTCGGCGGGCTCGTGCCGGCGGCGCTCGACGGCCCAGCCGCCGCGCTCGAACCGCGACCGGCACAGGTCGGCGACCCGGTTCACGCCCTCCGGTGTGTACGAGCCGCAGTCGATGTTCACCATGTCCCGGAGCGCCTCGACGAACGCGTCGTGCCGGCGCTCCGCTATCTCCAGAAGCTTGGCGACGTCCATCCCGTCGGTCCTCCGCTCGCTCGGGCGCCATCCTATCGGCCTCGACCCGGACACCGATCGGCGCGCGGGCGGGGTAGCATCCGCGCGATGGCCAGACGGGGCGACCTCAACGGGTGGTGGCGGTTCGGCGTGGCCGTCGTCGGGCTGCTCGCCCGGCTCACCTTCCGGCTCCGGGTCGTCGGCGCGGACCGGGTCCCGCCCACCGGGCCGGCGATCGTCGCCGGGAACCACGTGAGCTCGCTCGACGGCGTCGCGCTGGCGCTGATCACCGGTGAGCGCGTCCGCCGGATGACGCGGTTCCTGGTGGCCGTCGAGTTCTTCCGCAAGCCGTGGTTCGCGTGGGCGCTGCGCCTGTACCGCCAGATCCCGGTCCGGCGCGGCGGGCGCGACATGGGGGCGCTCGACGAAGCCGTGGCCACGCTCCGGGCGAGCGCCCTGATCGGGATCTTCCCCGAGGGTCGCGTGAACCCGGATCCGGAGGGAGAGCTCCAGCCGGGGCGGACCGGCGTCGCGCGCCTCGCGTTGCCCACGGACGCGCCGGTGGTGCCGGTCGGGATCTGGGGCACCCAGGTTCGATGGCCGAAGGGCCGGATCCGGTTCCGACGGCCCCTCCGACCGATCCTCGTCCTCGCCTACGGGGACGCGGTCGCCCCGCGTGGCGAGCCGGGCTCGGCCGAGGACCATCAGGTGTTCACCGACCTGGTGATGACCGCGGTCGCGAAGCAGGTGGCGGAGGCGCGCGCGATCGCGGCGGTCGTCCCGTGAGCGCCGCGGACGTGATCGTGGTCGGATGCGCTTCGGGGGCGGTAGGTCGGATGCGCCTCGTGCCCGCGCCTCAGACCGGTTCGAGCACGTAGACCTCGGGTAGCCCCTGCTCCCGCTCCAGTACCTCGTCGCCCTCGACGGCCGCCTCCAGCGCTGGGAGCCCATCGCGGAACGCGTCCTCCGACTCCCAGATCGCCAGCGCGACGAGCATCCCCGTCTCCCGGTCACGCAACGTACGCACCTCGTGCAGCCCGGGCACCGCCTCACCGTCCCGGCCGATGCCCCGGAGCGCGGCGGCCAGATCCTGCTCCTTCCCGGGGATCGGGCGATGGATCGAGAGGTGGACGAACACCGGCGGCCTCCAGGGCAAGGGTTCGGCGCATCCTACGACGCGACGGCTCCGGTGGGGCTCAGACCTCCTCGGAGATGTTCTCCTCCGACCTGGCCTGCTGAGTGGCGCGAACGTGCCGGACGATCCAATCCGCGGCGAGCTCCGCCACCCCTTCGAGCGCTCCCGGCTCCTCGAACAGGTGGGTCGCGTCGGCGATCACCTCGAGCCGTGTCTCGCATCGCATCCGGCGCATGGCCTCGCGGTTGAGCTCCAGCACCTCCGGGTCCCGACCCCCGACGATCAGCAGCGTCGGCGCCGCGACGCGCTCGAGCGCCTGCCCCGCAAGGTCCGGTCGGCCACCTCGCGAGACGACCGCGACGGTCTCGGCCGGCATGGTCGCGGCCGCCACGAGCGCCGCCGCCGCCCCCGTGCTCGCGCCGAAGAAGGCGACCGGCACGTCGCCGAGACCGGTCGATCGACGCATCCACCGACCCGCCGCCACCAGACGCTCGGACAGGAGGCCGATGTCGAACACGTTCGACCGGTCCTCGGACTCGGGCGCCGTGAGGAGGTCGAACAGAAGGGTCCCCAGGCCCACCGCGTTCAGCCGGCGGGCGACCGCGACGTTCCTCGGCGACCGGCGACTCGAGCCGCTCCCGTGGGCGAAGACGACGACCGACCTGGCCCCGGCCGGGATCACGAGGTCGCCCGGCAGCCGCACCGGGTCGACGTCGATCGAGACCGTCCGCCGGACCCAACCCGGCGGGTCGCGCGCGATCCTCGGAGTAGCCTCATCGAGGTGCTCCCGGAAGAGCGGCATCCCACCACCTCCCTGGCGGCCGCCGCCTCTCATCGTCTCGCCCCGCAGACCGCACCGCAACTCCGATAACGGCGGGGGTCCCGCGCGCCGTGCGCGCGGGACCCCCGCCCACCACCGGAGGAACGCGACCTCACATGGCCGCGACGGCCGAGATCAGGTTGGAGTCGCGCAGCTTCCGCAGCGCCTCGCGCTCGATCAGCCGGACCCGCTCGCCGGACAGACCGAGCACCTTCCCGGTCTCGCGGAGCGAGAGCGGCTGTCCGTTCTCGAGCCCGTAGCGGAGCGCGACAACGTGGCGCTCCCGCTCGTCGAGTACCCGATCGACGGCGGTGCCGATCTCCTCACGCAGGAGCGCGTCCTCGACCTCGTTGAAGGCCGCGTCGGAGTCGACCTCCTCGATCAGATCGCCGAGCTCGGTGTCCTCTCCGACCGGCGACTGGAGTGACAGCGGCTCGCGTCGCCCCATCTCGGTCAGGTCGTCGATCTCCTCGATCGTGGTGTCGAGCGCCTTGGCGAGCTCCTCCCGCGAGGGCTCACGACCCATCGTCTGCGCGAACTGGAACCGCGTGCGGTTCAGCTTGCGCAGCCGGTCGTGGATGTGCACCGGTAGCCGGATCGACCGCGAACGATCGGCGATGGCTCGCGTGATGCCCTGACGGATCCACCAGGTGGCGTAGGTGGAGAACTTGAACCCTCGGCGCCAATCGAACAGCTCGACGGCGCGCATCAGGCCGATGTTCCCCTCCTGGATCAGGTCGAGCAGGGGCAGCCCCTGCCCCTGGTACTTGCGGGCCACGGAGACCACGAGCCGGAGGTTGGCCATGATGAACCGCTGCCGCGCGGCCTCGGCCTTCCGCACCTCCTGGCGGGCCTTCATGATCGACTTCTCGGAACGCAGACGGCCTGCGCGGAGCCGCTCCTCCCCCTCTTTGCCGCGCTCGATGAGGATGGCGAGCTCCACCTCCTCCTCCTTGGTGAGCAGGGGCTCGCGCGCCGCCGCCTCCAGGTACAGCCGGAGGTCGTCGGCGTCATCGGTTCCGAGCGGACGGGCAGGTTCTGGCATCTACTTCACGCTCCTCCTCGAAGCCTCCGAGCGGCGTGCGTCGCCCCTTGGGGGTCTTCGGGACCTTTCTCGGTGAACACGAACCCGGGCGTAACGAAACTGGCCTCCCGGGCCCTTGGCTGCGATGTTAGCTGCAGCCAGCAGCTCCTGTAAAGACCGCCACATATGTAGACATCGTGGAGATACCCACTATTCCCGATCCGCGAACCATCTCCGCGGCTTCATCCCGCGGATCGGATCCGTTCCCGTCCAGGCCCCACGGACGTGGTCGACTCCGTCCTGCCGACCGGAAAGGAGGCACGCCGTGAGGATCCACAACGCCCTCGACTGGGACATCGACCTCTCGGACCCGAGGATGACGAGGACTGGGAGGAGGAGGACGAGGACGACGAACCCCCTCGCGCGGGCCCCCGGGGCCTACCAGGACACCCGGACCGACAGCACCGGCGCAAGATCCTGGGCGATCGCGGACCAGGTCGCGCCGCCGTCCGCCGACCCGAACACCTGACCCGACGTCGCTCCGAAGTACAGGCCGAGCGGCGTTCGCCCATCCTGTCCGAAGGCCTGCCGGAGGATCGTGAGGAAGCCGCGTCCGGGCAGTCCCGCCCCCCGGACGATCCAGCTCGAACCGGCGTCTCGGGTCTCGTAGACGCGGACCCGCCCCTCGGCCGTCACCCGATCGCGGTCGGAGTTCAGCGGGATCACGAACGCCGAATCGGGATCGAGCGGGTCGATCGCCAGCGGGAACCCGAAATCGCTCGGCAGACCGTCCGCGATCGTCTCCCAGCTGGCTCCCCCGTCGTTGGAGCGGTACACGCCCCCGTGGAACTGCATGAACAGGCGCTCGGGTCGGTTCGGCGCGCGATGCACGTTGTGGACGCACAGGTCCAGCGTGTCGCGCCGCACCTCCTCGGGCAGGTAGCGGGGGACCAGGCCGGTGTTGCCGTTCCGCCATGTCCGGCCACCGTCCTCGGTCAGCCACACGCCCACGGCGGAGATCGCGATCGCCAGCCGCTCGGGCGAGCCGGGCCAGGGGCAGATCGAGTGGAGGGCGAGGCCGCCGGCCCCCGGCTGCCAGACGGGCCGGCTGGGCTGATCCCACAGCCCCCGGACCAGCGACCACGTCTGGCCGTCGTCCTCGCTGCGGAAAAGGGCCGCGGGCGCCACGCCCGCCCAGAGCATGCCGGGTTCCTCCCCGGGCTGGATGGCCCAGATCCGCTCGACGCTCGCGTCCTCACCCTCGGGGAACCGCGGACCATCTGTCTGCTCCCACCCTCCCGCCGGGTCGTCCGCGACGAACACCCGCGGGCCGAAATGGCCGCTCGTGACCGAGGCCAGGTATCGGCCGGTCCTCGGGTCGCGGATCGCGTACTCGACGTCGTTGCCGGGGAACGCGCGGGTCGCGACCTCCAGCGGCCCACCGCGATCCCCGCGCAGGACGAACAGGCCCTTCCGGGTCCCCACCAGCAGCTCCAGCTCGTCCGACCCGCCGGAGATGGCACCGACGATCTCCAGGCGCTGGTCCCCGTGGACCCGGGCCTCGCCGCGGACGCGTTCGCCATCGAGGAACACGGCGACGTGTTCCCGCAGCCGTCCCTGATCGTCGAGGACCCAGCCGGCGAGCCTCGGGTGGGCACGCTCCAGACCACGGAGGACCTCCGCCACCGTCGAGCCAGCGACCGGCACCTCGCGCTCTCCTGCGAGCTCCCGGAGCGGCGGGCGCAACCGGACCAGAGCCATGCGGCGGAGTCTACCCAGGCCCGCGGCGGCGATGTTGCGAGCATCCTGCGGCCCGCGGCGCGGCGTGGGGCTGCCAGGCCGGGTCGTCGCTCCCCTCCGATCGGCGGCATGATGGCGTCGGAGGAAGCCGTGGCGATCACCCGGATCGAGCTCCCCGAAGCCGAGACGGCCGACCTGGACGGTCCGGTCCACTACGTCGAGTGGGAGGGTCCCCCCGGCCGGACCTTCGTCCTCGTCCACGGGCTCGGGGGCTCGCACCTATCGTGGCTCTCGGCGGCGCCGGGCCTGGCCCGGCACGGACGCGTCCTTGCGCTCGACCTGCCGGGGTTCGGTCGCACGCCCCGGAACGGGAGACGCAGCCGGCTGACCGATCTGCGGGCGATCCTCTCGCGCTTCGTGGCCGAGGTCGCGGGCGAGGGCCCCGCGGTGCTTTGCGGGAACTCGATGGGTGGGGGGATCGCGATGCTCCAGGCCGCGCTCGAGCCCGCGACCGTCCAGGCGCTCGTGCTGACGAACTCGGTCTTCCCGTGGGCGCGCGGTGGGATGCCGGCCCCGATCGTGCTCCTCGGGTTCGGCCTGTACTCGGTGCCGCGCGTTGGCGAGTGGGTGGCCCGCCAGCGCCTGAACGGCCTGGAGGCCGAGACCGCGGTGCGGGTCGGCCTGCGGATCATCGCGCACGACCCCTCCACGATCCCCGAGGAGGTCGTGCGGCTGCACGTCGACCTCCTGCTCGAACACCAGTCCGATCCCGACGCCGGGCCCGCGTTCCTCGAGGCGGCCCGCTCCCTGCTGTCGCTGGGGCGCCGGCCCGAGGCGACGCGGTGGATCCTGGACCAGGTCACCTGCCCGGTCCTCGTGATCCACGGTCGGGAGGACCGGCTCGTCCCGGTCGGCTTCGCCCGGGCCGCGGTCGACGACCATCCGGCGTGGGAGATGCGGCTGCTGGCGAACGTCGGCCACGTCCCGCAGATGGAGGCGCCCGAGCGCTGGCTCGACGCCGTCGAGGACTGGCTCTCCGGTCTGCCTGGGGAACGCGTGGGCTAGCGGCCGGCGGCCTTCGCGAGCTCGGCGATCGCCTCGTCCAGCGCCAGGGCGAGCCGATCGAGGTCGGCCATCGCATCCCAGTCGGCCGTCAAACCGAACGCCATCGTCCCGGCGAGCGAGGTGCACGCGATCGAGAGTGCCGAGTTCTCCCCCAGCGGGATCGACGGGTAGTGAGCGAGCAGGCGCGCCCCGGCGAGGTACATCGGCTGCTGAGGCCCGGGCACGTTCGAGACGACGAGGTTGAACCAGGGGCCACGCGAGACCAGTCGCGCCGCCCCGGCAAGGAGGCCTCCGGGGGCGTAGGCGCCGAGCCCGATGATCGCGTCGGCCCCCATCGCCATCATCGAGCCCTTGAGGTGCGCCGTGCCCTCTCGGACCCGAGCCAGGCGCCGCTTGGGTCCCATCGCGCCGACCGGCAGGTCCACGAACGCAGGTGCCACCCGGTTGCCGAGTGGACCATCCCCTCGTCCGCGGACGGAGACCGGCACCATGACCCGGAGCGTCCGCCCCCTCGTCGGCTCGCCCCGGTGCCTGAGCAGACGATGCAGCGCCCCACCCACGGCCGCGAGCACCACGTCGTTGACCGTGCCGCCCAGGACGTCCTTCACGTCCTTGAACCGCTGGAGCGGCGCCTCCGCCATCGCGAAGCGCCGGTTGGGGCCGATCCGTACGTCGAGCGCCGAGGGCGGCCGGGCGCCCATCCCGAAGATGCTCTGCACGCCCGACAGCACGGAGCCGAGCCCCAGCGCGGCCAGCGCCGGCGAGCGTCGGACGCTCTCGATCGCGTTCCGCATGCCCTCGAACGGATGCGTGGCCAGGTCGGCGACCGCGTCCCGGAGCAGCTCCTGGGCCGACGGCTCGGGCTCGGGGACCCAGGCTGGTGCGGGCGGCAGGCGACGTGGCGTCGGCGACAGGTCGTAGACCGCGGCTGCCAGATGCATCCCTGACAGGCCGTCGATCATCGCGTGATGGACCTTCAGGAGCGTGGCCACGTGCCCGCCCTCCAGGCCTTCGAGCACGTACAGCTCCCACAGCGGCTTGGTCCGATCCAGCGGCCGGGAGAGCACCCGCTGGACCTGGTCGGCGAGCTCTCGCCGACCCCCCGGGGAGGGCAGGGCCGAGCGCCGCACGTGGAAGTCGAGATCGAAGGCCGGGTCATCCGCCCACACCGGCAGTGCCAGGTCGAACGGGACCCGCACCGCCTCCTGGCGGAACCGGGGGACCTGGTGCAGACGGGACGCGATCACGGAGACGATGTCCTCGAACCGCAGGTGCCCGTCCGGACACGTCGAGGGGTCGAGGATCGACAACCCGGCGACGTGCATGTGCATCGCCGGCCGCTCCAGGTACAGGAAGGACGCATCGAGCGCGGTCATGCGTTCGGGGGCCATCGCGGCTCCACGGTACCGCTCCGCCCGATCCTCGGACACCGTCGACCGGTCCCGTGGGACCGGGGACCCTCCGCGCAACACAATCGCCTCCTCGCCGCTCGCGCCGTGGGGCTGCTGCTCGCGCTCTCGGCCGGCCTGGCCGGCATCCTGATCGGCCTGTACGCCCACGCGCTGCCACTGATCCTGTACTCGGCGTGGATCTCGATCGCGCTGTGGGATCTCGTGCGCGCGGACGCCGTGCCGAACCGCCTCCGCGTGGCGGGGACGGCCGCCGTGCTCTTCGTGCCGTTGTTGCTCGGACCGATCGCGCACCACGCGTTCGGGGGCTCGCCGATCCAGCGCTCGCTCCGCGTGATGCCGGTGGCCGGCGGGCTCGCCATCTACCTCGCGCTCGCCGCGCTGGGGTGCTCCTCGGTGCCTAGGTGATCTGCTGCTCCTGCGGGGCTACGCGACGGGACAGGCTCGCGGTCACGGCGCCCGCGAGGATCATGGCGCCGCCGATCGCGACCCCCCACGTCACTGTCTCCTCCAAGAACAGGAACCCGAGCAGGGCAGCGGACAGCGGCTCGGTCGCCGAGATGATCGAGGTCCGCACGGCGCCGACGCGCTGGAGCGCACCGAGCAGGCAGACGAACGCGCCCGCGGTGGCCAGGCCCATCCCGAGGATGGACCACCAGTCGGCCGCCCCGGTGGGCGCCGTCAGCCGACCGGTCACCGCCGACGAGACGAGCAGCCCCAGCGAGGCTCCCGCGCTCACCCACAGCGCGCTCGTGAGCGGCCCGGTCCGCCGGAGCACGATGTCCGTTCCGACCAGGTAGGCGCTGTAGGTCGCGGCCGCCGCGAGCGCGAAGCCCACACCGACGGCCTCGATCGCGAGCCCGGCGCCCGTGCCGACCACGATCGACGCGCCGGCCAACGCGAGGAACAGCGCGAGCAGCGTCGGACCGGCCGGGGCCCCACGGCCGAGGAACCACGTGCCGATCGTGACGAACACCGGATAGGTGAAGAAGAGCAGGGTCACCGCGGCGGCGGTCCCGCGGGTGGCGGCGGCGAAGAAGAAGCTCGCCTCGACCGCGTACCCGAACAGGGCGAGGATCGCCAGGCCCGTGCGTTCGCCTGGGGCGGCGAGCAACGGGCGCCGCAGGAGCACGAGGGCGACCGCGAGGAACACGGCCGCCGTTCCGAACCGCATCGAGAGCATCGACTCGACCGTCATCCCCCGTTCGAGCACGCGCTTGCCCAGGACCACGATCGCGCCGAACTGAACGGATGCCATCGCGGCGAGGGCCCCGCCCGTGAGGTCGCCGCGGCGCTCGGGATCCGCCGGACGCACGTGGGTCAGCCGGCCGCGTCGGCGAGCTCGATCCGGATCCGCTTGAACCCCTTGCCCTTGCTCTCGGTCTTGGCCACTCGGACCCGCCCGACCTCGGCCGTCGACCGCACGTGCGTGCCGCCGTCGGCCTGCTTGTCAAGCCCCTCGATGTCGATCACTCGGATGGGGTCGACGTGATCGGGGATCAGGTTCACCTTCGTGCGGATCAGCTCCGGGTCGGCGAGCGCCTCGGAGCGGGGCAGGAAGCTCACGTGCACCGGTAGGTCCTTCTCGAGCTCGGCGTTCAGTCGTCGCTCGACCTCGTCCCCGAACTCGCGGCTCATCGAGTCGAGCTCGAAGTCCATCCGGGCCGAGCCCATGTCGTCCATGTTCCCGCCCGTGACCTTTGCACCGAAGTCGCGCCAGATCACCCCGGAGAGCGCATGCAGCGCGGTATGGGTCCGCATCAGCCGGTGCCGGCGGTCCCAGTCGATCTGTGCGGTCACGGTGGTTCCCGCCGGCGGCGGCGCGCCCTCCACCCGGTGGAGGATCCGGCCCCCCTGCTTCACCGTGTCCGTCACGCGAACCGCGTCCCCGTCCCACCGGAGGACGCCCGTGTCGCCGGGCTGGCCGCCGCCGCGCGCGTAGAACACGGTACGGTCCAGCACCACCCCCTCGTCGGAGACCTCCACCACGGCGGCCTCGCACGTCCGGGAGTAGGCATCGGTCGAGCACAGCTCCTCGGTCATGCGGCAGAGGCTACCGGACCGCTGAGGCGCCCGCGTCTGGCGACCGGTACCTGCATCCAGGCCTTGGCGCACGGTAGGGGACCACGGCTCGTGCTCGGGTGCGCGGTCGCCGTTGGTGGCGTTCGTCCTGGTCGGACGGTCGCGATGGAGCTCATGGGCAGCCTCGCGCGGGAGCGCGCCGAGCTGATGGGATCCTAGCCCCCGCCCTCGAGGGCGCCGACCCCACACGGCAGCTCCAGGACGCCGTCAGCCGACCGGAACCTCGTGCGCGCCGGGGAAGGACCGCTCGCCGGCGCGGACCGGGACCGAGAGCCAGTTCTCGCCCGGGGGGATGGGACAGCTCCAGTTCGGGTTGTAGGCGCAGTACGGGTTGTACGCGTAGTTGAAGTCCACGACGACCCGGCCGTCGGACCCCGGAGGATCGACCTCGAGGTACCGACCGGCGCCGTACGTCTCCGTGCCGCTCGTCGCGTCCCGGAACGGGAGGAACAGATCGTGCATCCCCTCGGCGGCGTAGAGGGTCAGCCGCGCGGGCTCGCCTCCGACCTCGAACCGCATGATCCCGGCCCGCCGGTAGACCTGGGCATCGCCGGTGGTGGTCGGCATCACGATCGGCTCGTCGCGATCCACACCCTCGGTCTCGAGCGACGCATCGACGACGAGCGCGGGCTCCTCGGGGAAGTAGACCAGCCCCTCGAACCCCTCGCGCTGCTCCGGTGTGAGCGGCGATCGGGGATCGTCGCGGAAGAACCCGTCCTTGGCCTCCCGGAACCCCTCGAGCTCGCCCATACCCTCGTGCAACCCTACCCGGACCCCGATCCATCCCCGGCGATGAAGGCCGAGACCCGGGCGACGAGCTCGGGGAGGCGCTCGAACAGCGCGGCCTGGCTTGGGTACTCGAGCAGCTCGGCGTTCGGCATCAGGTCCGCGAGGATCCGGCCCAGCTCGGCCGGGTGGATCTCGTCGCCCTCGATGCACACGATCAGCGTGGGGATCCGGATCTCGCGCAACAGCTCGCGGTCCGGGATCGGATGGTCCTCGACCACGCCGTGGATCGCCCGGGCCAGCCCGTCGGGGTCCGCGTGGTCCCACAGCATCCGGTCAATCTCCAGCCGCCACGGCGTTTCGAGGTACTCGGCCACGCGCCGTGGATCGTTGAGGATCGCATCCAGCGCCTGCTGCGGCGTCTTGCCCTCCAGGCCGCCGGCGAGCTCGTGGTATCGGTCCTTGAGCGGGAACGACACGTCCAGACCCGCCGGCAGGAGCCAGACCATGCGCTGAAACCGATCGGGGACCCGGCAGACGAGGTTCCCGATCGCACCGGCCCCCAGGGAGGTCCCCACGGCGACCGTGGCTCCGAACGCGTCCGCCACGGCATCGACGTCGCGGGCGAAGTCCTCGAAGCGGTATCCCGCCGCGGGCGAGCTCGACCGCCCGTGAGCGCGGAGGTCGAACCGGATCTTCGTTCCCGGCACGAAGGGCGTGAAGGCGGCCAGCTCGTTCCGGTTGTTCGTCAGGCCGTGCGCGAGCACCGTGATGGGCTCCCCACGCCCATCGACCTCGCAGTACAGGGTGGCGTCCTCGGTTCGGATCTCGGGCATCGCTCCTCCGGGTCCGCGTACGATACCCGCGCGGTGGCCGAGATCGACGTCCAGGTGATCGGGACCGAACCCTCCGGGTGGCGCTTCCGCGTCACGGTCCGGGAGGGGGACTCATCGACCGAACACGAACTGACGCTCTCGGCAGCCGACCACGAACGGCTCGGCGAGGGACGCCGGTCGCCCGAGGAGCTGGTCCGGGCCGGCTTCGCGTTCCTGCTCGAGCGCGAGCCGAAGGAGTCGATTCTTCCGCGGTTCGACCTCGCCGTGATCGAGAGCTACTTCCCCGGGTTCGAGGACGTGATCCGGGGTCGCTAGCCGGAACGGCTCCCCCGCCGGACAGCGTCCAGCGCCCGGTGCGCCTGCTCGAGGTGGAAGCGGTCGTGACCGGCGATCAGCCGGAAGGAGAGGTCGATGCTCTCGGGCCCGCGCTCCGCGTGCACGCCGACGCGAGCTCGGTCCTCCGGGCCCATCCGCCGCCACAGGCCGAGGTTCGCGCGCCGCAGGGTCAGGAACAGCGCGAGCAGCTCCTCTGGGTCGTCGGCCTCGGAGTGGAGGGCCGCGACCCATCGGTCCTGGTCGTAGCCGATCAGCGCGGGTTCGTCGTGGGCGAGGATCCACCGGTAGCGTCCGGCGTAGACGATCTCGGCGTCGACGGCGTGCCCAAGGCACTCGAGCACCGACCACTCCGAAGGCTCCGGCCGAACCGCCACCAGATCGCCCGCCCCGTCCACCAGCGTCCGCCAGGTCCCCGGGGTGGCAGCCTGGATCTCCTCGGGATCGTCGTCGCCGAGCAGGCCGAGCAGGTGCCGCTGGTACCCAGAGGGGTCGGCGACCGGGTCGGGGGACGGCAGACGTTCACTCATCGGACCTCCGGGGCGCTGGGTGCGAGGTCGTCCTGCGGCATCAGCTGATCGCGGATCCGGACCGACCAGCGCCACACGAGCCCGGTGAGTGCGAGGAACACGATCCCCGAGGCCATCAGGACCAGACGGACGCGGTCGTCGGCCCACACCAGCACCAGGATCGCCGCCGGGACGATGAAGCCCAGGTTGTAGGCGATGTCGAACAGGGCGAATGCCCGGCCGCGGAAGTCGTCGGGCATCGCCTGCTGCATGATCGTGTCGGCCGAGATCTTCCCGATGAAGAACCCGAAGAACCCGGCGAACAGCAGGGCGCTGAACCCGGCGAGGCTCACCCACACGCCGAACACGAACGCGCTCCCGCCGAGCAGCGCCATCGAGCCCAGGAGCAGGCGGATCGGCGGGATCCGATCCTTCCACCGCTGGGCGAGCACCATGCCGAGCGCGCCGCCGACGAACCCCCCGCCGCCGACGATGCCGAGCGCCACGGTGTCGACGTCACCGCTCGCCACCAGCGAGCGGGCGTAGAGCGCGAACACGCCGAGCGCGAACCCCCAGAACTGGTAGCGGAGCATCTGGAACGCGGACAGCCCGAGCGCCGCGGCGGGGCGCCGCGCCACCTCGCGGACGCCGTTGACGATGTCCTTGAGGACCCGTCCAAGCTCCTGCGTCAGCGAGATGGTGTGCGGCGTGACCTCCATCCGCCGGATCCGGACCGCCACCAGCGCGCTCACGACCAGGGCCGTCGCCCCGCCGATCACGATGATCCACGAGGGGAGCACCCCACCGGCCCCGAACGCGAAGCCCGCGCCGAGGACCTGGAAGAGCGCCCCGCCCGCCTGCGACAGGCCGTTGCCGTTCAGCAGGTCCTTCCCCTGGAGAACGCCGGGGAGGGCCGCCGACTTCACGGCCAGCATCACGCGGACGCAGGCCTGCATCACGAGCATCGCGAGGACGAGCCCCACGGTCGCGCCGACGTTCCCCTCCGACGTTCCGTCGCCGAGCGGCAGGAGGATCGCGGCGGCCAGGATGCTCGTCAGCACCGCCGTGATCACGCTCGTGATGGCCAGGACGCGACGGCGCTCGAAGCGGTCGATGACGACGCCGATGAACGGCGACAGGAACGTGTACGGCACGTAGAGCGCCAGCACGACCTTCAGCAGGTAGTCCGCCGTGGGGACCGTGGTGATGTCGAACCCCTCCTGCCCGCCGAACGCGATCGACTTCGCGATCGATCCGCGGACCAGACCGTCGGCCGCCATCACCAGGAACTGGACGCCCATCAGGGCCGCGAAGTCGGCGTTCGAGAAGGTCGAGAACATCCTGTTGAAGAAGTTGCCCACGCCGGTGAGCAGGCGCAGGATCGGCCCTCGCACGACGCGCAGCCCGAGCGCGGCCGCCGTGGCCAGCCCGAGCGTTGCCCACCCGTGCGCCACCCCGAACGGCGACCGGGCGACCGCGACGACGACCACCCCCGACAGCACCGTCAGCGCGATGGAGATCCCGGGGACGAGCGCGATCTTCTCCCACGTGCCTTCGATCCCGAAGAACCGCGCCGACAGCAGCCCGGGCGCGACGAGCAGGAGCCCGAGGGCCACGACGACCCACAGCGTGTGGCCCAGGTTCCCGAGCGGCCCTGGATGATCTGCGTAGAACTCGGCGACCTCGGCCTCAGCCGTCCGGGCCGCGGCGATCGCCTCGTCCGACGGCGTGGTCAGCCCCTCCCCGGTCACCACCGCGATGTCCGAGCCCAGGGGGACGAGGTTCGGGGCGCCGGAGTCCAGATACTCCTCGTTCACGGTGTTGGTGTTGAACTGTCGGACGAGGAACACGATCGAGGGGCCCTCGTACTCGCGTCTCAGCTCGGTGAGCTCACGGTGGAACCCGCGCGACATCTTGTTGTAGGTGTCGTCGGTGAGCACCGTGGGTTCGTCGGCCAGGAACGCGGTCACGTCGCCGAAGTACGACATCGAGCGCTTCACGGCGTCGCCCGGGAGCCCGGTGCGCGAGACGTTAGTGAACGTCTTGGACCAGCCGTAGGACTGGTAGGTGTCCCCGAAGTTCAGGAGGAAGACCACCGGCCGATCCTCGGGCTCGTGCTCGACGACGGCGCGGGCGGCCGAGAGCGCCGTTCGCGTCGGCTGATCGATCCACTGGTTGTTCGGGTCGGCCCAGCGGGCGGCGTCGCGTCCCTTGACCCAGACGAACCCGAGCCCCGCCACGATCGCGACGACGCCGATCCACGCGACCACCCTCGCCGTGCCCTGTCGCCGCAGCAGCCACGCGACCGCGACCCACGTCCCGATCCCCAGCAGCGCCATCAGCGCGGCGGTGGCGTTCATGAAGCGGTAGTAGGGATACGCCGCACCAGCGACCCACCCGAACATCCCGAGGAGCGGCAGCAGCCACATCGCCGAGATCGTCCCCGCCGTGTCGGCCGGTCGCCGGTCCCTCCAGGACCGGTAGATCACCCACGCGATCGCCAGGGCGATCAGCGGGAAGGTGATCTCGGGCTGGAGCGAGTCGACCCAACCACCGAGCCTCTTGAGGAAGACCGCCCTCGTGTAGGGGGGCGGCAGCGCCGCGTCGGCGAGCGAGCCAGCCACCCCCCACGGCGAGAGGAGCCAGGTCGCGAGGCCGAAGATCATGCCGAAGCCGATCGACATCAGGCTGGGCCCGTCCCGGCTGAGGGTGGTCCCGATCCGGAAGCGGCTCGTGAGCACGTGGAGACCGAAGACCGCCATCAGCGAGGCGCCGAACACCACGCACGTGGTGGGGTGCACGTAGGCCGCCACCCACCCGAGGAGGAACAGGGCGACCCGAGCCCCCCACGACGTTCGCCCCGGGACGTAGAACGCCACCACTAGGGACAGCACGAACAGGACCGTGATGTTGTCCAGGTAGCCCACGTACGGCGTGGTCATGAACAACGCCGCGGTGGCGAGCATCGTGAGCAGGAACAGGAGGGGGTCCTTGCGCTCGCGCGTCACGAAGACGCCGAGAGCCAACCCCGCGAGCACCGGGACGCCGATCATCATGAAGGCGCTGAACGTGTACAGGTCGATCCCGGCGACGCGCTGGAGGACCGAGCCGTACAGCGGCACCGCCACCCGGTAGCCGCCGCCGAACATCGAGAACGGACCCCAGTCCCCCGCGATCAGCCCGGGGTCGTCGTTCATCATCAGGTTCGAGCGCCACGTGTACCAGGCGGGATCGCGCGTCGGAGCGCTGATCGAGGGATCGCGGAGGAACGTCCAGCCGAAGGCCAGGAGCAGCACGGCCATAGCCACGACGAGGACGATCGGGCTCCCGAGGAACCCGCGCCGGGCGGCCGAGGGGGCCTGCACCTCCGGCCCGGTTCGTTCCTTCGTCAGCGCCACGTCGCGGGAGGTCCTCCTTACTGCGAGACGCTCCCGTGCGCCTCGGGGAGGCACGGGAGCTTGCCCAGGATAGACGACGGCAGGGCGGCCGCGAACACCGGGGCCTGCTCGTGCCCCGGCTGTGGCAGGTTCTGGTTCTTGTACGTCTGCTCCTGGGTGAGCCCCAGGAGCCAGCGCGAGACCTCGACGAGCGTGGAGCCGTTCTCGGCGAGCTCCTCGCGGTCCAGCCAGATCTCCGTGGGGCGGACGCGCTGGACGAGCGGGACCCCGTCGTCGTCGGCGTCGAACGTCTCCGTGAGCCCCGACTCCAGCTTGCGGATGTCGATCATGAACGCGCCCGAGGTGTCCGGGTCCCGCTGGGTGCCGTGGTCGGCCGTGACCGCCATCACCCACTCGCCCTCGCCCACGACCTCGTTCAGGAAAGCCACCGTCCGGCGCAGCGTCTGGTCCTGGACCGAGATCGCGTCCGACATCTCGATCCCGTCCGCGCTGAACAGGTGCCCGATCGTGTCGATCGCCTTGTAGTTCAGGAACAGCAGGTCGGGTACGTCGTCGGCCCCGAACCCCTCGCGCTCGATCACGGTCTCGATCAGCGTCTGCTGGAACGGCGTGCGCGCCGGTGTGTCGAACCCCTCCGACAGCTGCTCGATGTCGTTGTCGCGCCATCTTCCGTCCAGAGCGCCGTCGGCCCGGTCCACGTCGTCCACGTACTCGGAGAGCGGAGGAAGATCGTTCACGTAGGCGGGGAGGTCGTAGAACGGCGCCATGTCCGGGGTGAGGTTCCAGGTGGTGCTCTCTGCGCCGGCGGTCTGCGCGAACCGCTTCTCCCGCGTCACGGCGAGATCCGTGTCGCCGCCGCCCCACTGCGCCCCGTGGCCCATCATCATGATGTGGGCGGCCAGGGTGGCGATCGCCCCCACCTTCGGCTCGTTGCCCATCGCGCGGTCGTACACGTCGGCGAGGGTGGCGTCGAGCAGGAAGCCCGGACCGTTCTCGTTCGGCTTCTGGAGCCGCCCGTTGATCCGGATGTACTCGTCGACGAACCCGTGCCGCATCGGGAAGGTCCCGGTGCCGATCGTCGCGTGGCCGATCGGGGTGTTCGACGGAGAGGCTCCGACGGTCGCGTTCGTGAACCACGCCCCGTGCGAGCGCAACGAGGCGAGATAGGGCCAGCTCTCCGGCCAGCGCTCGAGGACGTCCGCTCCCGCCGAGTCCCACACGATCGTCGCGACCAGGCGCGGCAGGTCGCGCTCGGCCTCCGGGAGGAGCGCCTGCCGCTGCGGGTCCCCGTCGGGCGTGTCGAACGGGAACTTCAGGAGCGCCCCGAGGGTGGGGGCGAGATCCGCGAGCGTGATCGCCCGCTCGTACGTCCCGGGCCGGACGAACCCGGGTCCGTACAGGAGCAGGGGCACGTCCTGCGTGTAGTCGAACGGCGTCGCGTGGGTCAGCCCCCCGTTCACGAAGTTCGGGTCGCGGGGGACGATCTGGATGTCCCCGCTCCGATCGAGCCGGACGCCGCGCCAGGTGCGCAGCAGTGCCTGGCGGTCGGTGTTCCGGCACGCCGCCTCGGCCAGGTCGCGCGCCGCGGCCTCGATCGACGGGGGCGCCGAGGGCGTAAGTGCCTCGCCCTCCCCGTCGGGCGTCGCGGCCGGAGCGGTCGGGGCAGGCCGCGGCGCCTCCTCACCTCCGGCGGTCGTGCACGCCGCCGCCAGCATGGAGAACGCGAGGAACACCGCCCCCGCTCGGACGAGCCTCACCTGCGGGCCTCCGGCAGGCACGCGAGGCTGGGCAGCAGGTGGATCGGGACCGCCGCGGCGAACACCCGATCGTCCCGCTCGGCCTCGGGGACGGTGGAGGGATCGTTCGCGCCCTGCTCCTTGGTGTAGTGCAGGACGAAGGCCGCGATCTGCTCGAGCGCATAGCCGGCCTCCCGCATCGCCGGCTCGTCCACGTAGATCTGGCTCGTGCGCACCGACAGGAAGATCGAGCCACCGTTGGACCCGGGGAAGGCCTCCTCCAGGTCCTGCGCGAGCTGGCCCGGGGTGACCTGGAACGCGCCGGAGACCTCGGGGTCGAACTGCGCGCCGTGATCGGCGGTGAGCACCAGCACCCACTCGCCGCGACCGACCTCCTCGTCCAGGAAGTCGACGAACCGCCCCAGGTCGCGGTCCTGCCACCGGAGCGTGTCCTGCATCTCGGGGCTGTTCACGCTCCAGATGTGGCTCACGTGGTCGATCGCCTTGTAGTTGATGAACAGCAGGTCCGGCACGTCGTCGTCGCCGAACCCCTCGCGCGCGACCACCTCCTCGATCATCCGCGTCTGGTACGGGATCCGGGCGGGGGTGGCCCAACCGTGCTCGTACTGCTCGATCGAGTTCTCGCGCCATCTCCCGTCGAGCGCCCCGTCCTCGCGGTCGACCTCCTCCGTGTAGGCCGATAGGGGTGGCAGGTCGTTCGTGTACGCGGGGAAGGTGAAGTACGGGGCGTTCTTGCCCTGCAGGTTCCACATCGTGCCCTCGGCGCCCTCGTTGTCCGCGCGGACGGGCGTGCGCAGCACCGCGACGTCGCGGTCGCCGCCGCCCCACAGCGCACCGTGGCTGGCCATGTTCAGGTGCCAGGTGACGCTCGCGAGCGCGCCGACCAGTGGCTCGTTGCCCATCGCACGGTCGTACAGGTCGCCAAGGGTCGGCTCCATCAGCAGCAGGGGGCCGAGGGCCCCGGCCCGGATCATGCGCGGACCGAGACGGAACTCGGCATCGGTCTGCCCGGTGTGCATCGGGAACGCCCCGGTGCCGAGCGTGGCGTGGGTGGCCGGGGTGATCGACGGCGAGGAGCCCACGGAGGCGTCCGAATACCAGATCCCCTGCGGGATCAGCGAACGGAGCACCGGCCAGTCCTCCGGGAACTCGTCGAGCACGCTCATCCCACCCGCATCCCAGACCAGGGTCACGATCAGCCTGGGCGGCGTAGCCGGCGTCGGGATCTCCGGCAGCGCGCGGCCGTCGGGCGCCCGGAACGGGAAGCCGAGCAGCGCGGCCTGCGTGGGGGGGACGTCGGCCAGGGTGATCGGTCGGTCGACCTCGCCGACGCCCGGTATCACGCCCGGCCCGTACCAGAAGAGCGGAACGTCCTGCAGGTAGTCCCACGGCCCCGAGTGGGGGAAGTTCGAGCCGACGAAGTTCGGCTCCTGCGGCACGATGGCGATCTGGCCCGATCGCCGTGGGTCGGTCCCGCGCCATACGCGGACCAGGTACTCGTGCGGCATCGCGCAGGCGGCGTCCTCGATCTCGCTCGGGGCGGCGACGACCTCGGGCGATCCGCCGACCGCGGTCGTTTGCGGCGGCGGCGCGCCCCCTGAGGGAGACGCGGGCGGGGCCGGCTCCGCACCCGCGGTGCACGCGGCGCCCGCGAGGGCGACCGCGAGGACCGCCGCGGCCGTCCGAGGGGATCGCCTCACGCCCGCGCCTCCGGCAGGCAGGGCAGCTCCTCCATCAGGGAGGAAGGGAACGCCGCCTCGAACACGAGGTCGTCCGCCTGATCGGCGGGCACCGTGACGTCCGGGAACGTGACGTCGGCCTTCGTGAGCTCCATCACCCACCGGGCGACCTCGTCGAGCGTATGGCCGTTCTCCGCGAGCTCCGCCTCGTCGATGAAGATCTGGGTGGGCTGGACGAGCTCGACGAGCTTGGAGTCGTCGCCGTCGGTGTCGAACGTGGTGTTGATCCCGTTCACGATCGGGGTGGCCGAGATCGCGAAGGCGCCGCTCACCTCCGGGTCGGGGATCGAGCCGTGGTCGGCGGTCAGCACGAAGACCCACTCGCCCTCGCCCACGGTCTCGTTCAGGAAGTCGACGAGCACCTGGAGCTGCTCGTCCTGGGCTCGGACCGCGTCCTGCATCTCCGGGCTGTTCACCGTCCACACGTGGCTGATGTAGTCGATCATCTTGAAGTTCACGAACAGCAGGTCGGGGACCTCGTCGGCCCCGAACCGCTCGCGCTCGATCAGCTCCATCAGCACGCGCGTCTGGTACGGGATCCGCGCGGGTGTGTCGAACCCCTGGAGCAGCGGCTCGATCTCGTTCTCGCGCCACCGACCGTCCTGCTGACCGTCGGCGGCGTCGACCGCCCGCACGTCCTCCTCGAACCCCGGAACGCCGTTGATGTAGCTCGGGAACCGGTAGAAGGGACGGAGCACCGGCGTGAGGTTCCACTCGAAGCCCTCGGCCCCGAGCGTCTCGGCCCCGATCTTCTCCCGGATCACGGCGATGTCCTGGTCGCCGCCGCCCCACATCGAGCCGTGACCGACCATCCCCAGGTGGATGCTCACCGTCCCGAGCTCACCCACGATCGGCTCGTTGCCCTTCGCCACGTCGAACAGGTCGGCGAGCGTCGGATCGATGAGGTAGGTAGGCCCGAGCTTCCACGGCGTGGTGAGGTCTCCCCCGATGCGCAGGCGGTGAGCCACGATGCCGTGGTCGTCGGGGAAGGTGCCGGTGCCGATCGTCGCGTGCGTCTGGGCCGTCGAGGTAGGGCTCGAGCCGACGGTCGCCCGGTCGTACCAGGTGCCCTGCGGGATGAGCGACCGGAGGTACGGCCAGTCGTCGGGCCAGCGCTCGAGGACGTTCCGGCCGGCCGCGTCCCAGACGATCGTGACGATCAGCTTGGGCGGGTCGGTGTTGTCCGCGAGGGCCTCGCGCATCGGCGAGCCGTCGGGGGTGCGGAAGGGGAACCCGAGCAGCTCGCCCTCGGTCGGCGCGATCCCGGCGAGCGTGACCGGACGTTGCACGATGCCGGTCGGGACGATGTGCCCGGGCCCGTACCAGAACATCGGGATGTCCTGCGCGTAGGGCCACGGCCCAACGTGCGGCAGACCGGAGCCCACGTAGTTCGGCTCGATCGGCAGGATCTGGAGCTCGGCGCTGCGGCTTGCCATGTTCCCCCGCCAGGTCCTGAGCAGCCACTGGTGGGGGAGGGAGCAGGCGACCTCGGCCAGGCTGCCGGGCTCGATGCTCGGCGTCTCGAGCTGCCCGGCGGCGTCACCGGTCGATCCCGTCGCGGGAGGGACGCTCGAGGCGCCGTCGGGGTTGGGGGGACCGTCGATGGGAGAGGCCTCTTCACCGCCGGCGCCGGTGCAGGCAGCCCCCAGCAGCAGGATGGCGGAGAAAAGCGCGAACGACCGTCGGGAGGTCACGGATGCGATAGGAAACGACACCACGGGCGGAACGGCAACCTAGCAGGGAACCGGGAGCGCGACCCTCCGCCCGCGCTCGCGGCGGGTCGCGGTAGCTTCTGGAGCGCCGTGTCGGCCCGCCGCCTGCTCCTCGTCCTCGCCGTCCTGGCGGCGATCGCGCTGCCGGCCGGAGCCCTCCAGCTCCTCTGCGTCGGCCGGTCCTGCGAGTCCGAACCGACGGCCGCGGCCCGGGTCCCGTTCTGCAGCCTCCCGAGCCGCGTCCGGACGCTGCTCCAGAACGGGTACCGCGAGGGACGCTCCCCCGACGTGATGGGGGTGACCGCGGCGGCGGAGGTCTGGAGCGAGGCCGGGGGGACCGGCGTTCGGGTCCTGTGGCCGGACGCCGGGAGCGCCTCCGACCCGGTGCCGCTCGTCTTCGCTGGTACCGGGGTCGCACCTGCGGAGACGATCCCCGACGGCGTGACGCTGGACCGGGTCGCGCCCACGGTCGCCGACATCCTCGCGTTCGAGCGGTCGTTCCAGGAGGTGCGCTCGGGGACAGCCATCGAGGGCCTCGTGGACCCGCCGGTCCTCCCGCCCCGGCTCGTCCTGCTGATCGCGTGGAAGGGCGTCGGGAGCGCCGAGCTCGAAGGGCGCGATGACGCCTGGCCGTACCTCGGCTCGCTCCTGCGCGAAGGCTCGGGCACGCTGGGCGCCGAGACCGGTTCGGTGCCGCTCGACCCGGCGGCGATCCTCACCACGATCGGGACCGGCGGGCTGCCGTCGCAGCACGGCATCACGGGCTCGGTCGTCCGCGACGACCGCGGCGAGGTCGTGCCGGCGTTCGGCGCCGGCGCGCCGGTGCAGGTGATCGCGACGCTCGCCGACGATCTCGAGGCCGCAGACCCGCGCACGCTCGTGGGGCTGGTGGCGACCGACGGAGCCGACCGCGGGATCGTCGGCGGGGGCTGGTACCCGGACCAGGACCCGGTGGATCGGGTCCTCGGCGACGCGGGCGCGGCCCTGCTTGCCGTCCAGACCCTGCTCGGAGCCGGGTTCGGCGCCGACGAGGTCCCCGACGTGGTCGGCGTCGCGATCGACGGCAGGGTCGGAGCCCTGGACCGGCGGACCAGAGCGATCGTGCACGAGGCCGAGGAGGCGACGGGCGGCTTGGTCACGGTCGTCGTCGTGGGGACGGGCTCCCCGGCCGATCGGCGGGCCGAACCGGCCGGCGAGCTCCTGCCCGCCGTCGAGGACTCCGTGCCCGGCGAGGAGCCGGTGGTCGCCGCGACGGTGCCCGGTGGCCTGTTCCTGGACCAGGACGTCCTCGCCCGGGCGGGCGCCACCGGGCAGGCGATCGTCGACGCGCTCCTGGCGCTGCGGACCCGGGACGGTGAGAGGATGATGGCCGACGCCTTCCAGGGCTTCGCCGTCTCGTTCGCCACGTACTGCTGAGGGAGTGCACATGGCCGGCGTCGCGATCCGACCCCCGCGGACCGCCAGCACCCGAACGGTGATCACCGTCCTGGTCCTGCTGGTCCTCGGCGCTGTCGGGCTCCGGCTCGCCGACCCGCAGCGCGTGGCGTGGGTGCGGACCTACCTCGTGATCTTCGGCTCGCTCCTGATCCAGGCGCTGCCGTTCGTGATGCTCGGGGCCCTCGCGGCCGCGCTGGTGGAGGTCTTCGTGCCGATCGCGGCCCTCGAGCGCCTGGGCCGGCTCCCCCGGCTCCTCCAGCTCCCGGCGGCCGCCCTGGCCGGCCTCGCGTTCCCGATCTGCGAGTGCGGCTCGGTGCCGGTGGCGCGCCGGCTCGCCTTCCGCGGGTTGGCGCCCTCGGCGGCGGTCACGTTCATGCTCGCCGCGCCGGTGGTCAACCCGGTGGTGATCGCCTCGACCTTCGTGGCCTACCGCGGACGGGAGGCGATGTGGACGATGGTCGGCGGCAGGTTCGCGCTCGGCCTGCTGGTCGCGATCGCCGTCGGCTGGGCGATCGGGGACCGCTCCAAGGACGACCTCCTGAAGGCGAACCCGGATGAGCGGCACGAGCACCACGTCGAGCTCGGACGGCCCGAGCCCCGCTGGCGCCGCTTCTTCGTCCACCTCGGGAACGACTTCCTGTTCATGGGGCGCTACCTGATCCTGGGCGCGACGCTCGCGGCCGCGATCCAGACCTTCCTGCCGGCCGGGGTCCTCGAGGGGGCGGCCGGGGTGCCTGTCATCTCGATCGTGCTGATGATGGGACTCGCGGCGGCGCTGTCGCTGTGCTCGGAGTCCGATGCGTTCGTGGCCGCATCGTTCGTCCAGTTCGGCCCGTCGGCGCAGCTCGCGTTCCTGGTGTTCGGGCCGATGGTCGACGCCAAGCTGCTCGCGCTGTACGGGGGGACGTTCCGCCGGGGGTTCGTCCGGACCGTGGTCTCCACGGTCGCCCTCGCCACCCTGGGCGGGACGCTCTGGCTGGGGGTGGTACTCGGATGACCGACGCGATCGCGACCCGCGTCCCACGCCGGACCGAGGCTCCACTCCCGAGGCGGTGGAGCCCACCCAGGGTGGCCGGGAGCGTCGTGCTCGGCGCCTGGGCGGCGCTGTTCTGGTTCCTGCTCCTCTCGGGACGAGACGCCTTCTACCTGTCCGACCGGACCGACTGGGTGGTCCCGGTCGCCGCCGTGCTTCTGACGGCCGCCACGCTGGGGCGGTTGGCCACCGCGCGCACGAGCGTTCCCGAGCCTTTGCGAAGGCACGAGCTGTGGGTGATGGCGGCGATGGTGGTCCCGGTGCTCCTGGTGCTCGCCCTGCCCCCCGCGACGCTGGGGACCTTCTCAGCGGGGAAGCGGACCGGGTTCGCGGGTGCCGGGTTCGCGACGAGCGGTGCGGGGATCGGGGAAGGCGAGCTCACCCTGGTGGACGTTGCGGCGGCCCAGACCACGCCGGAGGGGGAGCAGGCGCTCGCGGCTCGCGCCGGGGAGACCGTGGCCTTCGTGGGCTTCGTGACCCGCTACGCGGACACGTCGGCGGACGAGTTCCTCCTCACCCGGTACGTCGTGTCCTGCTGCGTCGCCGACGCGACGGTGGCGCAGGTTCGGGTGGTGAACGTGACGCCCGGTCGGTTCGAGGACAACGAGTGGGTCCGGGTCACGGGCCCCATCTACGCGGTCGGCCGGGAGGTCATCGTGAACGCCGCCGCGATCGAACCTGTCCCGCGTCCGGAGCGACCCTACCTGTCCGCCTAGGTCGGCGGGTGCTCGTGTAGCCTCGGCCCGACGTGGAGACGACGACGGGTTCAGCGTGGGGGGCGACGCTCGCCGCCGTCCTCGCGGTGAGCCTCCTCTCGTTCACCGGGGTCGTCCTGTTGATCGCGCGCGAGCGGTTCCTGCGCTCGATCGTCCCGATCCTCGTGAGCTTCGCGGTCGGCGCCCTGCTCGGGGACGCCCTGCTCCACCTGCTGCCGGAGCTGGCCGAGGAGGGGCTGACCACCGGGATCTCGCTCGTGGTCATCGCAGGCATCCTCGGGTTGTTCGTGCTGGAGAAGTTCATCCACCTTCACCACTCGCTCAACGCTCCGGCCCACCGACACATGCATCCGGTCGCCGTCACCAACCTCGTGGGCGATGGGATCCACAACCTGATAGACGGCGCGATCCTGGCCGGAGCGTTCCTCGCCAACACCCGACTGGGGATCGCGACGGCGGCGGCCGTCGCGCTCCACGAGATCCCGCAGGAGATCGGGGATCTCGGGGTGCTCGTCCACGCGGGCCTGCGCCCGAAGCGGGCGCTCGTGTACAACTTCGCCTCCGCCCTGGCCGCCGTGGTGGGCGCCGCCCTCACCCTGTCGCTCGAGGACGTGGTGGGCGGCCTGTCTCGGCCGATGCTCGCCCTGTCGGCCGGGGCCTTCATCTACATCGCGGGAGCCGACCTGATCCCCGAGCTGCATCGAGAGACCGACTGGCGCGTCTCGCTCCTCCAGTTCCTCGGCGTCTCGGCTGGCTTCGCGGTGATGGCGGGGCTCCTGCTGTTCGAGTAGCCGGTCAGCGCTCGCGGAGGGCTCGCTCCATCTCGCGCCGTGCGTCGTCGGGGCCGAACCCGAGCCGCCGGGCTCGCCTCACGTAGCCGCGCGGCCTCCCGCAGGTCCCCCGTCGCCTCCGCCGAGGGTCGGGCCGACACGAACGTCCCATGGCGCCCCCGGCCCTCCAACAGCCCGTCCGTCGCGAGCTTCCGGTACGCCTTGGCGACCGTGTTCGGCGCCAGGTCGAGCTGCACCGCGAGCTCGCGCACGCTCGGGAGGCGATCGCCACTCGCCAGCCGACCGAGGTCGATCATCCGGGCGATCGCCGTGACGAGCTGCGTCGAGAGCGGAACGCTCGAGGCCGGTTCGAGGCGGATCTTCACGGGCCGATGATGCCCCATGCCCGCGAGCGCGGGCGTGTACGGTGGGCGCCGTGGCGCTCAGGATCGGCGTCGGGCTGTTCACCGGGCAGGTGCCGGCGGGCTCGTCGCGGACGTTCGGCCGCGAGTACCGGGAGACGCTGGAGCTCGTCCGGCTCGCCGAGTCCCTGGGGTTCGACTCGGCGTGGGTCAGCGAGCACCACGGGTCCTCCGACGGCTACCTCCCGTCCCTGCTCCCGATGCTGGCGGCGTTCGCCGCCGTGACCGAGCGCATCGCGCTCGGGACCGGGGTGGTGCTAGGCCCGCTCCACGATCCGCTCCGCCTGGCCGAGGACGCCGCGGTCGTGGATCAGCTCTCGGGCGGCCGGTTGATCTTCGGACTCGCGACGGGGTGGCGCGAGGAGGAGTTCCGGATGTTCGGGGTCCCGCTCGCCGAGCGCGCTCGCCGGACCGAGGAGATCGTCGAGATCTGTCGCCGGGCCTGGACCGGACGTCGGTTCTCGTTCGAGGGACGGGCGTTCGCCTACGACCGGGTGCGGGTCATGCCCCCGGCCGCGCGCGAGGGCGGCCCGCCGCTCTTCCTCGGCGGGTATTCGGAGCCGGCGCTGCTCAGGGCGGGGCGGATCGCCGACGGATACATCACCGACGACGCGGGCACCGAGGAGGTCAGGGGTTACCTCGCGACGCTCGAGCGTGGAGCGCGGGAGGTGGGGCGGGACCACACGACGATCGGGCTGGCTCTGATCCGGTACGCGGCGATCGCGGTCGGAGCAGCCTCCGAGGTCGCCCGGCGCGGCATCGCCCATCGGTTCGGCGTGTACACGGCGTGGGACCTCGGCCACGACACGCCCGGGCACGACTCGCTCGATCCCCCCGAACCTTCGGGCGAGGAGCTCGCGACCGTGGTCGCCGGCCCGCCGGCCGAGATCGCCCGCGCCCTGCGCCCGACCGTCGAGGCGTTCGGGGGTCGCGACCTGCACCTGATCGTGTCGCTCGTCCATCCGGGCATGGAGCTCGAGGCGGCCGCCCGCGCGCTCGAGGGGTTCGCGAGCGAGGTGGCGCCCGCGCTCCGTCGAGCCGCTCCGGAGATCTAGGCCGCGGTCGGGCGCGCCCGGAGGATGCGGCGGACCGTGAGGGCCACGATCAGCCCCAGCGCCGCCAGCGGCACCAGGTAGCCGAGCCCCACCACGACCGAGTAGACGACGCCCAGGAACCCATCGAGCGCCTTCTGCCAGGCCTCGGCGAGGCTCGGGCGGGTCGAGGGCTCCTGCGGGGCGATCACGACGCCCGGCTCGTGCAGGGAGACTTGGATCGTCGCGAGCTCGGTGCGATCCTCGAGGTACCGGAGCTGGCCCTGGATCTGCTCGATCCGCAGCTGCACGTCCTGGAGCTCGCGCTGGACCCGCAGGGTGGCCTCGATCGACCTGGCCTGGGCCATCAGGTCGAGCAGCACAGCCTCCTGGGCCTCCCAGGTGCGTAGCCGGGCCTCGAGGTCGACGAACTGCGCGGAGACGTCCTCGCCGGCCAGCTCCTGTCGCTGCACCGTCCCCAGGGAACGGAGGTCGCGAAGGGCCTCGTCGAACTGCGCCGAGGGCACCCGGATCAGCAGGTCGCCCCGGCGCACGTCGGTGCCCGCCGTCGTGGAGGACGCCACGTACCCCCCGTACTTGCCGGCGATCAGCGTCGCGACATCGAAGGCCTCGTCGAACCCCTGCTCACCGACCTCGACCGAGAGCGTGGCGGTCCGCACGACCGCCGAACCGATCTCCGGGATCTGGGGCAGCTCGGAGACCGAGCCCTCGGAGGCGACGGCCTGATCGGCGACGACAGCGCCGCGCTCCGCCTCCCCAGGAGCCGGCTCCGCGATCGCGGGCTCTGCGCCCGCACCGAGACCGCGCGCGAGATCGTTCCCGCCGTCTCCGCTCGTGAGCACGTACCCCAGCACCCCGGCTGCCGCCAGGAACCCCACCGTCGAGAGCGCGATCCGTCGCATCGGAGCCTCCTCGGCCGTCGGACCCGGGTTGGACGCGGCCAGGAGCCGCTCACGTTCCCGGCATCAGTCGGGGAGCCGGACGCGCCCGCCGGGCCGGCCGCGAACGGCGGCGGGGCCCGCCGCGACGAGCCCCTCGCGGGCCAGCGCCGCCACGACCCTCCGGACGCGCTCCCCCTCCGGGTCGACCTCCCGAGCGAGGGAGCCCAACGTGACGGGCGAACGGTGGCGGAGGACACGGATCACCGCGCCCCGGAGCTGACGGTTCGAACCTTCGAACGGCTCCGAACGCGACCGGCGCGGTCGCGGCTCCGCCCCGCGCGCTCGGAACGCGCACACGGCGGCGAGCGGGCAGACCTCGCACCTCGGGCGGGGGCGGCAGACCTCGCGTCCCAGATCCATCAGCGCCTGGTTCCAGGCGCCGGGGCCACGGGGGTCGAGCCACGCATCGGCGAGCCCGCGGGTCGTTGCCGGGGTCGCCTCGTCGAGACCGGTGTGCACGCGCGCCGTGATCCTCCGGACGTTGGTGTCCACCGCGGCGACCGGTGCGTCGAAGGCGAGCGACGCCGTTGCCGTCGCCGTGTACGGACCGACGCCGGGCAGACGGCGCAGCGCCGGCGGATCGGCGGGCACCCGGCCCTCGTGCTCCCGAACGATCACGCGGGCCGCCTCGTGCAGGGCCACCGCGCGTCGGTTGTAGCCGAGCCCGCCCCACGCTCGGAGCACGTCGGAGCGACGAGCCGCGGCGAGCGCCCGGACGGTCGGGAATCGTCGCAGGAACGGCCCGAACGCCGCCGCGACGCGCGCGGCCTGCGTCTGCTGGAGCATGATCTCCGAGACCAGGACCGCGTAGGGGTCGCGGGTCCGCCGCCACGGGTACGCGGTTCGGCGCGGCCGGAACCAGGCGAGGACGGCTTCCCGGCTCCGTTCGTCGAGGCTAGGCTGGCTCGAGGGCATGACAAGGGTCCGGGACATCATGAACACCGACCTGGTGACCGTCGAGCGCTCGTCGACGATCGCCGAGGCGGCGACCGTGATGGGCGCCCGAGGCGTGGGCTCGGCGCTCGTCGTGGAGGCGGGGAGGGTCGCCGGGATCTTCACCGAACGGGACGTGCTGCGGGCGCTCGCGGGTGACTTCGACGCGGCCCATCACCATATCGAGCAGTGGATGACCCACGACCCGGTGGGGATCGACGCGTCGGCCCCCGTCCGGGAGGCCCGCGAACTGATGCTGCGTGAGGGCTTCCGCCACCTCCCGGTGACGGACGGGGGAGCGCTGGTGGGCATCGTCTCGATCCGCGACCTGTCGGGGATCGAGACCTAGAAGCCCGGCCTCCCCTTCTCCGGCAGATCCTCCGCGGCCGTCTTCAGGGCCGCCCAGACCTCGGCGAACACCTGAGCCGCGTAGGCGGGCGGTTGGCTGTTCTCCCCGCCCATCGCCCCGCGCAGCGCCGAGGTGGTGACGTCCACCGCCTTCTCGAACAGGGCCCAATCGATCTCGCGTGCCATCCGATCCTTCCTCCTGGTCCGGCCTCTCGAGGGGCTCGTCGGGCCGACAGGCTACCGGTCGGCGGCCGACGCTACTCGAAGGCGCGGAGGCCCGTCAGCGCCTCACCGACGATCAGGGTGTGGATCTCGTTCGTGCCCTCGTACGTGAGCACCGATTCGAGGTTGTTCATGTGCCGGATAACGGGGTATTCGAGCGTGATGCCGCTCGCGCCGAGGATCCCACGGGCCTCGCGAGCGATCCGGAGGGCCTCCCGCACGTTGTTGAGCTTGCCCATGCTGACGTGCTGCGGCAGGAGCCGGCCCTCGTCCTTCATCCGTCCGAGGTGCAGGGCGAGCAGCATCCCCGTGTTCAGCTCGACGGCCATGTCCGCCAGCTTGCGCTGCGTGAGCTGGAAGCTCCCGATCGGGCGGCCCCACTGGATCCGGGCCTTCGCGAACCCGAGCGCGGTCTCGAGGCACGCCCGGGCCGCACCCATCGCGCCCCACACGATCCCGTACCGCGCCTCGGTCAGGCACGAGAGCGGTCCCTTCATCCCAACCGCATCCGGGAGCACCGCGTCGGGCCCGACCCGGACCTCATCCAGCACCAGCTCCGAGGTGACCGAAGCGCGGAGCGAGAGCTTGCGATGGACGTCGCGGGCGACGAACCCGGGGGTGTCCGTCGGAACCAGGAACCCGCGGATCCCCTCGTCGGTCCTGGCCCAGATCACCGCGAGGTCCGCGATCCCGCCGTTGGTGATCCACATCTTCGTGCCGTTGATTAGCCACCCGTCGCCGTCGGGCTTGGCGGTCGTCCGCATGCTCCCCGGGTCCGAGCCCGCGTCGGGCTCGGTCAGTCCGAAGCACCCGATCACCTCGCCGCGGGCCATCGGGGGCAGCCACCGCTCCTTCTGCCCCTCACTCCCGAACCGCCAGATCGGGAACATGCACAGCGAGCCCTGCACCGAGACGAAGGAGCGGAAGCCGCTGTCGCCGTACTCGAGCTCGCGGCAGGCCAGGCCGTAGGAGACGGCGTTCGCACCGGCACAGCCGTACCCGGACAGGTACATCCCGAGCAGTCCGAGCTCGGCGAGCCCGGCGGCCACGTCGCGCGGGAACTCCGAACGCTCGAACCACTCCCCCACGCCAGGGAGGATCCGGGCCCGGACGAAGTCGCGGACCGTGTCGCGGATCGCCCGCTCCTCGTCGGTGAGCAGCCGGTCGATCGCAAGGAAGTCGAGGGGTTCTGGCTCCGCGGCCATGGCTGGGCTAGCCTAGCGTGGCGGACCCTTGGCCGATCCGCGCGCCCGAGCGGGCAGGAGCCCGACCGGCGTCGCGCGCCCGAGGACGAGAGCGCGTGCTGTTCCCGACGATCGACTTCGCGGTCTTCTTCGCGGTGGTGTTCGCGGCGCACTGGCTCCTGAACCCCTACCGCCGAGCGTGGCGATGGTTCATGCTCGTCGCGAGCTACGTCTTCTACGCCTGGTGGGACTGGCGGCTGGTGTGGCTGCTCGCGCTCGTGAGCCTCCTGGCGCACGCCGGCGCGGTCTGGGTCGAGCGCGAGGGCGACGAGCGGCGCCGGCGTCGCCGGGCGGCGGCGTCCGTCGTCGCCCTGCTGGTGCCCTTGGGGTGGTTCAAGTACTACGGGTTCTTCGCACTCAGCCTCGCCAACGCGTTGGAGGCCGTCGGCGTGCCGACCCCGCTGCCGCTGCTGCAGGTGGTGCTGCCGGTCGGGATCAGCTTCTACACGTTCATGGCGATCAGCTACGTCGTGGACGTCTCACGGCTGGAGATCGCCCCCGCCCCTTGGCTCGACGTCGCCGTGTACCTGGCGTTCTTCCCGCATCTGGTCGCGGGGCCGATCGTCCGAGGTGACGAGCTGCTCCCCCAGATCCGCCGCACGCGGGACGGCGGGACGATCGACCTGTCCCGCGCGGCGCACCTGATCTTCGGGGGCCTGTTCAAGAAGGTGGTGGTCTCGAGCTTCCTGGCCGCCCAGCTCGTGGACCCGGTGTTCGGTGCACCGGACGCGCACGGGGCGCTCGAGGTCCTGTTCGCGATCTACGGCTACGCGATCGTGATCTACACGGACTTCAGCGCGTACACGGACATCGCGATCGGCGTCGCCCTCCTCCTGGGCTTCGAGTTCCCCGCCAACTTCGACCGACCGTACGCGGCCACCTCGCTCCGCGACTTCTGGCGTCGCTGGCACATGACGCTCTCGCGGTGGCTGCGCGACTACCTCTACGTCCCCCTCGGGGGGAGCCGTCGTGGGGAGGCCCGAACCGCGGGCAACGTCATGATCACGATGCTCCTGGGAGGGCTCTGGCACGGGGCGGGCTGGACCTTCCTCGCCTGGGGCGGGATCCACGGAGCGGGTCAGGTCGTCGGGCGGTGGCGCCGGCGTCGTCGTTCGGCGCGGGGCCTCCCGCCGGACCCGGTAACCCCCGCCGCGCTCTGGGTGGCCCGGCTCGTGACGTTCCACCTCGTGTGCCTCGGATGGGTCTTCTTCCGAGCCGGGTCGATCGGCTCGGCCCTCCGGATGCTGGGGCGGCTGGCAACGGGATGGGGAGAGCCGGCGCCCCTGGTGACGCCGCTGGCGCTCCTGGCGATCCTCGGGATGCTGGCGATCCAGAACCTGCCGAGGACGCCGGCCGCGCGCGTCCGCGCGGCGTTCGCCCGCGTCGGGCCGGTGCTCCAAGGCGCCGCCCTGGCGGCCGTGCTGTCCGCGATCACCGTCCTCGGCCCTGAGGGTGTGAGCCCGTTCATCTACTTCCGGTTCTGAGCCATGGCCATCGACATCGACGAGCTGCGAACGATCGACCCCGAGGAGGCCCAGGTCGAGGCCCTGGCGCGGGAGGATCCACCCGCGTCGCCACCGGCGCGCGACACCGCCTCGGCCGGACGGGTGGGCGTGGTGATGCTCGTCTGTCTGGGGCTGTGGGCGCTCCTGCTGTCCCCCGCGCTCGAGCGCGACGCCGAGACGGGACCGGTCGGTCTGCGCCGCGCGGCCGCGCTCGCCGTCCTCCGTCCGTTGTCCGCGGTGGCCGAGGGGCTCGCCGTGGACCGGGCGGCCGGATCGGTGGAACGGGCGCTCGGCCGCGATCCCTCCGAGCCTGCCGGCGGCCGGCTCGACCTGCCCGAGTTCGAGCCTCCGCCGAGCGCGACCTCGCCCGCCCCCACGACCTCGCCGGCGCCGGCGGAGTCCCGGACCGGGCACGGACGGTCTGAGGAGCGGCCGATGACACCGAGCCCCTCCCCCACGGCGCCGCCCCAGCCGGTCCTGGCGATCCGGACCCCGCTTCCGGGAGACGAGCTCCGGGTGGCGGTCGTCGGCGATTCGCTCGCCCAAGGCCTGGGGCCGGCCGTCGTCGAGCAGTTCGACCCGGACCTCGCGCGGGTCCTCGCCCTCGGCCGACAGTCCACGGGGCTCGCCCGTGCCGACTACTTCAACTGGACGGCGGCGATGCGTCAGCTGGTCGCGGAGTTCCGGCCGGATCTCGTCTTCGTCCTGATGGGCAGCAACGACAACCAGGCGCAGATCGGACCCAAGGGTGAGTCGATCCCGGTTGGGAGCACCGCCTGGGTCGAGGCGTACCGAAGCCGGACGGCCCGGTTCCTGCACGAGGCGACCTCCGCAGGGACGCGCGTCGTCTGGGTGGGGATCCCCGTGGTGCAGGACCGCAAGAGGTGGGACTTCTACCGCCGGGTGAACGGCATCTACCGGGACGCGACCGCCGTCGACCCGCTGGCCGCCTACGTCGACGCGTGGGGCATGCTACAGCCCAAGGCAGGCGGGTACGCCGCCTACCTGCGGAACGAACGCGGCGTGCTCCAGGAGATGCGGGCCGGGGACGGGATCCACTTCACGCCGACCGGGTACGGCTTCCTCGCCCGGATCGCGATCCGGGCGGCGGGAGACGTCTTCGACCTGCATGAACGCGCGGTGACGTTCCGGATCTGAGGTGTCGAACGACCGTCTCCTCGTTCGTCGCTAGGGTGATCGGCAGCCGAGGCGCGGCCGCGCAAGACGGAAGGAGGAGTGGCGTGCAGTATCTGCTGTTGATCTACGGCGAGGAGAGCCAGGCGCCCCACGAGCAGACCTCGGAGGAAACTGCTGCGGCGATGCAGCCATGGTTCGAGTACACGCGATGGCTGCGCGACAAGGGCTGGTTCCTCGGAGGTGAGGCCCTCGAGCCGACGTCCAGCGCCACCACGGTTCGCGCTGGTGCGGACGGCACGGTGATCCCGACCGACGGCCCGTTCGCCGAGACGAAGGAGCAGCTCGGCGGCTACTACCTGATCGAGTGCGCGAACCTGGACGAAGCGATCGAGGCGGCCTCGAGGATCCCGGCGGTCGCCTTCGGGGGCTCGATCGAGGTCCGGCCGATCATGGAACTCGCGGAGGCGCCGTCGTAACCGCCGACATCCACGAGGTGGTCGATCGCCTGTTCCGACAGGAGCAGGGACGGGCGATCGCGACGCTGATCCGGATCCTCGGCGACTTCGATCTCGCCGAGGACGCGGTTCAGGACGCGGTCGCCGAGGCGCTCCGCACGTGGCCCGAGCGCGGCGTTCCCACGAACCCCGGCGCCTGGATCACGACGACGGCGCGGAACCGAGCGATCGACCGGCTCCGGCGCGACCGCGTCCTGCGCGAGAAGACGCGCACGCTGCAACACCTGGCCGACCTCCAGGCCATGACGGACGGACCCGACGTGGAACCGATCGCCGACGACCGACTGCGCCTCATCTTCACCTGCTGCCACCCCGCGCTGTCGATGGAGGCGCGCGTCGCCCTGACGCTCCGAACGCTCGGCGGCCTGACCACCGCGGAGATCGCCCGGGCCTTCCTCGTGGCCGAGCCGACGATGGGTCAGCGCCTGGTCCGCGCGAAGCGGAAGATCCGCGATGCCGCGATCCCGTACCGGATCCCACCGCCGGAGCTCCTCCCCGAGCGGCTCCCCGGGGTCCTGGCCGTCCTGTACCTGATCTTCAACGAGGGGTACGCGACCACCGCGGGGCCGCTCGTGCGGACGGATCTGTGCGAGGAGGCGATCCGGCTGACCCGTCTGCTCCACGAGCTGATGCCCTGGGATCCGGAGGTCCTCGGCCTCCTCGCGCTGATGATCCTCCACCACGCGCGCCGGGAAGCGAGGATCGATCCCAACGGCGCCCTGGTGGTGCTCGAGGAGCAGGATCGCTCCCGATGGGATCTCGACCTGATCGACGAGGGACTCTCGCTGCTGGATCGGGCGATCGCCGAACACCGCCCCGGTCCGTACCAGATCCAGGCGGCGATCGCCGCGCTCCACGCCCGCGCCCCCCGTTCCGAGGACACGGACTGGCCGCAGATCGCCGCCCTGTACGGGGTCCTGGAGGCGATGACACCCACCCCGGTCGTCCGGCTCAACCGGGCCGCCGCGATCGCGATGGCCGACGGGCCCGAACGCGGCCTGCGGTGGATGGATGATCTCGCCGACGAGCTGCACCCGTACCACCTGTTCCACGCGGCGCGGGCCGACCTGCTGCGTCGCTCCGGGCACCGAGGGGAGGCCGCGAGAGCCTATCGCCGTGCGCTCGAGCTGGTGACCAACCCGAGCGAACGGGCCTACCTCGCGAGGCGCCTGGCCGAGGTCACAGGTCCTTGACGAGGTAGACGAGGACCGCGCCGACCGGGATCGGGCCGTCGTCACCGGCCAGGTTCGTGCTGGTCACGAACGGTCCATGAGCCCGCCGGTAGCCCAGCTCCTCGTAGAGCGCCCGGGCCGGCGCGGCTCCCTCGTCGAGCCCGACCCCCAGGCCCACCCGGACCATCTCCAGCTCGCGCGCCGCGCCCTCCAGCGAGCCCATGATCGTCCGGGCGATCCCCCGGCGTCGGTACGCCGGGCCGACGAAGACGTCCCGCACCTCCGCGCAGCCCTCCCGGATCGCCGAATCGGAGAGCTGGTCGTGCTCGGGGAAGAGCACCATGCCGCGCCCCACGGGATGGTCCTCGTCCCACGCGACCACCTGCGCGAGGTGGCCCCGCTCCTGCGCACGCAGGCGGCTCAGGTACTCGAACACGCTCCAGATCGGCAGCTCGCGGTTCATCGCCCCGAGATCGCGCGCCTCGAGGCGACGGACCTCGACCATCTCAGCCGATCGGCACGCCGGGCAGCCCGGCGAGCGCCTCCTCCTCCTGGGCCGGATCGAACTCCACCTCGGGGAGCCGGCCGTTCAGGTAGTCGTCGTAGGCCTGCATGTCGAAGTGTCCGTGCCCGCACAGGTTGAACAGGATCACCCGTTCCTGCCCGGCCTCCCGGGCGGCGATCGCCTCGTCGATCGCTCCCTTGATCGCGTGCGCGGGCTCGGGAGCCGATACGATCCCCTGGGTCGTGGCGAACAGCACGGCCGCCTCGAAGACCGCGTTCTGCGTGTAGGCCGCGGCCTCCATGTAGCCCTCTCGGACCAGTAGGGACAGCGACGGGGCATCGCCGTGGTAGCGCAGTCCGCCAGCGTGGACCGGCGCCGGGACGAACCCGTGTCCGAGCGTGAACATCGGAGCGAGGAACGTGATCCCCGCCGTGTCGCCGAAGTCGTAGGCGAACACGCCCTTGGTCAGGGTGGGGCACGCCGTTGGCTCGGTGGCGAGGAACCGCATGTCCGGCGTGTCCCCGCGGAGCCGGCCCGCCATGAACGGGTAGGCGATCCCGGCGTAGTTCGAGCCGCCTCCCACACAGCCGATCACCACGTCGGGCCGCTCCCCGGCCATCTCCATCTGCTTCTGCGCCTCGAGCCCGACGACGCTCTGATGCAGCAGGACGTGACCCAGGACGCTCCCGATCCCGTAGTTCGTGTCCTCATTCGTCGCCGCGTCCTCGACCGCCTCGCTGATCGCGATGCCCAGGGACCCGGTCGAGTCGGGGTGCTCTGCCAGGATCCCCCGCCCGGCGTTGGTGCTCTCGGACGGTGACGGCAGGACCTCGGCCCCGAACGTCTCCATGAACACGCGCCGGTACGGCTTCTGGTCGTAGGAGGCCCGCACCATGTAGACGGTGCACTGCAGGCCGAAGAAGCTGCACGCCATCGCCATCGAGGAGCCCCACTGCCCGGCTCCCGTCTCCGTTGCGATCCGTCGGATCCCCGCCTCCTTGTTGAAGTAGGCCTGCGGTACGGCGGTGTTCGGCTTGTGGGAGCCGGCCGGCGAGACGCCCTCGTACTTGAAGTAGATCCGTGCGGGCGTCTGGAGATGCTGCTCGAGCCGGGTGGCTCGGAACAGTGGTGTCGGCCGCCAGAGCCGGTAGACGTCGATCACGGGCCCCGGGATGTCGATCCACGGGTCGGTTGAGACCTCCTGCCCGATCAGCGACATCGGGAACAGCGGCGCGAGATCGTCGGGGCCGAGCGGGTCCTTTGTCGCGGGGTTCAGGGGCGGGAGCGGCTGGACCTTCTGGGCGAGATCGGGCATCAGGTTGAACCAGGCGGGCGGGATGTCCTCCGGCCGGAGGTCGAACCGCGTGCGCACCTCGGACATGGATCCTCCCCGACGAGATCGACCGGCGTGGACCGGGAGCGTAGCCGCTCCTCCCCGGGGGCGCCACGCCGGACGCGCGTCAGCTCCCCTCGACCACTGCCCCGATCTCGATCCAGCCGTCCCGCTCCCGGACAGCGAACACAGCGACCGGGTCTTCGGCGGGGCCCACGAGGGGCTCGCCGGTGCGCAGGTCGAACTCGCTCCCGTGACACGGGCAGACCACCGACTCCTCCTGCCCGCCGAGCTCCCCCTCGGCTAGCGAGCAACCCTCGTGGGTGCACTCGTCACCGAAGGCGAAGATCTCCTGTTCCACGCGCACGACCGCGATCCGTCCCTGTGGCAGGTCGAAGGCGCGCAGCTCCCCCTCGGGGACCTCGGCCAGCGACGCTACCGCTTGGAACCCGTCGTCCATCTCGACCCCGATCATCCGGACGTGCCTGCCGCGCGGATCCGCGCCCACGCGTTCCAGCCTCGCTGCGCCACCGTGATGCCGCCCAGCGCCGTGAGCACGGCGAGCGCAGGAAGCAACATACTGGGAACCATCAGCCCGATCATCATCGCCACGTAGCGCTCGAGTCGTTGGAAGAGGCCCTCGGAGAGGGTGACCCCCGCCGCCTCGGCCTCGGCTCGGATATGGCTCACGGCCAGCGATATCACCATCGTGGCGAGCGCGAGGGCCGCCTCCAGCCGATCCCCCTGAGCCACGAGCGACCAGTACAGGCAACCGAAGAGGATCACGTCGGAGACCCGGTCCAGGACCGCGTCCAGGAAGGCGCCGGAGCGGCTCGCCTCCCCCCGGAGGCGGGCGACGGCGCCATCGAGGATGTCGAGGAGCCCGGCCGGGATCAGCAGGGCCCCCGGCACGAACCGATCCCCTCGGAGCAGGAGGACCCCGACCCATACGTTGGTCGCCAGCGCCAGCAGGGTCAGCTGCCAGGGACGGAACCCCGCTCGGTACGCGCCCGCGAGCGCCAACCGGTACGGCCATGTGAAGACCCACCGCATCGGGCGAGCCGCCAGACCGGTCGCCCGCCGGGGTGCCGGCATGTCGCGGACCCGGGGCGGATCCTCGGGCGCTCCGGGCTCTCGAGTCGTCCGGCCTTTGTCCATCCCCGGCGAGGCTACCGCCCGCGCGGCCGCGGCGCTGGAGGTCTAGGTTCGGGGGTCGAACCCGACCACGAGGTAATGGAAGGTTCCACCGGGCGCCTCGTAGGAGACCTCGTCGTCGAGCCGAGCGCCGAGCACGGCGCTGCCGAGCGGGGAAGTCGTGGTGATCGTCCGCACTCCGGGGGCCCGCTCCTCGGCCGACTCAGCGAGCAGGTACGTCTCGTCCTCGGGGTCGTCCTCATCGAGCGCCCGCAGGGTCACCAACATGCCGGACGCGACCACCTCCGAGTCCGGGGGCGCCGCCACGATCTCCGGGTCTCGCAGCATCCGCTCCAGGTTCCGGATCCGAGACTCCATCAGCGCCTGCTCGTTCTTGGCGGCGTCGTACTCCGCGTTCTCCCGGATGTCACCGTGCTCCCGTGCGGTCTTCAGGCGCTCGGCGATCCGCGACCGTCCATCGGTCTGGAGCTCGGCGAGCTCCGACCTCAGCCGCAGGTAGGCCTCGAGCGTCAGCGTGGCCGTGGGCTCCAGGCCCGGCTTGCGCGGTGGACGGCTGGCGAGCTCCTCGGGCAGTTCCATCGAAGGGAGGAATGTACCAAGAGGCATCGTGATGGGGTCCCATCCGCGGGACCATCGACGTCACCCGAGCACTCGACGCAGCAGGGAGCAGGCGCGGAGCGTGACCCACTTGCTCGGCGATCGCGGAGCGTCGACGTCGGCCCACAGCTTGCCGCGGTAGGGGTACTCGTTGGTCCATCGCCCCTGCGCGTCCTGTTTCGACAGGACCAGCTCGACGGCGCGGGACAGACGTCGATCTCGCCCGTGCCCCAGCTCGGCGAGGACCTCCAGGTTCTGGAGCACGTCGGCCACGTAGCCGGACGGGAACCCGAGCTTGAACCACGACGAGCTCACCCGCGTGTCGGTGGGGTAGTCCGCTTCGGAGGGATCGCGCGACAGGAGGAACCGGACCCCCTCGGCGATCGCACGCCGGACGTGCGGGGCGCGCGCGTCCGGTGGGATCCGGGCCAGGGCGCGGAGCGCTTTGATCGCCCCCCAGCCGCACGGCAGCTGCCCGTTCACGGCGCAGCCGAAGCCCGGTCCGCTCGTGCCGGAAGCGTAGTAGCGGTCGAACCCCTCCCCGGTGATCGAGCGCGCCTGCCAGTCGACCGCGGCCCGCACCCTCTCGTCCTCCAGGTACCCGAAGCCGATCATCGCGCGGAGCAGGTTACCGTTCAGGCAGTGCACCACGGCCGAGGGAGGCGGAGAGCGCTCCTCAGCCCGTCCCGAGATGCCGAAACCACCGTTCGACGCAATCGCGTTCGAGAGCACGTACCGGCAGGTGGCGCGGATCCGTCGGTCGCGCGGGTCGGCGCCCATCTGGTCGAGGAAGATCACCGACCAGACGGTGCCCGTGTACTTCGGTCCGTAGCCGGGCCCCGGCTTCACCCACCACCCCTCCGGATGCTGGTGCTCCAGGATCGTTGCGATCGGGTCCCGGCGCATCGCCCCAGCCCGGGCCCGGCGCACGCTCGCCGCGGCCTCCGGCTCGTCCAGCAGGCTCCGGAGGGTGAGGTGCCGGATCGCCGGGGTCTCCTCCTCGAGGAGCCAGGGCAGGGGATCCGCGCGGAGCGCCCCGCGCCAAGCATCCATCGACACGCCCGGATCCCTGCCTATTCCTCGGCGAAGTAGACGTTCTTCACTTCCGTGTAGAGGTTCACGGCGTGCATCCCCATCTCGCGCCCCAGCCCGCTCCGCTTGAAGCCCCCGAACGGCGCCTCGGTGTGGACGCTGCTCGCGGAGTTCACCGACAGGACACCGGTGCGGATCGCCTTGGCCACGCGGATCGCGCGGCCGAGGTTCTGGGTCCAGATCGATCCGGACAGCCCGTAGGGCGAGTCGTTCGCCACCGCGATGGCCTCCTCCTCGGTGTCGAACGGGATCGCGCAGGCCACCGGCCCGAAGATCTCCTCCTGCGCCACGCGCCAGGAGTTGTCCACGTCGGCGAGCAGCGCCGGCCCGAGGAAGAAGCCCGGCGAGTCGAGCTCCTCGCCCCCCACGACCCTGCGGGCGCCCTCCTCGACCCCGAGATCGAGGTAGTAGAGGGACGTCTCGCGTTGACCGGCGGAGATCAGCGGCCCCATCTCGGTGGACCCGTCCATCGGATCGCCGACCCGGATCTCGGCCGTTCGTTTCGCGAAGCGCTCGACGTAGTCGTCGTAGATCGGGCGCTGCACGAACGCGCGGGAACGCGCGCAGCAGTCCTGCCCCGCGTTGTCGAACACCGACCAGACCGACTTCTCGATGCAGACGTCCAGGTCCGCGTCCGCGAACACGACGTTCGCGGACCTGCCCCCGAGCTCAAGCGAGACGCGAGCGATGTTCTCCGCCGCCGCCTGCATCACGGTGACACCGACCTCGGTGGAGCCGGTGAACCCGATCTTGGCCACCGCGGATCGGAGATCAGGGCGGCGGCCGTGGTGGACCCCGGACCCGGCAGCACGGACACGGTTCCCTCCGGCAGGCCGGCCTCGGTCAGGATGTCGCCGAGCGCCAGTGTGGTCAGCGGCGTCTGGCTCGCGGGCTTGACCACCGCCGTGTTCCCGCAGGCGAGCGCGGGCCCGATCTTCCAGCTGGCGATCGCGGCGGGGAAGTTCCACGGGGTGATGAGGACGCAGACGCCGACCGGCTCGCGCAGGGTTACGCGCAGGGTTACGTTCAGTCCCGGCGGCACGATCGGGATCGTCTCCCCGAAGATCTTGTTGGCGGCCCCGCCCCAGTACTCGAAGACGTTGGCCACGATGTCGATCTCGCCCCGGGCCGCCCCGATCGGCTTCCCGCCGTTCCGCGCCTCCAGACGAGCGAGCTCCTCCAGCCGTTCGCGGATGAGCGCGGACGCTCGCAGTAGGACGCGCCCCCGCTCCCGGGCGCTTGCCCTCCCCCAGGCACCCCCCTCGAACGCATCGTGCGCGATCCCGACCGCACGTCGGGCGTCCTCGGGCCCGGCCTGCGCCACTCCGCCAGCGGCTCGGCCGTCGCGGGTTCGATCGCTGTGTAGGTCCGCCCCTCGGCCGGGTCCGGGCGACGTCCCCCCAGTACCAGCCGCTCGGTCAGGATGGTGCTCATCGCGTCGCTCATGGTCTCCCTCCACCACCGGATGGGCAGATGATAGGCGTGGACGGTCGGATCCCGATACCCGGAGCCAGGCGGCTGAGGTGGCGGTGCGGATCGTGATCGGCGTGGCAGGCGCCCTGCTCCTCGCCTGGCTCGCGCTGGTGACGTACCTGTGGACCCATCGGCCGGCGGAAGGAACCGCCCGTTCGGCCCTGCGCCTGCTCCCGGACTCGATCCGGCTACTCCGACGCATCACGTCCGATCCCGCCGTCGATCGCACCGTCCGTTTCCGGATCCTGCTCGTGTTCGCCTACCTCGCCTTCCCGCTCGACGTGGTCCCGGACTTCCTCCCGGGGATCGGCTACGCCGACGACGTCGTGATCGTGGCCGCGGTCCTCCGCTCGGTCGTCCGTCGGGCGGGGGCGGATGCGGTTCGCCGCAACTGGCCCGGGGACCGCGAGGGGCTCCTCGCCGTCTGGCGACTGGCTCGCCTGCCCGGCGAGCCCTGAACGTTGGGTATGCTGCGGCCCCGCATCGGACGAAGGAGAAAGCGCGACGGGACGGCTCGACGGCAAGGTCGCGCTGATCACGGGGGGCGCGAGCGGCATGGGGATGGTCGCGGCGAGGCTCTTCGCCGGCGAGGGGCGCCAGAGTCGTCCTGACCGATGTTGCGGACGAGGCCGGCAGCTCGGTCGCCGACGAGATCGCGAGCGCGGGCCGGAGCGCCCGATACGTCCACGCCGACGTCTCGAAGGAAGCCGATGCGAAGGCGATGGTGGAGACCGCGGTCGACGCGTTCGGCGCCCTCCACGTGCTCTGCAACAACGCGGGCGTGATGCTCCCCGAGGATGGGTCGGTCGACTCGACGGAGGCGGCCGTGTGGGACCGCACCCTCGCGATCAACGTTACGGGCGTGGCGTTCGGATGCAAGTTCGGGGTCCCGGCGATCCTCGCGAGCGGTGGCGGTTCGATCATCAACGTCACGTCGTTCGTGGCCTGGATCCCAGGCGCCCCATCGGGATGTAGACGAACCGACGTCGGCGCGCGGCCTCTTCGGAAAGGAGCTCCGTGAGCAGCGGGGTCTCGATCGGGCCCGGGCACAACGCGTTGCATCGGATCCCTCGTGCGGGCGAGATCACCTGCCAGCGCTGCGGCTCCCCGCGCTCGACGTGGTAAGCGCGGGCCAGCTGGATCGCCATCTCGTTCGCGTCCGAACCACTGGTCGCGAACCGGGCGCGGGTGAGCCCCTCGGGCGCCACGGCCACGAACTTCTCGGCCAGGCGCTCCTGGAGCGGGTTCGTGAGGCGTTCGGTGTGCACGTAGGCCAAACGCTCGGCCTGGGCGCGGGCCGCGGCGACGATGTCCCGCCGCCCGTGGCCCAGGGTGGCGGCCGTCGAGCCGCCGCTCATCGCGTCCAGGTACCGCCGGCCGTCCGAGTCCTCCACCCAGACGCCTTCCCCGCGCACCACCGCCCGGCAGCTGCGGCCGAGCTCGAGTTCGAATACGCGGCTGCGGCCGCCGCCGGTCAGCGCCTCGGACATCCGGCCACCTTCCCCTCCTCCTCCGGTCCCCGGTCCGCCGGACCGGACCTCCGGGTTCGGAACGGTCGGAGCCAAGCCGATGTCCCCAGGCCCAGGCCACGGGCGTCCGCCACGTCCCGCTCGGCCCGGGGCGTGCACGCCGCATAGTCCGACGCTCACCGCGGGCCCCGGGACGGGGTCTCCGCGTACCCTGGGGTGCCGTGGGGCCCGTCCTGCTGATCCGGAACGATCGCTACGAGAGCTTCGGGGTGGCCACCTCCGCGCTCGCCTGGGCCGGGCTCGACGTCCGGACGGTGAACGCTGTGGCCGGGGTCGAGCTGCCCTCGCCCGAAGAGGTGGCAGGCGTGGTCACGTTCGGGGGGACGGCCAACGTGGACCAGGTCCACGAGCACCCCCACCTGGCCGCCGTTCGTGACCATACGCGGCGGGTGCTCGAGGCCGGGGTCCCCTACCTGGGGATCTGCCTCGGCTCCCAGATCCTGGCCCGGGCGCTGGGGATCGAGGTCACGAAGGCCCCGGCGAAGGAGGTGGGATTCGAGCCGATCCGACCGACTGCGTCGGCGGCCGCCGACCCGCTCCTGTCGTTCCTCGAGGACGGAGAGATGGTGCTCCAGTGGCACGAGGACACTTACGAGCTCCCGGACGGGGCCGTCCTGCTCGTCACCGGCGACCGGGTCCCGGTCCAGGCCTACCGGGTGAGCGAGACCGTCTGGGGGATCCAGTTCCACCTGGAGGTGGATGCCCTCGAGCTGGGATGGTGGCTCGAGATCGCCGACCGCGATGGCCGATTGAAGGCGGAGTGGGGCAAGTCCGCCGAGGAGATCCGGAGGGAGGCCGCGCGCCACATGGCGAACCAGGAACGACGGGGGCGCGAGATCTTCCGGCGGTTCGCGGAGGTCGTGCGGGACGCCCGGGGATGAGGCCGGAGATCGCGCTCGTCGCCTACCACCTTCGGCCCGGCCGGGTGTCGTGGTGGCGGGTGGGCGGATACGGCCTGCCCGAGAACTACGTGGACGCGGTGCGTCGGGCCGGCGGCCGGGCGGGCCTCATCCTGCCCCGAGACGACCGCGGGCCCGCCGAGCTCCTCGATCGGTTCGACGGGTTGCTGCTCGTCGGCGGGGGTGACGTCGACCCCTCCGCCTACGGTGGGCCCTCGCACGCCGAGAGCTACGGCATCGAGCCCGACCGCGACGAGATCGAGATCGCCCTGCTCCACGAGGCCGACCGCCGGCGGATGCCCACCCTGTGCATCTGCCGAGGGATGCAGGTCCTCAACGTGGCCTTCGGAGGGACGCTGATCCAGCACCTGCCCGCGGACGATCGGTTCATCCCCCACGGCGTGCCAAGCGGAGAGGAGGGGGTGGTCCACGAGGTGAAGCTCGATCCCCGGGGTCGGGTCGCCGAGGCGTGCCGCGCCGATGTCGTCTCTGTCTCCTCGCACCACCACCAGGGCGTGGAACGGTCCGGCCCGGGGCTGACCGCCACCGGCTGGAGCCCGGACGGCCTGGTGGAGGCGCTCGAACGCGGGGGCGGCTGGATGGTCGGGGCGCAGTGGCACCCGGAGGAATCGGCCGACCGGGACCCGAGCCAGCAGGGCTTGTTCGACGAGCTCGTGCGCCGCGCCGGCGAGCGGGTGACGCCCCGGCCCGCCTATCGCAGCAGGTAGGACAATAGGTACGCGAAGGGTGTGGCCACCACCAGCGCGAGCACCACGGCGATCGCGATCCATCGCCACCACGACGGCCTTCGGAGCTGGCCGACCTCGTCCGACCCCTCGGGCGTGGGGTCCCGAACGGGCTGCAGATGGTGGGACATCGGTCTCTACGATAGCCACCGGATGGGGAGTGCCGAGGGCTACCTTTCGGGGTGCGGCCCATCGGGGCCCTCCGATGGCCCCGAGGACCGGAAGGAGGGTGAGCGACGATGGCGTGGACCACGCCGCTGTTGTACGAGCGTCTCAGCTGGCCCGAGGTGCGCCGTGCGGTCCGGGAGGACCGCGTCTGCCTGATCCCAGCGGGGACGCTCGAGGACCACGGCCCGCACCTCCCGCTCGACGCCGACACCAGGATCGCGACCGAGATCTGCCGACGGGCCGCCGAGGAACTCCGGGAGGACGTGGTACTCCTCCCACCGGTGATCCATGGCTACACGCCCCATCACATGGACTTCCCCGGACCGATCACGATCGGATGGGAGACCTTCACCCGGTACTGCGTGGACATCGGAACCTCGCTCGCCCGACACGGGTTCCGGCGGATCCTGTTCCTCAACGGCCACGGTTCGAACATCCCCCTGCTGGACATGGCCGCCCGCCTGATCGGGCTCGAGCAGCCGGGTGTGCTTGCGGCGGCCGCCTTCTACCTCACGAGCGAGGAGGGACAGCGCACGATCGAGGACGTTCGGGACTCGGAACGCGGCGGGATGGGGCACGCGTGCGAGCTCGAGACCTCCATCTACCTCTTCCTGGACCCTGACGCCGTATACATGGATAGGGCGGTCGACGAGAACGCCTATCCGGAAGGACCACACGCGTGGATGGACTGGGCGGACGGGCCACTGCGGATCATGCCGTGGTGGAACGCGATCTCGCTGACCGGCGTCCACGGCGACGCGACGAGGGCCACCGCCGAGAAGGGCGGGGTGCTGCTGGATGCCGCGGTGCGGGAGTGCGTGGCCTACGTACGGGAGCTCCGGCAGAAGCCGCTGCCGGTCCGACGGGAGCCGATCGAGACGCTCGCGTGAACGCTCACCGACGCGGTCCCGACGTGACCAACGGTCACGTCGGGACCGGGGCACCCGGACCCATCCCTCGCACCGGGACCGTGCTATACATGCGCGCACGTGGGTCCCGACGGCAGGGCCTGGAGCCCTCGCCCGGAACCGCGACGGGCGTGGAATGATGCCACCGGACGACCCGGGGACACGAACAGGAGGCGGCGCGATGCGAGCGATCTGGCGCGCGATCGCCGTCGTGGCGGTCGGGACCCTGCTGCTCGGCGGGGTGACGACGGGGACGGCGGGCGCTCAGGAGGAGGACGAGAAGGTCGTCTTCACGATCGGCTCGACCGGTGAACCGACGACGTTCAACCCGTTCAAGATCTACCTGGCCTTGGAGTACTACTTCATGGCCTGGACCTATCACCTGCCGATCGGGTTCGGCGTCGAGAACCTGGAGGCCGTCCCGGACTTCATCACCGAGACCGAGGTGAGCGAGGACGGGATGACCTTCACCTACACGGTCCGGGACGACCTCGTCTGGTCCGACGGCACGCCGATGACGGCCGAGGACATGGCCTGGACCATGACGACGTACAAGACCAACAACGCTTACCTGCCGGTCGGCTACCTCAAGCTGATGGACAGCATCGAGGCGATCGACGACACGCACGTGGTCTTGCAGGCCACACAGCCGACGAGTCTGTACGCGGGCGACATCCCCTACATCTACGCGTACATCCTGCCGGCCCACGTCTGGAACGGGTTCGATCGGCCCAAGCAGTTCGAGAACGTCCCGAACGTTGGCAGCGGCCCCTTCCTGATCCAGGAGTACCAGGCTGGTGAGTTCGTCCGGATGGTCCGCAACCCCGAGTGGACAGGCGAGGAGCCCTACGTCGACGAGATCATCTGGCGCCTGTACCGGAACGAGGACGCGATCGCCGAGGGCCTGAAGGCGGGCGAGATCGACTACGCGTACTTCCTCTCCCCCAACGTGTTCAACTCGGTCAAGGACGAGCCGAACATCGCCAGCATGGTGGGCACGATCCCGTCGTTCAGCGAGATCGGGATGAACACGGGCTCGGCGTTCCAGGACCCCGAAGGGGCGTTCGTGCCGCACGGCGACGGGCACCCGGCCCTCACCGACGTGAACGTCCGGCAGGCGATCCGCATGGCGATCGACAGCAGCGAGCTGGTGGAGAAGGTCCTGCTCGGCTACGGGCAGCCCGGCGACACGATCATCCCGCCGGTCTCCGTGCCGGGCGCGCGGTGGGAGCCCCCGCCGGAGGAGCGTCTGGGATGGGACATCCCGGGCGCGAACGCCCTGCTCGACCAGGCGGGGTACGAGGACTGCGATGGCGATGGCGTTCGCGAGATGCCTGGGTGCGGCGAGTCGCTGGTCTTCCGATACTTCGTGCGCCCCAGCGAGCAGACCTCGGTGGACGCCGCGCCCTTCGTCTCGGCCTGGCTCGAGGACATCGGGATCCGGACGGAGGTGACGTCGATGAGCAGCGGGCGGCTCGGCGACGAGATCAACGCCGGAACCTACGACCTGTTCTCGTGGGGCTGGATCCCCGACCCCGATCCCGCGTCTGCCCTGTCGTGGTTCATCTGCGATGAACGACCGCCCGATGGCAAGAGCTACGGCAACAACGACGCCTACTACTGCAACCCGGAGTACGACCGTCTGTACCTCGAGCAGCTCACCGAGCTCGACACCGAGCGGCGGATGGAGATCGTCCGGCAGATGCAGCAGATCTTCTACGACGACTCGGCCTATGCGGTGATGTTCTTCGAGCCCGTGATGCAGGCGTACCGGACCGACACGTTCGAGGGCTACGTCGCCCAGCCGCAGCCCGAGGGCGACCTGCTCGCGGGCTACAGCAGGGACGCGATCCTGACCATCCGTCCGGTCGGCACCGTGGTTCCCGGCGAGGGCGGCGGCGAGGGCGGCGGCGGTGGCGAGGCCGCGCCTCCGACCGGTCCGGAGACCCGGGGCATCTCGGCCGGCGTCTGGATCGGCATCGCGGCCGGCATCGTGCTGCTGGTGGCGCTCGTGTGGCTGATCCGGCGTCGGCGTCCCGCGGACGAGGAGGCGTAGGGACTACCGAGCGGTGAGCGCGGGACCGGGGTCAGGATGCGCGGATACCTGATCGGCAAGATCGCGCAGGCGCTGCTGACCCTGGTCTTCGTCCTGTTCTTCAACTTCTTCCTGTTCCGGGTAATGCCGGGCGACCCGGCCGCCCTGTTGCTGCGTGGAACCGCCGCGTTCAACCCGGACAACCTCGAGGCGATCCGGGAGGAATACGGTCTGGATGACCCGATCCCGCGGCAGTTCGTCACCTACGTGCAGAAGACCCTCGTGCTGGACTTCGGCGAGTCGTTCTTCGCCCAGGGCCGCCGGGTAACCGAGGTGATCGGGGAGAAGATCTGGCCCACCCTGCTGCTGGTCGGGACCTCGACGATCGCCTCGGCGGTGATCGGCCTCATCATCGGGATCTACGGCGGATGGAAACGTGGGAGCGCGTTCGACGTGAGCTCCCTGGGATTCACGCTCGTCGCCTACTCGATGCCCGAGTTCTGGTTCGGGATCCTCGTGCTGATGGCCTTCGCCGGTGGGGTCGGCATGTTCCCCGCGATCTTCCCCACGGGCGGATACGAGACGCCGGCCGCCGGGTTCAGCGGGCTCGCCCACTGGGTTGACGTCCTCAACCACATGGTGCTCCCGTTCTCCGTGCTGACGATCGCCTACCTCGGCGAGTACGCGATCATCATGCGGAACTCCCTCCTCGACATCCTGGGTGACGACTTCATCACGACCGCACGGGCCAAGGGCGTCCGTGAGAAGCAGGTCCTGTGGCGGCACGCGGTGCCGAACGCGCTCCTTCCGACGATGACGCTCACGATCCTGTCCCTGGGCTTCGTCTTCTCCGGCGCCATCACCATCGAGTACGTGTTCTCGTGGCCGGGGCTGGGATGGCTCACGGTCCAGGCGATCGACTCGAAGGACTACTCGCTCCTCCAGGGCCTGTTCCTACTCTTCTCCTCGGCGGTGATCGTCGCGAACCTCGTGGCGGATCTCCTGTACGCGTACCTGGACCCCCGCGTGAGGGCCGCCTGATGAAGACCCCGCCGATCGAGCCGGTGACCGCCCCCACCCTGACCGGCGAGGAGCCGCCGCCACCACCGCCCACGACGCCTCGGCGGATCGCCTGGGCCCGCCGCCGGCGAGGGCTTGTCCGGGTGGCCAGGACCTATCGGAAGAATCCGATGGGGATGGCCGGGCTGATCATCCTGCTCGTCTTCGTGCTGATCGCCTTGTTCGCCCCGCTGCTCGCAAGCAGCGAGGGCCTGGACCCGACCTGTCCCTGCACCGGACGACCGTTCTCCCCGCCGAGTTGGGAGTTCCCGTTCGGGACCGACAACCTCGGTCGGTCGGTCCTGACGCTCACGATCTGGGGATCGCGCATCTCGCTGATGGTCGGGCTGTTCGCCACCCTGATCTCGATGGTGATCGGGTCGCTGATCGGGATCGTCGCCGGCTACTACGGTCGCTGGGGGGAGGCCGTGCTGATGCGCCTGACCGACTGGTTCCTAGTGATCCCATTCCTGCCGCTCGCGATCGTGCTGGCATCGCTGCTGGGCCGATCGCTGTTCATCATCATCATGGTGATCGGCATCACCTCGTGGCCCAGCACGGCGCGGATCGTCCGGGCCCAGACCCTGTCGGTGAAGGAGCGACCCTACGTGGAACGCGCCCGGGCGCTCGGCTCGGGCGGCTGGCACTTGGTGACCCGCCACATCCTGCCGAACGTGGGCCCGTTGATCTTCGCCAACACGATCCTGACCGTGGCGATCGCGATCCTGTCCGAGACGACGCTGTCGTTCCTGGGACTGGGCGATCCCCTCAGCATCTCGTGGGGCACGATCCTGGAGTTCGCGTTCGCTGCGGGCGCGGCCACCGCGGGGAACTGGTGGTGGCTGCTCCCGCCCGGGGTGGCGATCGTGCTGGTGGTGCTGGCCTTCACGATGTGTGGGTTCGCGCTGGACGAGATCCTCAATCCGAGGCTGCGGCAGCGATGAGCGTCCTGTCCGTCCGGGACCTCGGGGTCACTTACCGCACGCAGGGGGGGGACGTGCCGGCCGTCCGGGGTGTCGACCTCGAGATCGACCGCGGCCAGGTGCTCGGGCTGGCGGGGGAGTCCGGCTGCGGGAAGTCGACGGTCGCCGGGGCGATCCTTCGCCTCCTGCCGCCCCGGACCAAGGTCGAAGGGACCGTGCTGCTGGAGGGTGACGACGTGCTGGCGATGAAGCCGGGTCGCCTCCGCGCCGTCCGGTGGGCAGGGGCTTCCATCATCTTCCAGGGCGCGATGCACGCGCTGAACCCGGTCCAGCGCGTCGGCCATCAGATCGCCGAGACGATCCTGATCCACGGGCAGTCGGACGAGCGGGTCGCCCGCGCTCGGGTCGCCGAGCTCTTCGAGCAGGTCGGGCTCCCGGCCCGTCGGATCGACGACTACCCCCACGAGCTCTCCGGCGGACAGAAGCAGCGCGTGATGATCGCGATGGCCCTCGCGTGCAGCCCCAGCCTGGTGATCGCCGACGAGCCCACGACGGCCCTGGACGTGATGGTCGAGGCCCAGGTTCTCGCGCTGCTCAAGGAGCTCCAGCGGGAGTTCGGTCTCGCGATGCTCTTCATCACGCACGATCTCTCCGTCCTGGTGGAGGTCTCCGACCGGCTGGCGATCATGTACGCGGGGAAGGTCGTCGAGGAGGGCCCCACCCAGCAGGTGTTCTTCCACCCGAAGCACCCGTACACCACGGCGCTGGCCGCGGCATTCCCCGACATCGGCGACGAGCGGTTCCGACACCGCCCGTCCGGTCTGGGCGGCGACCCACCCGACCCGCAGGATGTCCCGTCCGGCTGTCCATTCCACCCGCGGTGCCCCGTCGCGTTCGAACCGTGTCCGGCCACCGACCCCGAGCTCTTCCCCGCGGGGGACGACCGTCGAGCCGCGTGTCTGCTCGTCGAGGGAGCGATGACCGGCACGCAGGCGGGCGCCACGTGAGCGCCGACCGACCGACGTCGAACGTCGCCTACGGCGAGCCCCCGGTGCTCGAGCTCCGGGACCTGGGCGTGACGTTCGCCGGACGGGTCGGGCTGGTCGGTGGCCTCATGGGGCGGAAGGGAGCCGATGCCCGCGCGGTCGACGGCGTGGACCTCCGGCTGCACCGGGGCGAGGTCCTGGCGCTGGCCGGCGAATCCGGGTGCGGGAAAACGACCGTGGCCCGGGCCATCATGGGGCTGGTCCGACCGGACCGGGGCGAGATCCTGTTCGAGGGGAGCCTCCTGGCTCGCAACCTCCGCGCGTACCGCCGGCGCGTCCAGATGGTGTTCCAGGACCCGATGGGTTCGCTGAACCCCCGGCAGACCATCTACGAGATCGTCGCCGAGGGCCTGCGGATCCACCGGATCGCCCGAGGGCCGAACGGCGAGAGCGAGGAGGAGCTGGTTTCCCGCGCCCTCTCCCGAGCAGGGATGCGCCCGCCCGAACGGTTCTTCCTCCTGTACCCGCACGAGCTCTCCGGCGGCCAGCGCCAGCGCGTCGTGATCGCGGGGGCCCTGGTGCTCGATCCGGAGATCATCGTGGCCGACGAGCCCGTCTCCAACCTCGACGCCTCGGTCCGCGGCGAGATCCTCCGGCTGATGTTGCAGCTCCGCGACGAGCTGCGGATCAGCATCCTGATCGTCACCCACGACCTCGGTCTGGCGTGGACCGTGGCCGACCGCGTGGCGGTGATGTACCTGGGACGGATCGTGGAGATCGGCCCTACCGAGGACGTGCTCCTGCGACCGCTGCATCCCTACACGAAGGCGCTGCTCGACGTGGTCCCCGAACCGGGAGGGCTGAGCCGACCGGTGCTCCAGGGCGAGCCCCCCGACCCGGCGAAGATCCCGCCCGGATGCCGCTTCCACCCCCGGTGCCCGGAGGTGGCCGGGGGTGGCGCTCGAGCAGCGGGGGTGGAGGATCGCTGCCGGATGGAGGACCTGGGCCTCGAGGAGCTCACGCCCGGACGTCTGGCGGCCTGTCACCTCGCGGCGGCGCGCGTACGCCCTGGCGACCGACCGACGACGAGCGCCTAGACCCTCGACCCCCTCGCGCCTTCCCCGAGCTCCGGCGGTCAGGCCGGCGGAAGATCGTTCGGGGCGCCCTTGAGGACGCCCAGGATCGCCTCCATCTCGTTGTCGCCGACCGGGACGTCGCGACCGGCTCCCTTGGCAGCGGCGAGCAGCGTTCGCAGGTTGCTCTCGGCCATCTCCGCCCGGGCCTCGAGCTCCTTTACCCTCCCGGCCAGCAGATCGGCGCGGTGCTCGGCCTCCGTCCGAGCCTCCCGTGCCCCGCGCGCCTCCTCCCGGGCGGTGCGGAGCGCCCCGCGAAGGGTCCCCACCTCGCGCCCCAGATCGACCAGGCGGTCGATCGCCTCACGACCCACCTCCGAGTAGGTGGGACGATCGGTCGAACGCTCCTTCGCCCGAGCGGCCGCGCGCGTCTTCCTCCGGGGTTGCCGGGGCACCTGCTCGCGCTCCCCCGGCTCGATCGGTCGGGCGTCGACGAGTCGGTAGCGCCCGTCCGCGACCTCGAGCCGGCGGCGCGCCAGGAGGGCCCGGATGGCGCGGGCCGCGGCCAGAGGCTCCTCGACGCCGATCTCCCGGCCGAGCTCCGCCGGCGACGTCTCCAGGACATCCCCAGGGGCGACCCGAGCCGCCACGGCCGCCAGGAACGCGTTCGCCCGGTCCAGGCTCTCCTTGTTCACCCGGTAATCGTGCGGTATCCGGAGGCTTCGCGCCACTCGGGCGCAGGGGTTCGCGGGAACGTGACGGGATCGGAGTCTCGATTTGACGCCGGGAGCCCGGGGGTGTAGAAATCATTTGGCGCCGCTGGGACCCTCGGGTTCCGGCGGCGCCACTCTGTACGCGGCCTCCCGAGGAGACCAACCAGTGCCCCACCGCCCGCCCGGCTCGGAACCGACCGAGGCCGGGTCGCTCCCCCTCGCGGGGGTCCGCGTCGCGGACTTCTCCCGGGTCCTGGCCGGACCTCTGACCACGATGCTCCTCGCCGATCTGGGCGCGGACGTGATCAAGGTCGAGCGCCCGGGAACCGGGGACGACACCCGGACCTGGGGACCGCCCTTCGTCGGTGACGACGCCGCCTATTTCCTGTCCCTGAACCGCAACAAGCGTTCGGTCGTGCTAGACCTGGCCGAGCCCGAGGGTCGTTCGGCGGCCCGACGCCTGGCCCTGTCGGCCGATGTCGTCGTGGAGAACTTCCGCCCCGGCCTGATGGCTCGCTTCGGGCTCGACCACCCGACGCTCGCCGCGGAGCGCCCGGATCTCGTCTACTGCTCGCTGACCGCATTCGGCCAGGGGACGGCCTCCCGTCCCGGCTACGACATCATCGTCCAGGCGATGTCCGGGCTGATGAGCATCACCGGGCACCCAGGTGGCGAGCCCACCAAGGTGGGCGTGGCGCTGCTGGATGTCATCTGCGGGCTGTACGGGGCGAACGCGATCCAGGCGGCGCTGCTCGGGCGCGCCGTCACCGGACGCGGGATCCACGTCTCCGTGTCCCTGTTCGATGCGAGCGTGGCCGCGCTCGTGAACCAGGCCGCGAACCACCTCCTCGGTGGGCTCGTGCCCGGGCCCATGGGGAACCAGCACCCGAACATCGTGCCGTACCAGCTCTTCGACGCGGCCGACCGCCCGTTCATCCTCGCGGCCGGCAATGACCGGCTCTTCGCTCGAACCTGCCGGATCCTCCGGCGGCCGGAGCTGGCGAGCGACGAGCGCTTCGCGACGAACCAGGAACGGGTGCGGAACCGGGAGACCCTGATCCGTCTCCTCCAGGAGCTCTTCGCCGAACGACCCGCCGCTCACTGGTTGGCGGAGCTCGACGCGGCGGGCGTGCCGAGCGCCCCGGTGCGAACCCTGGACGAGGTCTTCGCCTCCGAAGAGGGCGCCGCCACGGTGGAAGACGTCGATGACCCGGTGCGCGGCCTCCTTCGCCTGGTCGGGTCGCCGATCCGGCTGGCGGGGGGAGTGCCCGCTGTGCGGATGCCACCGCCGCGCCTCGGCGAGCACACCGAGCAGGTTCTGCGCGAGCTCGAGGTGGGACCGTGAGCGCCCTGCACGAGTGGGGGATGGCCCTCCGGGGATGGGGCGTCCCGGACGATATCCTGGCCAGCGCCCCCGAGTCCCCGTGGGGGCTCCCGGTGGAGATGATGCGGCGGCGGGCCGCACGCGCCGCGGAGCTCGGCCCCTCCCCGTCGGTCCGCCGGGCGCGCGAGGCGCTCCCCCGGAACGGCTCGGTGCTCGACGTCGGCGTCGGAGGCGGCGCCGCCTCGCTCCCCCTCGCGCCGAACGCCGACCGCATCGTCGGGGTCGACACCTCCGAGGAGCTCCTGGAGGTGTTCCGGACGGCCGCCGCAAAGGCGGGGGTATCGGCGCAGACGATCTTGGGTCGCTGGCCAGACGTGGCGGAGCGGGCCGCACCGGCCGACGTGGTGGTGTGCAGCCACGTCCTCTTCAACGTCCAGGACCTCGAGCCCTTCGCGCTCGCCCTGAACGATCGCGCCCGCCACCGCGTGGTGATCGAGATCACCGACCGTCACCCTCTGGCCTGGATGAGCGATCTGTGGCGTCGGTTCCACGGGCTGGAGCGCCCCGACCGCCCGACCGCCGACGATGCGCTCGCGGCCCTCCGGGAGCTCGACCTGGTGGTCAGCCGGGAGGACCAGACCCGGACGCCGCGCTCGAGCGGGTTCGAACGACGGCAGGACGCCATCGCCCTGGTCCGCCGCCGTCTGTGTCTTACCGCGGACCGCGACGACGAGCTCGCCGAGGCGCTGGGCCAGCGATTGGCCGAACGGGACGGCCTGTGGTCGGCGGGACCCCTCAGCCAGACCGTGGTGGCCCTGTGGTGGGATCGCGCGAGCTGAGCGCTCAGCGCGATCGGCGGGCCACGTAGTCGCGGACCACGAACGCACCGAGCTCGCGATCGTCCATCAGGAAGATGCGTCCGGAGGTGAGCTCGGCCAGCCGTTCCATGAACCGGATGAGCCCGGGCGAGTCTTCGAGCATGAACACGTTCAGGGTCACACCAGTCCTCGACAGGCGGGCCGCTTCCGCCAGGGTCAGGCGGATCGTCTTGGGAACGGGGGGCCAGCTGAAGAAGGCCTCCTCCCCCTCGAGATGGGCGGTGGGCTCGCCGTCCGTGACCATGATGACCTGCCGGACCGCGCGGGGATGCTGGGCCAGGACACGTCCGGCCAGGTCGAACGCGTGTTGCATGTTCGTTCCGTACACGCGCTCCCAGCCGGCTGCGGTCAGATCCTTCGGCTGCATCTGCCGCGCGTAGTCGCTGAACCCGATCAGGTACAGCGTGTCGTGGGGGTACCGACCCTCGATCAGCGCATGCAGCGCGAGCGCCATCCGCTTGGCATGGACGAAGTGTCCCCGCAAGGGCATCGAGAACGATAGGTCCAATAGCAGCGCCGTGGCGGTCTCCGTGCGTTGCTCGGCCTCTACGAGCTCGAGGTCGTCCGGTCGCAGCGCCAATGGCCGCGCGTCCGGCGTCCACCCCTCACCCCCCTGCCGGACGACGGCATTGTAGATCGAGCGCTGGACGGCGATCTGCCCAGCGTCGCCGAACCGCCACGGGCGCGTCGCGCCGGTCGGCTCGGCCGCCCCACCCGGGTCGCGAGCCTCGTGCGTCCCCTCCCGGTCGCGACGGAGGCGTTCGAAGACGCGCACCAGGGCGCGTTCGCCGAGCTTGCGCGCGCCCTTCGGCGTCACCTCGAGGCGGCCGTCACGGCGCGTGAGGAGCCCTGCCTCCTCCAGCGCCCGCTCGATCTGCTTGAGGCGCCGGAGATCCCGCACGGCGTCCTCGCCCAACGTCCGCCGGAGGGCCTCCTCGTCCACGTCATCGATCGAGGCCCCCGCGTAGTCACCGCGCAGGGACCGGTCGAGCTCCTCGTAGTCGTGGAGCCGCTCCATCGCGTCGACCGTGGCCGAGAGCGGCATGGCCTCCTCGCCCCCGGCGAGCGTGGGCTCGCCCCAGGGCAGCTCCGGGAACATCGAGGACAGGTTCGCGCCCAGGCGGTCGACCTCGAAGGCCAGGTCCAGGTCCTGCATCACCTGCTCGGCCAGGACCTGGAGCTCGGCCCGCTGCTCGGGCGACATCGAGGCCAGCAGCCGCGACATCGCCGCCATCCGGTGGGCGATCTGTTCGAGCAGCTCGTCGAGCGTCCCGGGGTTTCCCGGGAACAGGTCGCCGTACCGCCGCATGAAGCCGTCGAAGTCGTAAGGCTCCCCGCGCTCGCGCCGTTCGATCATCTCGTTCAGCTCCGCGAGCATGTCCCGGAACCGCGCCATCTCCTGTGGGGAGAGGTTCCGCAGCCCTTCGGCCACCCCCCGGAAGTACGCGCCCATCACCTGCTCCCGCAGATGCTCCAGGAGCTCGTCGAAGCCGCGCTGGGCCTCGGGATCCACGAAATGGTAGCCGGTGAGCTCCCGGATCTTCCCCGGGACGTCGGGCGGCAGCGCGTCCAGGAACGCCTCGCGCATCCGAGCGTCGTCCTCGGCCCGGAACGACAGGGTCGATCGCTCGCGCTCGATCACCGCGTCGAGCCGCTCGCGGATCTCCTCCAGCGGACCCTGGAGGTCCAGCGCTGCCTGCTCGCGGGCCCGGTGCTCACGGAGCCGCGACCGCAGGGCATCGAGGCCGCCGACCCGGCCGCGCAGCCCGCGGCGCAGCAGACGCGAGACGGCACCCTGGGCCCCGGCTCCCGAGAGCAGGTCCTCCGACAGCTCCTCGAGCAGGTCGGCGGGAGGGATGTCCTCACCGAAGGGATCCTGCGTGTCGTCCCAGCGCGAGTACCGGATCCGCATCCAGCCAGCCTACGCCCTCGAGTGGTGAACGCTAGCCGACACCCAGGCCGGTCGTCAGCGCGCGGAGCGTGAGCCCGAAGCTGATGAACGACGCGAGGGCGAAGGGGATCCACGGGCGCCGGCGGAACGCCTCCTCCCGGGCCAGCAGATGCCCGACGGCGAAGATCGCGATCGGGCCGAGCCCGTACACCACGTGGAGCCAGGTGAGCGGCCGTCTCCCCATCACGAGCAGCCCGGTCCCCACCAGCGCTTGGACGATCGCGACCAGCTGGGCGGTCACGAGCCATCGCCAGAACAGATCGCCAGCGTCCCGACGGGCGACCCAGAGCACGAGGCCGAACATCCACCCGATCGAGAAGATCCCGACGACCGCGTAACCCAGGTAGCGATGGAGCTCGGACACCGGCCGCGAGTCTACGCGCCGTCCGGCGACCAGCCGCCTACGACTCGCCGCCGTGGTAGCGGAACGCGCCGGCCCGGTCGTCCCGATCCTTGTTCAACCTGCGCGACAGGTGGAGGCCCTCGAGCGCGAACTCCACGGCCGAGGCCGCCACGCCCGGGCTCTCCTCCTCGACGCCCAGCCGATCGAGCAGCTTCGAGAGCCCCGGGAGCGCTCCGAACTGCGACAGCAGCTCCGAGGCGGGGGTGAGGTCGGAGGTCTCCGCGGTGAAGCCCTGGGCGAACTTCGACAGGATGGGCTGGAAGTCGAACCCCGACAGGCGCCGCCGGAAGACCTCGATCTCGGCGGTCTTCAGCGCCCGGAGCAGGATCTCCTCCTCGCGTCCCTCGTCGATCGTGTCGAATTCGATCCGGCCGAGGCTTCCCTCCAGCACGCCGTGGAGATCGCAAACCCGCGGGACCGCCTCGGGTTCGCCGGTGCGGGCGGCCCTCCGAACGGCCGCGGCGGCCAGTGTTTCCAGGTTCCCGATCGAGTACCGCACCGAGACGCCGCTCCGGTGGTTCACGTGGGGAGATCGGCGGAGCTCAGCGGTGAGAGCGGCGAGGACCTCCCACAGGTACCGCGGGACGCGCAGGGGGATCCCACCGGCCGGGGGACGCGCCTCCCGATCCATGATCCGGATCTCGTCGTCGAGCGTCTCCGGGTAGTGCGTCCGGATCTGCGTCCCGAACCGGTCCTTGAGCGGCGAGACGATCCGACCTCGATGGGTGTAGTCGTCGGGGTTCGCCGTGGCCACCAGGAGCAGGTCGAGCGGGAGGCGGATCCGGTACCCACGTATCTGGACGTCGCGCTCCTCCAGGATGTTGAACAGCCCGACCTGGATCCGCTCGGGCAGATCGGGAAGCTCGTTGATCGCCACGATCCCACGGTTGGTGCGGGGGATGAGCCCGTAGTGGATCGTGAGCTCGTCCGCCAGGTACCGCCCTTCGGCCACCCGGATCGGGTCCACGTCGCCGATCAGATCCGCGACGCTCGTGTCGGGGGTCGCGAGCTTCTCCGCGTAGCGATCCTCCCGCCCGATCCAGCGGATCCGGGCCCGCTCGCCCTCCTCCGCCAGAAGGGCTCGGCACCGCGCGCAGATCGGGCGGTACGGATGGTCGTTGACGTCGCATCCGTCCATCGCGGGAGCCTCCTCGTCCAGCAGGTCCACCATGCGACGGATCAGCCGGGTCTTCGCCTGCCCCCGCTCACCCAGCAGGATCAGGTCGTGGCCCGCCAGCATGCCCCGCTCGAGCGTGGGGAGCACGGAATCGTCGAAGCCCACGATCCCGTCGAAGATGGGTGCACCGGACGCCAGCCTGGCCAGCAGGTTGGCCCGGAGCTCCTCCTTGACGCTCCGGTCCGGGTACCCGGTGGCGCGGAGCTCACCCAGCGTGGTCGGCGTGGTCACGCAAGCCACCATACCCAGGTTGCCGCGATACGGCGCCGCGGAACCCGCTCAGGCCAGCCGGGCGATCAACAGGGACGCCGCGAGCAGCGGCATCGCCAGGGAGAGCCACCGCAGGGCGCCCTCGGGTGCCTCGCGTACCCAGTCCGCATCCAGGCGCTCGACGTCCCCATCCTCGAGCCGGAGCTCCCCTCGGACCTCCCGCACCTGCCGCCGGAGCCGCCTGACCGGTGTCGAGAGGCGCCGCTGGGCCGCCGAGATGGCCGTGCACGCCGCCGCCGCGACCACCGCGCCGGGCGTGATCGTCGCCGTCTGGACGACGTAGGCCGCGAGCACGGGGAACCCTCCCCACGCCGCCGCGAACCACGCATCCGAGTGGAACGAGCCCCCGAACAGCTCCAGGTTGTAGGCGAAGACCAGGAACCCACCGATCGCGATGAACGCCCACAGCCAGGGGGTGACCGACAGGGCTGCGTGGATGCCGAGGGCGACCGCGCCCGCCAGGGCTACCGTCGCGAGCGCCCACAGCACCCGGTCGGGGATCCTCGTTCCCAGCGGCCGGCCGTTCAGCTCGTCGAGCGCATGGGCGCCGAACCCGATCCCGAGGAGGAATGCGAGCAACGTCTCGACGAGCCACCCCCCGTGGATCTCGGGCGCGAGCGAGGCCCCGATCGCCACGTACGACAGGTGCCAGACCGTGTACGGAGGGTGCAGGAGGGTCCAATAGTCGCGCCAGCCCCCCGGCGCGAGCGCATAGAAGGCCGGGCGCCCTGATCTCTCACCCACGCGCCTCGTCCTCGGTGAGGGGGTTCGCCTTGACCCCCCACGTCACCACGGCGGCACCCATGGTCATGAACTTCGTGCGCACCCGTCGGATCCCGGCCTCCTGCCACATCCGGACCTGGACCGGCAACGGGTACCGCCGGCAGAAGGCGCTGATGCTCGGCCCCAGGAAGCGGCCGGTCCGGTACCACGCATCGGAGCGGAGCCAGCCGACAGCCGGAAGGAGGGTTCGCGTGTAGGCGAGCCATCCGGCATGCAGCCACGGGTCCGTCGGTGCGTGGAACTCCAGGCCGGCCATCACGCCCCCCGGCCGGAGCACGCGGGCGAGCTCGACCAGCGTCGTCGCGGGGTCGTCCACGTACCGGAGCAGGTACGTGAAGGTGACCGCATCGAACGCCTCGTCGGCGAACGGGAGCGCTTGCGCCTGGCCCAGCGCGAACCGTATCCGGTCGCCGGCGCCGAGGTGGCGCGTCGCACGCGCCGCACGTGTGAGCATCGCGCGGCTCTGATCGATCCCCACGACCCGGAGGTTGCGGTGCGCGAGCTCGCGCGCCACCAGACCGGTCCCGGTCGCCACGTCGAGCGCCCACGAGCCGGGGATCGCGTGGACCCGGGAGACGAGGAACCGGCGCCAACGCGGATCCCGCCCCAGCGAGAGGACCACACCCATCCGCTCGTACTCGGGCGCGATACCGGCGAACAGGCGCCGGGCGTGTCGGGTGCGCTCGGGGTCCATCGCCTCACGAGCCTACGCCGCGGGGCTCGGAAGGCGCGCGGTCACCCTCACGTGAGCGGGAACGGCGGCTGCCACCACCACGGGGTCGAGCTCACCTCCACACGCTCGATCCACTTCACCCACCAGAACCCCCGCCGACCGGGGACGACCAATCGGAGTGGGAACCCGTGTCCGCGCGTGAGCGGTTCGCCACCCACCCGCGTGGCGAGCAGCGCGTTGGCCGCATCGGCCACCGGGAGTCGCCGCGCGTACCCGGTGACCGAGCGCACGAGCACGCTCCGCGATCCCCTCGCGTCCCCCAGCAGGCGACCCAGCCGCACCCCCCGCCAGTCCTGCTCCGCGAACCACCCCCCGGTGCAGTCGAGGACCGCCCGGACACGGTCGTCCCAGCCGGCCAGCTCTTCGAAGGCCAGGACCCGCTCGCCGGCGGGGGTACGAAGGAGGAGCTTCCAGCCGTCGGGGTCGACCGATGGGACGTCGTCGTCGAGCCACTGCGTGACGGGCATCCGGTCGGGGTCGAACGACCCGCGCTCGAACGAGCCGGTGAACCGGCGATCGCCGCCGGGCAGTCCGGCGACGCGGATCGCGCCCTCGATGGCACCGAACGCGGCCACGGACCCGCCGGCCAGCACCCCGGCGCGGAGCAGGGCGCGCCGCGAGGCGTCGGTACGTCGCGGACGCACCGGCCGGACGAGGGCGTGCGAGACGACCAGCGGGAGGGAGAGGAGGGCGGCGCCCACGTGGACCTGCATCGCCGCCGTTCCGGTCCAGAGCCCGGCGGCATGGGCCAGCCCGCTCACCACCGTGGTCACGATCAGGACCGCCAGCGCGATCGAGAGGCCCCGGCCCCGCCGGGCCCGACGCAGGCCGCGGACCGAGATGACCGACTTCCATGGCGCGAGGAGCACGATCCCGACTCCGGCGGCGCCGTGGGTCACGAGCGCCCACCACGCCCAGCCGGTGCCGATCGCGAACGCGAGCGCACCGGTCAGCAGCGCCACCGAGACCAGCACGAGGAGCGCCAGGTTGGTCCCGCGCCCCGCGCGGAGCCGTCCCACCACCACGGATCGAGCCTACGCCGAGGGGAGCAGTCGGGGGAGGTCGCCGATCGAATCGATCACGTGGTCGGGGACGCCCGCGGACCGGTCGAGATCCTCCGGGCGGAACTTCCCGGTGCGCACGAGCACACCGGTCAGTCCCGCGGCCTGGGCCCCCAGGACGTCGTTCAGGAGGTCGTCCCCGACCATCGCGGCGCGCCCGGCCGGGACCCCGATCGCCCCCAGCGCGGCATCGAAGTACGCGGCTGCTGGCTTGCCGCAGATCGTCGCGGCGCGCCCGGTCGCCTCTTCGAGCCCTGCCACGTACGCACCCCCGTCGAGCTGCCAGCCCTCGGAGGTGCGCCAGTACAGGTTCCGATGCATCCCGACGAGCACCGCCCCGTCCATCAGCATCCGGAAGACGCGGTTCAGGTTCTCGTAGGTGAAGCCGTCGTACGCCCCGCCGAGCACGACGACGTCGGCTCCCTCCGGCACGAGCTCGATCCCGGCCAGATCAGGCCGGGCGTCGCCGTCCGAGAGGACGAACACCCGGGCGTCCGGGTGGTGGGTCCGGAGGTAGGCGGCGGTCGCCACCACCGCGGTCACGATCTCCTCCGGCTCGACGACGATCCCGGCCTCGCCCAACGTCGTCGTCAGGTCAGCGCGCGTGTGCGTCGTCGTGTTGGTGATCAGGCGGAACGCGAGACCGAGGTCACGCAGTGCGGCGATCGTGTCGATCGCTCCGGGCAGCGGCCGCCACGAGACGGTGAGGACGCCATCGATGTCCAGCAGGATGCCCTTGACGTCGAGCACGCGCGGCAGTCTATCCGTGCCGACCCCTGGGCCGATCGGACCGGATCCCGACACGGCGGCGTGCCTCGCCCACCAGGCTGGCGGCGAGCCCCCGGCGGGCGCGACGCCACTTTTGGTACGGCGCGATGAACCGGAACCGAGGCGGCAGCGCCGGTCGCAGCACGCGGGTCGCGGCGAACACCATCCGCGCCATCGCTCGCTGACCGATGCCCGATCGGACCTCGTAGAGCTCGCGCAACTCAGGCGGAAGGGTGCCGAACGCGAGCCGGGACACGCCCTTCAGGACCGGACGCCACTCCGCATCCGCAGGCGGATCACGGAACAGGGCGGCCACCGAGCGCGCCGCGTCGTCCACGCGCAGGATCCCGGAGCCGAACACCCCCTGGAGGTAGGCCCGGAGCTCGGGAACGGTGGGAGGTATCAGGCTCCGAGGGACCCGGACCATCTCGGCCACGAGCATCTGCTCCTCGTGGAAACGCTCCCGGCCCGGTCCGTCGAGACCCCCGACCGTCAGCTCCTCGAACAACAAGGCGCTATCCACCAGACACGCGTGCACGTACAGGAGCAACTCGGGATCGAGCGCGTCGTAGGGCCGGCCGGTGACCGGGTCGACGCCCTTGATCCGCGCGTGGACCTCGTTGATGCGTTCGGCCGCCGCATGCGCTTCGGCCTTGGTGCCGAAGGTGATCGTGTAGGTCAGGATCAGCGTTCGCTGGAGCCGCTTCCAGGGGTTCCGCTCGTAGAAGCCAGTCTCGCGCGCGCCCGAGATGATCAGCGGGTGCGCGGCCTGCATGAGGATCGCCCGCGCGCCGCCGAACAGGACGGTGACCTCCCGGTGGACCTGCCAGGAGACCGAGTCGGGACCGAAGTAGCCGGGGTCCTCGCCGAGCGCCATCGTGGCACCGTAACAGCGCCGCACGGATCCCCGGCCGGATGAACCCGTGCGGCCGGCCCGGAGGGGCCGGCTACGCCTGGGTCAGACCAACCATCCGCCGGAGCTCGCGAGCCACCGGCTCCGTCGCGAGGACCACCAGGAGGTTCCGGGCACGCGAGCCGCCAACGTAGAGGTACTGGTGGAGGTCCTCCTGGTGCTTGTCACCGAGCTCGGCCAGGATCACCACGGGTCGTTCGAGCCCCTTGAAGGCGTGCACGCTCGTCGCGAGCAGCGTCCCGGGCTCCACCGACTCGGACAGCCGGAACCCGTTCACGCGACCGCGTGCGCGGAGGCGGCTCTTCACGCGACCCGAGGGCGTGAGGAGGGCGATGTCCTCGAGCGGAACGCCCTCCTCTTCCACCAGGTTGCGGAGCACGACGGCGAGCAGGTGCGCGAGATCCTCGTCGTCCCGGTACCCGAGGATCTCCACCGGATCCCCGTCCGGACCCTTGGAGATCGGCGCCTCCGCACCGGAGTAGAAGATCGAGACGAACTCGCCGATCGGCCTGCTGTTCCGCAGGTTGTGGGCGATCGGGCCGAGGCGTGCCTCCTCGGGGATCGGGAGGCTCCCCCCGTAGAGGTTCTGGCTGTCGTCGGCGAACACGAACAGGGTCCCCTCGTCCGGCTCGCGATGCAGGGACAGGAGCGCCGGCCACCACCACTCGCGGAAGTCCTGCCCCTCGTCGACGACGATCGCGTCGTACCGTGGGCCGAGCCGTGAAGCGGCTTCGGCGAGCGCCTCGGGGAGCTCGTGCTCGTAGTACCGGGAACCCGGCTCCTCGGACGGCTCGGGCAACGTGACCCCCGCCTCCTGCGCCGTGCGCACACAGAGCCGGTGGAAATGGTCGACGTCCAGTGACGCTGTCCCCTCGGCGGATGCGCCCAGATGCTCGGCGAGTCGCCTGTTGAAGCAGGTGAGGAGCGTCCGCTTGCCGGACGTCGCCAGGCGCTCGGCGATCTGCAGGGCGAGCATCGTCTTGCCGCAGCCGGCGGGTCCCGTGATGGCCGCGCGCCGTCGATGCGTGAGGAACGCGAGGATCCACGCCTGATCCTGCGTGAGCTCGACGATCTTCTTGTCCTCTTCGTCGAACCGGAGCTTCAGGGGCACCCGGATCTCGACGCGGAACCCGAGCGCCATCGCCAGGGCATCCATCCCCTCGGCACCGAACCTACGGCTGGCACGGAACCAGTACCGCATGACCTGTGCGACTCGGTCGGCAAGGTGAGCGAGATCGTCGCGATCGATCGCGATGCCGGGTGGTGCCCCGGGGTGCGCCGCCGCATCGTATCGGCCGTCCGGGAAGCCGACTCCGTAGCCGTAGCTCGGCCGCCAGCGGCCCCATCCGGGCTGTGCCTCCAGGATCCGAACGAGCGAGTGCATCCCGTCCTTCGCTTGGTGGAACGGGTCCTCTTCCAGGGCGTGCCCGCCCGAGCGTCCCGTCTGCGTCCAGCGTCGGGTCGTCGGATCGTAGGAGATCCCACCCCCCTTGACCTCCAGGAGCAGGACCCCGAGCTCCGGATGCGCGATCACGAAGTCCGCCTCTCCCTGCTCGGGGCCGCCGCGGCCGGCCAGCACCCAGTCCACGGAGTGGTAGATCACGTACTCGTCCCCGAGCTGCTCGAGGAAGCCCTCGTACAGACGCCGCTCCGCCGAGCTCGCGGTGGGAAGCATCGGGAACGGGACCATCCGCGCCATGATCGGATGCTAGTGGGGCGCCCGATCGCTGGACACCGCCATCTACGCGCGGGACAATCTCGCCGCCTTCCATCCCGAGGTTCGGATGCTCCTCTTCCTCAGCGTCATCGCCCTGGCCGTCGGACTCGGCTACGTCTTCGGCGGACGCCTCTGGCGGTTCCAGGGCCTCCGCCTGCGCTGGTGGACGCTTGCAGTGGTGGGGCTCGCCATCCAGTTCGGCCCGCTCCCCGATGGCTCGGGTGGGACGGACCTCGTCGTGCGGACCACGGTGCTGGCGATCTCGTATTCGATGCTGCTGACCTTCGCGATCGGCAACCTGCATCTCCCAGGATTGCCGCTGGTGCTGATCGGTCTGGCCTGCAACTTCGCCGTCATCGCCGCCAACGGCGGGATGCCGGTGTCCGCGCAGGCGCTCGTAGACTCCGGACAGGCCGATGTGCTCGATACGCTGCGGGACAGCGGTTCTCACAAGCACCATCTCATGACCGACGAGGACGTACTGACGATCCTGGCCGATGTGATCCCCGTCCCCAGGCCGATCGGCCAGGCGATCAGCGTGGGGGACGTGTTCGTCTACAGCGGCCTGATCCTGCTGGCCGTGGCGACTATGCGGGGACGGATTCCGTCGAGGGACCCGACGGCGTGGGGACCGTACCGGGGGAAGCACCGTCCCGGTTCGGCTGCGGAACGGCCGCATCGGGTGACCCTCGACCCGGAGCAGGTCCCTCCTGGAGCCATGAGGTCGGGAACCGGACGGTGATCTGCGTTCCGCTCCCGGGGGCGCTCTGCATCGCGAAGCTGCCACCACCCACCGTGGCCCGCTCCCGCATCATCGTCAGTCCGTAGTGCCCCTCTGGTCCGGGGGCTTCGACGTCGAAGCCCACCCCATCGTCCTGCAGGACCATCTCGACCTCGTCGCCGTCCGGCTTCACCGCGAGCCACATGTTCGCCGCTTCCGCGTGCTTCAGGGCGTTCATCACCGCCTCCCGGGCGATGTGATACAGGAGGAGCGCGATCGGCGCCGGAAGCTCGACCTCGTCGATGTCCGTATGGAACTTCACGTCGGCCTCCCGGCCCATCTCGGCGATGAAGCTGTGGAGCGCCTCTGCGAGACCCGCACGGCCGAGGGGTGATCGGTGCAGGTCGCGGATGAGCGCCCGGATGCGATCCGACGTCCGGTTCTTCGTCTCCTTGATCTCCAAGAGCTGTTCCTCAGCCGCCTCGAGCTTCCCGGCCTCCAGTTGGCGCCGCGCCACATCGACCTGGATGGACAAGCGGAACAGGAGCTGCGCGAGATCGTCATGGAGGAAGCCCGCGATCTGGAGCCGCTCGTCCTGCCGCTCCTCCGCCATCCGCGTCGAGAGAGCACGAAGGACCTGCTCACGATCCTGGAGCTCCTTGTGAGCCTCCTCAAGCGCCTTGCTCCGGAAGAACATCTGGCGAGCCAAGAGCACTGGGATCACGAAGACCGGAACTGCCCAGTAGTCAGCGACGGCGTAGACGTGCGCAAGGAAGAGACCGAAGAACGCCAATCCAAGGTAGCTAACCAAGAACTCGCTCAGCCTCCCGACGCGCATCTCTTTGAGTACCTGAACCGGGGACATGCGGGCGTCGAGGCTGACAGCCATCGCGACCAGGCCGCTACTCAGCAAGTAGTCAATGACCGCAGCCAGAAGGGCGGCGCCGATCTGCACTAGGACAGCCGAATCACTCAGGTCCGCGAAAGCATGGAAGGTGGCGCTTGCCGCGAGCACGGAGAGGGCGACCTGGCTCCGGTTGAAGCTCGCACGAAGTATGCCCACCTCGCGGCGAATCTCCCGCGGATCAGATGCACCCAACAGGGCGACCAGCGCGGCGGCAGGCGGCTCGTACACAAAGGCGACGGCCATTAGCAGGGGAAACCCAACGCTCACCTGAAGGCCGTGCCAGGCCGGGACCGGCAATACCTCCACCAGCGCGACCGTGACCGTCCAGACAATCAGCTTCCGCTCCAGAGCGCTCGGGTCCCGCCACAGAAGGAGGGCAATCAAGGCCACGGTGGGCGCGATGACGGCTACCTGGAGAACGAGAAGGCCCAGTCTCCTCGAACGAGCCGTTTGGCGAGCTGACGTGGACGTGGCAGACCCCAATCCCATACGGTACCCCATCTATCTTGCACGGCTGCAGTGCTCCTGGGAACCACATCCTGCGAGTCGCCAGGTCAACATGTACTCCTTTCTCCGTAGGACATACCACCGGCTTGTCGGCTGTTTGGGTGACCCCCGATAGTTACTTGCGGTTGTCCCCCCACTGGGGGCGGAAGAGTAGGTAGTTGACAGGAGTGCGTGGTGAGCGGGGGACTGGTGAAGCACCGCGCCAAATGGGAGGAGGTGCACATGAAGCTCGTCAAGCGGTTCGCTGTGGCGCTCGGTTCGCTCCTCGCTGTGGCACTGGCGGGCGGCGCCCACTGGCGCTGGTAGCACCAAGCTTCCGGATCGTTCACGAAGACCCCGGCCGATCAGGCGGGGTCTTCGTGTCCAATCGCCGAGGTGGAGCTGGCCGAGGAGGAATCATGAAGGCCTTCTCTTGGACCAGGGCCGGTGCTAAGTCAAGAGGTCCTGGCTACCAAGGAAGCGATCAACCGGCACGCGGACTACGATTCGGGTGCCGACACCGGGCCGGGAATCAACAAGGAAGTCACCCCCGGCAAGCTCAACTCGTTCCCGCATCAGTTGGAGTCCGAAATGCGATCCGCGAACTACGTTGAGGGGGTTAAAGCCTCGTCCATCGTCTGAGACGACCAGTCTGATGCAGTCTCCTCCATCCTGGAGATCAACCTCAACCGTGGCCGCCCCGGAATGACGGACGGCATTCGCCATAGCCTCTCGCGCAACCTGATAGACGAGGAGTTGGGTCAGCGGGGTCCCACCGACCTCCTCTGCGGAAACGCGAATCCGCGCATTTGATTCTGTCTCGAGGCTTCGCCCCAGAAGACGAAGTGTGCTTGCGAGGCCACCGGGTCCCAGCGCTGAGCGACGAAGGTCGCTGATGAGATCGCGAAGCGCCAGATCAGCAGCTTCAACCGCACCAAGGAGGCTCGGAAGATCAGCCTCCAAGTCCAAGAGCCGGCCAGATGCGAGATCTTGGCGCAGAACTTGCCCCATCAAGTGAACCTTGTATAGAGGAGGGAGCACCTCGTCGTGTATCCCGGCGGCGACCGCGAGCCGTTCATCGCGACGTTCCTCGGCAATCCGCCTGGAGACATGCGTCAGCAACCGCTGCTTGTCACCTAGAGAGGCCCGAGCCTCACCGAGATTCTTCCAGTAGACGAACATCTGTCGGGCCAGAAGGAGCGGGATCGCAAAGGCTACCAACGCCCAACTACCGGCGGAAACATAGACGGCGCCGAGCAACACCGCGAGAAGACCGAAACAGACGTACGCGAGACCGAATGCCAACGGTTGACCACCGCCGTACACGTTGCGCACCAAGTCAGTGATTCGCCGTCCTGTGAGGAGTCGGGTTCCGGCGATTAGGAGACTTGCATTGATGGTCAGGTCCACCAGCAGCGCGAGAAGGGTGGCGACCAGAACCCCTGGCCACCTAAGAACATCTCCATCGAGTCCGCGAAAGACAAAAGACGCAGCCATCACGCTGGCAGCGACGTTGAGCGGTTGAGGAACCCTCTGCCGATACTGATCTCCCGTCGCAATTCTCTGATGTCTACCGTGCCGACCAGGGCCACAAGTCCCGCCGCATACGGGGGGAAGACCAAAGACAATGCCAACAAGATCGGGAAGGACATCATCAACTCGACGCTTCCCCATATGGGTACGGGCAGCAGATCGGCGGCCACGACGATGAGCAGCCATGGAAGCAACTTCGCGGAGTCGGCTGTGAAGTCCTCCCAGTTGACAGCGAGAACCCACGCCAGGACGCCCACAACGAGTGCGCCCCACCCCAGTTCGAGCGCCCTCAGGGCCACGGGTTCGCCGACCCTCCTGTGGGGCTTGAGGGGCGCGCGACCACGGACGGAGGCGACACCCGTTGAGACAGACACTCCGACCCTCCTTGATGCCTGGGCGCATATTGGGGAAGCGCGCGAACGGGGTCAAGAAAGACAAAACACGCTCCCCTCAGTCGGAAGCGGGCGAGCGCCGCGTCGGTACCATCCAGGCGTGAAACCACGCATCCTGGTGATCGAGGATGAGGCCGCGATCTCCGAGCCCCTCGCCGAGGGGCTCGAGCGGGAGGGATTCGACCCAGAAGTGGCCGGAAGCCTGGAGGAAGCTCGCGCAGCGTTCGGTCGCCAGCCACCCGATCTCATCCTGCTCGACGTGATGCTGCCCGACGGCGACGGCCGGGACCTTGCACGGGAGATCCGGCGAGGGTCCGACGTTCCCATCATCATGCTCACGGCTCGTGGCGAGGAGATCGACCGAGTCCTGGGACTCGAGCTCGGGGCGGACGACTATGTGGTCAAGCCCTTCTCCGCACGCGAGCTCACCGCTCGCATCCGCGCGATCCTGCGCCGCGGGCGGCTATCCGAACGCCGCGGCCCGATCGAGATCGGCGACATCCAGCTTGACCCCTCCGCCCGGACCGTCACCAAGCGTGGGGAGCCCGTCGAGCTCGCCGCGCGAGAGTTCGACCTGCTCCACATGCTGATGGCGAACGCTGGCACCGCCCTCAGACGGGAACAGATCATGGACGAGGTCTGGGACCCGCACTGGTTCGGGCCGACGAAGACCCTCGATGTCCACATCTCGTGGCTCCGGAAGAAGATCGAGGACGACCCCTCGCATCCCAGGTACATCACCACGATGCGGGGCGTTGGGTTCCGGTTCCTCTCCCCCGACGCAGAGTAGGAGACTCCGACGAAGGTCCGCACCCGGTTGGTCCTGGCCTTCGCGTACGTCCTGCTGGTGTTGGTCATCGCGCTCGGTGTGCCCCTCACCGTTAACCTCCAGCGCCGAGCCACGGCCGAGCTCGAGACCCAGGCCCTGATCCAGGCACAAGGCATCGCGGCCGCGATCGGAGCGGAGAACCTCTCCCCCCAGCGACGGAACGAGCTGTTGGACATCGTCGACCAGGGTGCCGAACAGGTGGGCGGGCGCGTGGTGGTCGTGGACGAGCAGGGGCTGCTCTTGGCCGATTCCGACCGTGCCGCGATCGTCGGCGAGGCGTTCGCCACCCCTGGGCGGCCGGAGATCGGGTCGGCGCTCGCGGGAACCCCTCTGTCGGAGATCCGGTTCAGCGCCGACCTCGGTCAAGACATCATGGCGACGGCCGTCCCCATCCAGGACGAGAGCCGGTTGGTGGGTGTCGTGCGCATCACACGGTCCGTGCAGCAGGTCCGCGACAACGTTCGACGGATCACCTTCGGGCTCCTCGCGATCGGTGGCGCGGGTCTGGGAGCGGGCCTGCTGATCGCCTTCGGGCTCGCGGGCTCGCTCTCGCGCCCACTCACCCGCCTGGCGAGCGCCGCGCGCCGATTGGGTTCGGGCAACCTGTCCGCCCGAGCGGGAGAGGTGAAGGGGACGAGCGAGATCGAACAGCTCGCCCACTCGTTCGACGAGATGGCGGATCGTCTGGAGCGAACGGTCCAAGCGCAGCGCGAGTTCGTGGCGAACGCGTCGCATCAGCTCCGAACGCCCCTTACCGGTATGAAGCTGAGACTGGAAGCAGCGCTGGCCGATGCCTCTGGCGAGCGCGTCCGCCGTGATCTCGAGGCGGCCGACCGGGAGGTCGACCGCCTGGCTGAGATCGTTGATCGCCTCCTCGTGATGGCCCGGGAGATAGAAGAGGGACAACCCACCCGGGTCGACGTCGGGGAGGCGGTCACCCGTGCACTCGTCCGATGGGACGAACGCGCCAGGCGCCTGGAAACGACACTTGCCACTGAGGGAACCGGGGGCGAGGCGCAGGGCAACCCGTCCGACCTGGACCAGATCCTGGACACACTCTTGGACAACGCGATCGCATACGCGCCCGGCGAAGTGACCATCGAGACCGGTCGCATCGACGGCCAGGTTTTCGTGGCCGTGCAGGATCGCGGACCCGGGATTCCCGCCGACGAGATCGCGCGGGTGACGGAGCGCTTCTATCGAGGCAGAGGAGCGTCGGCAGGCGGCTCGGGACTCGGCCTGGCGATCGCTCGACAGCTAGCCGAGAAGTGGGGGGGCGGGCTCCGGATCGAGGCCAGACAGGGCGGTGGGACCCGGGTCGAGGTTCGGCTCCGCCCCGTCGCCGCCTGACCCTTAACCTGCTCTTATCCGACCCAGACGTAGCCTCGACCCGTGAAGCAAGTCGCCACGATCCTCGGGTACGGGCTGGCCGGCCTGGCGGTCGCGCTGGGGCTCACGGTCGGAGCGTTCGCGCTCGCGGGGCAGGAGATTTCCGAGCCGGCGGGGAGCCCGATCATCACGACCTCGCCCGAAGCAACGCCAGAGGGCGAGCGCTCCCCCGCAGAGGATCGCACCCGCTCCCCGGAGCCATCGGTCTCGCCCGCGCGATCCCCGGGCGACGACGGGCGCGACGATAACGGCTCGGGGTCGGATCGGGGTTCCGGGTCGAACTCTGGCTCTGGGTCGGGGTCGAACGCCGGGTCAGGGTCGAACTCCGGGTCGGGGTCGGATGACGACCATGACGATCATGGGTCGGGCTCCGGGTCCGACGACCCAAGCGACGACGATCACGACGACGACTGACGATCGTCAGCCTTTGCCTGTCCTTAGGGAGGGGTTCGACGGCTGGTAACCCGCGCCTCCCTAGCCTGGGTCACCCAAGCACGAGGAGGCAGCGAGATGAGGAAGACGCTCAGAGCGGTCACGATGGCCGCCGCCGTGCTCATGGCCGGTGGCCTGGCCGTAGCCGCGGTAGCGGCCAACGGCGGCCCATCGGCCGAGACACCATCCACACCCAGCACGAGCCTCACACCCAGCCCGTCACCTTCGGTCGACGATGTGAAGGGCAACTGCGACGAGCAGGAGCACGTGAACGATCCCGAGTGCCAGGGACCGCAGGAGCCCGAGGACCGCGCGGCCGAAGGGCCGAACGGCTCCGCCGTCACCCCGGACAACTCCGGTCCGAGCGACAACTCCGGTCCGAGCAGCGTCGACGAGGACTCCGACGACCATGGGGACCATGACTCGGGCCCTGACGATGACCACGGTGACGACCACGACGATGACCACCGCCACGACGACCGCGACGACGACGACCGCGACGACGACGACCACGACGACGACGACGACCTGAGCTGAGCACCGGGTTCCCACCGACCCGGGCGTGTGAGGGCCGGCTCGCCCCGACGGGCCGGCCCTCGGCGCGCAGGGGCTCCGGGTTGACGCTCACCGTCGCGAGCAGGGAGCATCTTGGGAAGGGAAGGGGAGTATCCATCCCGGAGCGTCGACATCCCGGCCGATAGGCCCGGCGCCCGGGCCTCAGGGTGGAGAGACCTTCGACGACGGAACTCCGGCAGCGTGGCCGGCCCGGATCGAAGGGAGCGGAGCCTTGGGGGTCGAGATCTGGATGTGGGGGGCGTTCGTCGCGCTCATCCTCGGTCTGCTGGCGCTGGACCTGTTCGTCTTCCATCGGGATGCCCACGAGGTCTCGTTCCGCGAGGCCACGAGGTTCAGCGTCTTCTGGGTCGCGCTGGGCCTGGCCTTCGGCGGACTGATCTTCGCCTGGCAGGGATCGAATGCGGGCGGCGAGTACCTCGCCGGCTACCTGATCGAGAAGAGCCTGGCCGTGGACAACATCTTCGTCTTCGCCCTCATCTTCAGCTACTTCTCGGTACCCGCGAAGTACCAGCACCGCGTCCTGTTCTGGGGTGTGGTGGGCGCGCTCGTCTTCCGGGCGGGGTTCATCGCGGGCGGGGCGGCGCTCCTGGAGACCTTCCACTGGACGATCTACCTGTTCGGCGGCTTCCTGGTGTTCACCGGGATCAGGATGGCGTGGCACCGGAACCAGGAGGTGCACCCGGAGCGGAACCCTGCGCTGCGCCTGTTCAAGCGAGCGGTCCCCACCACCGACGGCTACCAGGGGCAGCGGCTCATCGTGCGACACGCCGGCAAGCTCATGGCCACACCGCTCCTGGCGGTCCTGGTGCTGGTCGAGACGACCGACATCATCTTCGCGGTGGACTCGATCCCGGCGATCTTCGCCGTCACGAGCGACCCCTTCCTGGTGTTCACGTCGAACGCGTTCGCGATCCTCGGCCTGCGGGCTCTGTACTTCATGCTGGCCGGGATGATCGACCGGTTCGTGTACTTGAAGGTCGGCCTGGCGGCGGTGCTCGCGTTCGTCGGGGCGAAGATGCTCCTCACCGACGTCATCGAGATCCCAATCTGGACCTCGCTCCTCGCGATCGGCGCGATGATCGGGGTCTCGGTCGTGGTCTCGCTCCGCAAGACGGCGGCGGATGCCCGCGCTGCCGGCCCGCCGGTCACCGACAGACGGCAGGATGTCGCCGTACGATGACCCGAGCCATGCCGAACGTCGCGAGGTGGGTCTGGTTCCCGGTCGGGGTCACGATCCGGTTCCTGATGAAGAACGGGAAGCGGATCGCGATCACCGCGGTCGGGGCGACCCTGGTGCTCGTGGGTCTGGTCATGCTCGTGCTCCCGGGCCCTGGGATCCTGCTGGTCATCGCAGGGCTCGCGGTCTTGGCCTCCGAGTACGTGTGGGCCCAACGGATGCTGAACTACGCCAAGCGCAAGGGCCAGGAGGCCAAGGACCGCGTCGTGCGGAAGAAGCCCGAGGTCGGAGACCCGGAGTAGGCTGGCGGCCATGGGCCGCGTCCTCGTCGGGACGTCCAGCTGGACCGATCCGACCCTCGTGAAGGAGGGGGACTTCTATCCGCCGGAAGCCAAGACGGCGGAGGCCCGGCTGCGGTTCTACGCGGAGCGGTTCCCGCTGGTGGAGGTGGACTCCACCTACTATTTCCCGCCCTCGGAGCGGAACGCGGGGCTGTGGATCGAGCGCACACCGGAGGGCTTCACGTTCAACATCAAGGCCTACTCGCTGCTGACGAACCACCCCACCCGCCGTGACTCCCTCTACAAGGACCTCCAGGCGGAGCTGCCCGAGGCGCTCGAGGGCAAGCGGAACCTCTACCGAGAGCACCTCCCCGACGCGATGGTCGAAGAGGTCTGGCAGCGGTTCCACGATGCACTGATGCCGCTGCATTCGGCCGGGAAGCTGGGTGCGGTCCTGTTCCAGTTCCCCCAGTGGTTCGTGATCGGGAGGAAGAGCAAGGAGTACGTCCTGGAGTGCGCCCAACGCCTGAAGGACTTCCGGATCGCCGTCGAGTTCCGGCACAAGAGCTGGCTCGAGGAGCGCAACGCGGAGGAGACGCTCTCGTTCCTGGAGGAGCACGTCCTGCCGTTCGTCTGCGTGGACATGCCCCAGGGGTTCGATTCCAGCCTCCCGCCGATCGCGGCGGCGACGGTCGAGGACCTTTCGATGGTCCGGTTCCATGGGCGGAACACCGAGGCCTGGAACGCGAAGTCCGAGACCGCGAGCGAGCGCTTCCGCTACGAGTACTCGCAGGCTGAGCTGCTCGAGTGGGTCCCCAGGATCCAGGATGTCGCGAAGCAGACGCGCGAGACGCATGTCCTGATGAACAACTGCTACCGCGACTACGCGGTGAACAACGCCCGCCAGCTCGCCGACCTGCTCGAGGAGTAGGGGCGGGGGAGGTCCGGCCCGGCCCCGCGGGCAGGCCCGCGTGGAAGGGAGGGTAGGCCGGGCCGGACGCTCAGTCCCTGCGAACCGGGATTACCGGTTCCGGGTACCCCGTCCAGCCTAGCAGCGCCGGCTCGTTCCACGGGGCGAAGATCCGAGGGATCGGGACCCCGGCGAGCTCGGACACGTATCTGCGCACGTAGACGCCGCTCGGATCGAACCGCCTGGCCTGCCGGACCGGGTTGAAGCGTCGGCTCCGCCGCGGGTCGGTGCCGGTCCCCGCCGCCCACTGCCAGCCCCCGGCGTTGCTGGCCGGATCGCCGTCCACCAGATGCCGGGCGAAGTGTTCGGCCCCCGCCTGCCAGGGAACGCCGAGCCGACGGGTGAGGAAGGACGCCACCACCATCCGGGCGCGGTTGGGCATCCATCCCTCGCGCCGCAGCTGACGCATCCCGGCGTCGACGAGGGGGACGCCCGTCATCCCCTCCCGCCAGAGCTTCAGCGCGATGGAGCGTTCCCCCGGGATGGGTTCCACCGATGGCGCCGGTCTGACGTCACGCCAGGCGAAGCTCGGGTCCGCAGCGAGGAGCTGGAGGTAGAAGTCCCGCCAGGCGAGCTGACGCAGGAACGGCTCTGACCCGGTCCGCCCGGAGACGCGATGCACGACTTCGTTCGCCGAAACGAAGCCGAACCGCAGGTACGGCGACAGACGCGAGGTCGCATCCGCCGCCAGCGCGTCCCGCTCCCGCTCGTAGTGCTCCAGGTCCGTGCGCACATAGAGGTCCAGGTGGCGTCTGGCGCTCCGCTCCCCGCCCGGCGGGAGGTTCTGCGCGTCCGGGACGACCGAGGTCTGCTCGGGGATCGGGTCCGAGGCGATCTCCTCGGGGACGCTGATCCGCGGCGGTGCCGGCAGGACCGCCCGTCGCGGCGCCGCCATCCACGCTCGCAGGTACGGGGTGAAGACCCGGTAGGCGTCGGAGTCGCGCGGTCCGATCACCCCGGGTTCCACCACGGCGTGGGCGGCGAACGCGCGGACCTCGCTCCCGTGGGGTCGTGTCCCCGACCACAGACGGCGCTCCCGCGCCAGGGCATACCCAGAGGCGTCGGCCCCGAGGAAGATCCGCTCGCATCCGTGCTCTCGCGCCAACCCAAGCGCCACCTCTGCCGGATCGCCGCGACGGAGGATCAGCCGCCCGAACCGGCTCCGCAACGAGGCGTCCAGGTCCCTCAGCCCTTCGAACAGGAACCTCGTGCGGTTCGACGAGCGGTCGAGCAGGCGGGGATCCAACACGAACAGCGGCACCACCTGCGCAGACGTTCGCACCGCCTCATGCAGCGCGGGATTGTCGTGCACGCGGAGGTCGCGAGTGAACAGGACGAGGGTGCGCATGCATCGAGCGTACTTCCGCCGGAACCCGTCCGAGCCCGTCGAACCCATGCAGACGGTCAGCCCGACGCCGATGTCGGGCTCGGCGAGGGGGACGGAGCGAGTTCGGGGAACTCCTGGGCGATCGTGGTCCGCCGCACCGTGAGATCCCCCGTCTCGGGGAGCTGCTCGATCACGTCGAACGCCACCAGCTGGGGGTACTCCGCGCGCGTGAAGTAGAGGACCTCGGCGCTGAGAGGGATCTCCTCGAGGCCGCGGAAGACGCCAGCACCGGAGCCGCCGGTCGTTGCGATCCGCAGGAACATCGTGCCGTCCACGACCTCCGAGCGGGTCTCGTGGAAGTGCCCCGAGACCACCACCGGCACGAGCCCCGCCACCCCCTCGACCATCCGATCGTCGTGGACCGCGACCAGGTCCACGGGGTGGTCGAGCGCCAGCAGGTCCTGGGCTATCCGGTCGCCAGCCGCCCGGGCGATCTCGGCGAAGGCTTCCTCGTCCACCTCGACGCCTCGCGCAGGCGTGAAGGCCGGATGCCCCAGCCCGTAGATCGACAGTCCGTCGATCGTCTCCGCCTCCCCGTCGAGGACCACGGCGTTCCCCTGGCGAGCGACCTGCGCTTCGAGCGAGAGGGAGTCGTGGTTCCCGCGGACGTAGACGTAGGGCCGCAGGAACCCCGGGATCCGCGCCACGATCAGATCCTCCACCGGGGTCGCGAACGACGTCAGGTCGCCGGTGTCGATCACGACGTCGACGTCGAACCCTCGCGCGACCTCCCGTGCGAAGTCCATCCCGAGCGGCGAGGCGTGGATGTCGGAGATGTGGAGCACGCGGATCGTGTCCTCGTCGATCAGCGGGGCGGTCTGGATCGTCGTGTAGGCGCGGACCGTGCCATCCACCAGCTGCTCGAGGCCGGCCCGGAAGTCCTCGATCCGATCCGCGCCCTCCTCGACCGGGCCGATCAACTTGGGCGCCAGGGCGAGCGATCCGGAGTACGTGGGCTCCGCGAAGGCCTCGAGGCGGAACGTCGCCAGGGCCACTCCCTCGAACGCGCCGACGAGCACGAGCGCGGTCCCGGTCGCGATCGCGATCGACCGCCATCGTCTCCGATACACCAAGAGCGCCAGCACCAGCGCACCCACCACCGCCACCGCCAGCAGCCGCCAGGCGAACGCGCGGAGCCGTACGGGCGCGTCGCGCTGGACGTCGTCCACCACGCCGTCGATGCCACGCCGAGCCACCAGGTCCGTGAGTCGCTGCACGCCGACGTCCCGCAGGGTGGCCGACAGACCGATCGGCGCCACGTGCGTGTCGGCCGCGAGCTCGCCGAACGGCGGCAGTCCGACGCGCGTGACGCCTCGGCCGAAGCTCGCCGACACCTCGACGCGGAACGGGCCCATCGACACGGTGCTCCGTGCGACCAGGAGCATGCCGAGCCACGCGCCCACCAGCCCGACACCGCCCGCGACGAGGAGGAGCAGCACCTGCCGCGCGCGTCGCTCGCGTCGAGCCGTCCGCTCCCGACGTTCGTCCATCCCAGCCACTGTCCCACAGGGCCTGGGGTACGCTCGGAGCGTGTTCGGACGCTCGTTCCGCGTCGCCACGATCCGCGGCATCCCGGTGAACGTGGACTCGTCGTGGATCTGGATCGCCGTGCTGGCCGTCTACAGCCTGTGGAGCCGGCTGGACGCCCGGTTCCCCGACCTCGGCTCGGGCATCGCGCTCGCGTACGGGGTGCTGGGGGCGGGTCTGTTCTTCGGCTCGGTCTTCTGCCACGAGCTGGCGCACGCCGTGACGGCGCGGCTCTCCGGCATCCGCGTCGAGGGCATCACGCTGGTCTTCTTCGGCGGGTTCACCGCCGCGCGCTCGGACGAGCGTGGGGCGGGCCCCGCGTTCGCGATCGCCGCGCTGGGGCCGGGGACCAGCCTCGCGCTGAGCGGCGCGTTCTGGGGGCTGTCCCGCCTGATCCAGGCGACCGATGGACCGCCGCCCGGCCTGCTCGGCTACCTGGCCTTCGTGAACCTGCTGATGGCGATCTTCAACGTCCTGCCCGGGCTGCCGCTGGACGGCGGCCGGATGGTCCAGGCGGCCGTCTGGCGCGTCACGGATGACCGCGACCGCGGCACCCGGATCGCCTCTCGTACCGGGATGGGGGTCGGCATCCTGCTGTTCGCCTGGGCGGCCGTGGAGACGACCCGGGGTGACCTCTTCGGCGCGGTGTGGCTCGCGATCATCGCCCTGTTCATCTTCGAAGGCGCCCGCGCCTCCGAACGCTCGATCGGCCTCGCCCGACGCCTGGCCGGCGCGACGGTCGCCGACGCGATGGACGCGCCGCCACCGGCGGTGCCGGCGGACCTCACCCTGTCCGAGACGCTGGAGCGCTACCTGCGGGGCCACGAGGACGAGGCCTTCCCGGTGATCGAGGACGGCAAGGTGATCGGCATGATCTCCTTCTCCTCGGCCCGCGAGCTCGGGGCCCGGGACCCACTGCGGACGGCCCGAGAGGCGGTGATCCCGCTCGAGCGGGTGTTCGTAGTGGATCCGGACGAGCCGCTGGACCGGGTCTCCGACCGGCTGGGAGGCCAACGGGTGGCCCTGGTCCTCCGCGACGGCCGGCTCGTGGGCGCGATCACCGGCAGTGCCGTCTCCCGATGGGCGGCGCAGGCTCCCTGAGCCCGGGCTGTCGGCGGGCGACGGTAGCATCGCCCTGACGGATGGCTCCCTTCGAACCCGATCCCCGACAACGTCAGGTCCTGGAGCACGAGCAGGGACCGCTGCTGGTCACCGGCCGAGCCGGGACCGGGAAGACCGTGGTCCTGCGCGAACGGTTCGCGCGCCTGATCGAGGGCGGAGCCGATCCCGAACGGGTCGCGCTCGTCCTGCCGTCGCGTCGCGCACGCGACGAGGCCCGCGAGGCCTTGCGTTCGCGCCTGCCGATCCCGCTGCCGAGCCTCCGGGTCACCACGGTCCACGGGCTCGCTCACCAGATCGTGAGCGAACGATATCGGGATCTCGGGTACCGCGAGCCCCCGCGGCTCCTGACCGCGCCGGACCAGTTCGCCAAGGTCCAGGAGCTGCTCGCTGGTGAGGATCCGGGGGACTGGCCAGCGTACGGCTCGCTGCTGGGGCTCCGAGGGTTCGCCGACCAGGTCCGACAGCTGCTGCTCCGCGCCCAGGAAGCGCTCCTGCCCCCCGACGAGATCGAGCGGCGGGCCGATCGACTCGGCCTCTCGGGGTGGTGGGAGCTGGCCGCCTTCCACCGCCGGTACCTGGAGGTCCTCGACGCGGAGGGGGCCGTCGACTTCGCCGGCCTGGTCGAGCAGGCGGCCGCGGTCGCGGCGCGCGGAGGGCCGCCCTTCGAACACGTGCTGGTTGACGACCTCCAGGACTCCACCTTCGGCACCGAGCGCCTGCTCGCCGATCTCGAAGCCGGGCAGCTGATCGTCGCCGGAAATCTCGAGGCCCATGTCTTCTCGTTCCAGGGGTTCACCGACGAGCCGCTCCGGCGGTTCGTGGATCGCTGCACCGGCGCGGACCACGTGGAGCTCGAGACCGTCCACCGGGGACGCTCGGTCGCGCTCGAGGCCTGGTGCGCCCGCCACACCTCCGAGGAGCACGTCGCCGTGGCCCGTGAGCTGCGCCGGATGCACCTCGAAGAGCGCGTCCCATGGCGAGACCTCGCGGTGATCGTCCGGCGTCAAGGAGCGCGCGTGGGCGGGCTCCTGCGTGCCCTGGACGACGCCGCGATCCCTCGTCGCGTCCCCGGGTCCGGACCTTCGCTCGCGACCGAGCCGGCGGTGCTGCCCTACGCGCTCGCGTTGCGCTGGATCGCCCGCCCCGTGGAGCGGGACGGGCTGATCGAGCCCGTGCTCACCTCCCAGCTCGGGGGGCTCTCGCCCGCTGCCGCCCGTGGGCTGCTGCGGAGCGCGCGCGCGGCGGGGCTCGCGCCCGCCCGAGCGATGGACGTCGTCGAAGGTCTGTCGGGCGAAGAGGCCGAACGGCTGATCGCCGCTCGGGACGCCCTGTCTGAGGCCGAGCGGGTCTCGGGTTCGGTGACCGACGCCTTCGCCATCCTGTGGAAGCAGCTGCCGGTCTCCGCCGAGCTTGTGGCCGCCGCCGTCTCCTCGCCGCAAGCACGGCTCGGACTCGATGCGGTCCTGGGATTCGCCAGCGCCGTCGAGCGAACCGGCGGATCGACCGACGCCTCCGTCGAGGCGTTCGTGGATCTGCTCGAGGTCGGGGCCGGAGGTCCGGGCGTCGCGGGCGCATCCGAGCCTGGGCGGGACGCGGTCCAGGTCCTCACCGCGCACGGGGCCACGGGGATGGAGTTCGACACGGTGATCGTCGTGGGCGCGGTGGAGGGCGATTTCCCGAGCCTGGCGCGCCCCGAGCCGATGTTCGACCTCGCCGTGTTGCAGGGCGAGCGCTCGCGTTCCGAACGCCTCCGCGTGCGCCTGGAGGACGAGCGCCGCCTGTTCCGCTCGGTCCTGGGCCGGGCGCGCAGACGGGTCCTGCTGGTGGCGAGCGACCCTCACGGGGACGAGGAGGGGGCCCGATCGAGGTTCGTGGACGAGCTCGCGATCGGGTGGCGCCCGCCGCCCGAGGGCTCGGAGGACCCCGTTTCCGTCTCCGAGGCCGCAGCCCGCTGGCGCCGCACCATGGCGGACCCGAAGGCGCCGCCGGCCGAGCGTCTGGCCTGCCTCGACGGCCTGCTCGCCCTGGGCGTGGACCCCGCGCGCTGGTGGTTCCAGCGTGAGTGGACCGACACGGGGCAGCCGCTCCACGAGCAGCTCCGACTCTCGTACTCCCGCCTGTCGAGCCTGGAGAACTGCGAGCTCCAGTACGTGCTCGGTGAGGAGCTCGGCCTCTCCCGCCGGGGCGGGCATCAGGCGTGGGTGGGCAAGCTCGTGCACCAGCTGATCGAGGACTGCGAGGCGGGAGGGATCGAGCGCACGCTGGAGGCGCTCCAGACGGAGCTCGACGCGCGCTGGGAGGACCAGCGGTTCCCCTCCCGGGCCGTGAGCGAGGGGTTCAAGCGTCTCGCGCGGGAGCTCATGCTGCCGAACTGGTTCCGCTACTTCGGGGAGCTGCCCGCAGTGGCCTCGGAGGTCCGGTTCACGTTCGCCTTCGACGGGGCGACCATCACCGGCGTGATCGACCGGATCGGACCCCACGAGCACGGGTTCCGGATCACCGACTTCAAGACGGGCAAGCCCGAACGGGCGGAGAAGGCCGCCGACAGCCTCCAGCTGGGCATCTACTACCTCGCCGTGAACGAGGCCCCCGAGCTCGCACCTTTCCGCCCCGTCCGGGCGGTGGACCTGTCGTTCCTGCGCGGACACTGGCGGGATGGGGACCTCGTCTCGCACGCGTGGCCCGTGTCGCCCGCCGGCGAGGAGCGGTACCAGGCACAGGTCCGTGAGCGGCTCGGAGCGCTCATCGAGCGGCTCCGCGAGCTCGGTCGCATCGAGACCTATCGACCGAACCCGGCGGCCGACTGCTTCTTCTGCGACTTCAAGCCACTATGCCCGCTGTACGCGGAGGGACAGCAGCTGTTCCCCGTCGAGGATGCCGCCCGATGACGCTCCCCGTCCCGCGCGAGATCGTCGACTTCTTCGGCGCCGAGCCCACCCAGGAGCAGTGGCGGGCGATCTCCTGGCCCCTCGAGCCGTACGTCCTGATCGCGGGGGCGGGCTCGGGCAAGACGTCCGTGATGGCCGCGCGCGTGATCTGGCTGGCGCTGCGCGCCGTCGAGAGCGGCGGGACCCACGGCGTCTGGCCGGGGAACGTCCTCTGCCTCACGTTCACGAACAAGGCGACCGAGCACCTGGTCATCCGCATCCGGCGAGCGCTGGCCGTGCTCCGGCTCGACGAGGGCGAGGAGCCCGAGGTGACGAACTACCACGGGTTCGCGCAGCAGATCCTGGACCGGTTCGGGATGCTCGAGGGCATCGAGCCGGGGCAGCGCGTGCTCACGCCCGCACAACGGGTCGAGCTGTGCGCGCGGGTCCTGGACCTGATGCCGTTCGAGCACGTCACCACGCAATGGCAACCCACGATCGTCGGCAACATCCTCGAGCTGGTCGACCAGGCCCAGAATCACCTCGTCGAACCGGAGGAGATCGTCGCGTTCAACGAGCTGAGGCTCGAGGAGCTCGCCGGACATCGATCCGATCGCGCCTTCCGAGCGGCGCAGGAACGGATCGAGCTGGCGCGCGCCGCGATGGTGTTCCGCGACCTCAAGCGCGAGATGGGGCTGATCGACTTCGGCGACCAGATCGGGTTCGCAGCCCGGATCGTCCAGCACCACCCGGAGGTCGGGGCCGAGCTGCGCTTGCGCTTCTCCGCGGTGCTGCTGGACGAGTACCAGGACACCAACGTCGCGCAGGCCCGGCTCCTCGGAGGGGTGTTCGGCGGTGGACACCCGGTGACCGCGGTGGGCGATCCGGACCAGAACATCTACGCGTGGCGGGGCGCGAGCCTCTACAACCTCTTCGAGTTCCCGGAGCGTTTCCGGCGGGTCGATGGACGCCCGGCCGAGCGGCTATCCCTCTACACCAACTTCCGGAGCGGGCGCCGGATCCTCGCCGGAGCAGACGCCCTCATGATCTCGATGCCTCCCGAGCAGCGCCCGGACCCCGACAAGCGCCTGGAGCCCTGGGCGCCCAACGGCGAGGGCGACATCGCGATCGCGCGGCACCGTGACGAGGTGATCGAGGCCGATGCCATCGCGGACCGGATCCTCCGGCTGCGGGCGGACGGTCACCCATGGGCCCAGTTCGCGGTGCTCTGTCGGACCTCCCGGTTGTTCCCGTCGCTGCAGCGGGCGTTCGAGCAGCGCGAGATCCCGGTTGAGATCGTGGGGCTCGCCGGCCTGCTGAAGGTGCCCGAGGTGGTCGAGGTGCTGTGCTACGCCCGGGCGGTCGCGAGCCCGCAGGAGAGCGTCGCGCTCGGTCGGATCCTCCTCGGACCGCGCTACCGCGTGGGGTTCAAGGACCTCGCACGGGTGGCCGGATGGGCCAAGGGCCAGACGATCGCCCTGCGCGACGAGGACGAGGATCTCTCCGAAGACGTCCCGTTCCTGGTGGCCGAGGCCCTCGAGCATCTGGACGAGATCCAGGGGCTCTCCGATGAGGGGCGGGAACGCCTCGAGGCGTTCGGCGACGAGCTCGCGGAGCTGCGCGTGGAGGCGCGTCGCCCGGTCCCCGAGTTCCTTGCCGAGGTGATCCGCCGGATCGGCCTGCTGACCGAGCTCGACGCCTCCGCCGATCGAGATCTGGGACGATCGCGTCGACGGAACCTGGCCGCGTTCCTGGACGAGGTCCACGCGTTCTCGCCGCTCGAAGGGGAGCTCACGCTCCAGCGGCTCCTCGACTACGTCGACGTGGTCGAGCGCGGCGAGCGAGACGAGTGGTCGCCCGCCCAGCCGTCGGACGCCGATTCGGTCAAGGTGATGACGATCCACGTCGCCAAGGGGCTCGAGTTCGACACGGTGTTCGTCCCGGGGCTGGCCGAGCACCAGTTCCCGAACGACCGGATCCAGCACAACCCGGCGGAGCGTGGGAAGTCGCTCGACTTCGAGCTGCGCGGGGACGCCGCCCTCCTGCCCCGCTACCGCGGCGTCCTGAAGACCTTCAAGGAGGACCTGAAGACCCAGGAGATCGTCGAGGAGCGCCGGACCTGCTACGTGGCCATGACCCGGGCCCGACGCCGGCTGGCGCTCTCCGGTGCCCACTGGTACGGCGAGACGAAGAAGCCCCACGCCGCCGGAACCTTCCTCGAGGAGCTCTCCACGTGGGGCCTCGCCGAGGGGACCGCCGAGGTCGATCCGGGACCCGAGGTCGACGAGGAGAACCCCATAGCCGGTTACCGGGAGGCCTTCGTGCGCGACTGGCCCGGGCCCGCCGTCCCCGTCGAGGTCGATGCGCTGTTCCAGCCGGGGTGGCGCTCGGCGGCCCTCCGGGCAGCCGAGCACGGCTCGGTCCCCGAGGAGCTCCTGGGCCGGCTCCGGGCCGACGAACGGCGGGGGCACGCGGAGATGGCCGCGTCGCGACGTAGGCTCGCGGAGCACCTGTTGGAACAGGAGGCGACAGTGGACACCGGTCCGACACCGCCCAGCTCGGTGGGCGTCGGGCGCCTGATCGACTACGGACGCTGCCCGAAGCTCTTCTTCTGGTCGGTGGTCCGCCCGCTGCCCCGATTCCCCGGGCCGAGCGCCAGGATCGGCAGCGACGTCCACCGGTGGATCGAGCTCCGTTCGCAAGGACAGGCGACGCTGCTCGAGCTCGAGGACGAGCATCCCGACCTCACCGTCGAGGAGCTCGCGGGAACCCCCGGCAAGATCGAGGGCCTACGCGGGGCGTTCCTCGCCAGCCGGTTCGCCTCGCTGGTCCCGCTGTACGCGGAGCGGCCGTTCCTGATCCCGCTCGAGGGCGTCACCGTCACCGGTCGGATCGATGCGATCTTCGGCGTGGAGGATGGCCCCTGGGAAGTGGTGGACTACAAGACGGGTTCGCGTCCGGCGGCCGACGACCCGCTCGCGCGGTCGCAGCTCGACCTGTACGGGCTCGCGTGCGTCGAGGTCTGGCGGAAACGGCCCCAGGAACTCAAGCTCACGTACCTGTACCTCGCGACCGGCGAAGAGGTCTCGCACACCCTGGACGACGTCGACGAGGTGCGTGAGCGTGCGCAGGGCTGGATACAGGGTGTCCGCGCGAACGTCTACGACCCGACACCCGGCCGGCACTGCCGCTGGTGCGACTTCCAGCCGTTCTGCGATGCGGGCAGGGCCTGGGTGATGGAGAACCCGGAGGCCTAGGACGGACTAGGGCGAGGCCAGACGGTCCACCTGTTCCTCGAAGGTGCGGTACGCGGCCGCCGGATCCCAACCCCCCGAGACCCGCTCGCGCACGAACCGGACCCCGAGCCCGATCTCGGTCCCGCGGGTGAGCACCGCCCACCGGAACCACTCGTAGGAGCCCGGATGCAGCACCGCCTCACCGTGAGCCCCGAGCGGACGGAGCGAGGGGTCCTCGACGACCACCGGGGTCGGGCGCAGGAGCCGTTCGAGCCCGGGGACCGAAGGGTCCCGGACGTCGAGCTCTACCCTGGTCGTGGACCATGTGGCCACGGCCACGACCTCGTCCGGGCGATCTCGGCGGTACAGCTCGACGCGCATGCGGCGAGCCTACCCGGCGGTCGATCGCTCCATGTGCCGCAGGAGCCGTGCGGCGTGCTGCAGCAGCTTGACGGCCACTGCGGGCTCCTGGCGAACCATGCGAAGGAAGGCCTTCCGCGGAAGGGCAAGCATGACCATCGGCGTCGACGCGACGACGCTGGCGGTTCGAGGTCCACCGTCGAGCAACGAGATCTCCCCGAAGAACTCGCCCGGATACAGGCGGTTGACCACCCGGCCCGACGGATGCACGACCTTGGCCTCGCCCTCGAGGATCACGTAGAAGGTGTCGCCCTCCTCCCCCTCGCGGACGACCGACGCCCCCTCCATGTATCGCTGCTCCTCGGTGAGATCCCCGAGACGTCGCTGGTACCGCGGCGACAGGCTCGCGAAGAGCGGAACCTGCGCCAGCGCTTCTCGTCCTCGCTTGGACATCCGCCCTCCCTCCGGTCGCTCCAGCCCCCCGGGCCTCCGGAGCCTACCCCGCAGCGGCGCGGGGTGTCGAAGGGATGTCGGTGGCGGACGCTATGGTCGCGCGGTGGGGGTTCCGCTCCCGGACGTCGGCGGCGGGAGGCCCCGCCGACTCCCCCACGGCGAGGTCATCACCCGGCAGGGCGATGCGGTCACGAGCCTGTTCCTCGTGACCGCGGGCGCCGTTCGCCTGTCCGCGGTCACGGCGCGGGGACGGGAGGTGATCGTCGGCCTGCTGGGTCCTGGCGACGTCTTCGGCGAGGTGGGCCTGCTCGGTGGGTGCTCCCCCGTGGAAGCCCGGGCGACGGGTACGGCGGAGGTCGTCGCGCTTCCGGTCGAGACGCTGCGGGACATGATCGTTCGCCATCCGGCGACCGCGGAGGAGCTGCTGCGACTGATCGCCGTTCGGCTCCACCGGACGGCTGGGGCACTCCGGGACGCGCTCGACGGCGACCTCCGCACGCGCCTCTCCCGGCGCCTCCACGACCTGGCCCGGGAGCACGGGGCCCGGGGACCCGATGGCGTCCACCTCGGCGTTCCGCTCACCCAGGAGGAGCTCGCCCAGATGGTGGGAGCGACCCGGGAGGCCGTCAACCGCACCCTCGGCTCCCTCGCCGAGCGCGGGCTCCTGCTTCGGAACGGCGGCTCGATCGTGATCCGCGACCCCGAGACGCTCGAGCCCGAGACCGCCTCGTGACGGCCCGCTAGTCCGACTCCTGGAGGACGGCAAGGCTGCACGCGCCACACAGCCGCGCTCGGCCCCGGACCGGACGCCCACACCGGGCGCATGAACGCGGCTCCACCCGCGCCCACCGCTTCACGCCGCCGTCCGTCCGGTGCTCCACCCGCCCATCGGCCTCGAGCTTCAGCAGGTGCGCCAGCACCGATCGCGCCGCGAGCTCGTGGAGCTCCGTCGGCACGTCCGCGTAGATCGCCGGGACCAGCTCTTCAGGGGTTCGCAGCTCCTCCGCCAGCCCGGCTAGCACCTGCTCCTCACGCTGGGCCCGGTGCGCGAGGTACTCGTCGAGTTTCTCGACCGCGCGGAGGATCGTCGGTCCATGGCCCGGGTAGATCGTCCTCGGGCGCAGGTCGCGGAGCCGGCGCAGCGATCGCAGGTAGGCGACCAGGTCACCTTCAGGTGGATCCAGGACGCTGGTCCCCCTCCCGAGGACCGTGTCCCCGGTGAACAGGGCCCGTTCTTCCTCGAGGAAGAACGCGACCGAGTCGGGCGAATGGCCGGGGGCCGCCACCACCTCCAGGCTCGCGCCGCCGCTCGAGACGATCCGTCCATCGCGGAGTCGCTCGCCGCCCGCCGGGGGTTGGAGCGCGTGCACCGTCGCTCCGGTCGCGCCCGCCAGCCCGGTCGCTCCTGGCGCGTGATCGGGATGGTCGTGGGTGAGCAGGATCGCACCTACGCGACCCGCGGTGTGCGCCACCTCACGCAGGTGGCCCTCATGGTCGGGACCGGGGTCGATGACGAGGGCGGGGGCGTCCCCAACGACCCAGGTGTTGGTCCCCTCCAGCTCCCGCGGGCCCGGGTTCGGGGCGAGGATGCGGACGATCCGAACCATCTCAGTCCTGCCAGAAGGTGGCGCGCGGCATCCGCTCCACCTCCGCTTCCTCGGGTTCGCGCGTCCGGATGCGCAGCGCGAGCAGCTCCGCCACCGACCGGCACGCCGACAGGGCCCGGAACGTGAAGTACGTGGGCCAGTAGAGCTTGAGCCGTCCCGAGCTCCACCCCTCGAGGATCGCGACGGGTGCAGCCCACCAGGCGCGGACGCTCTCCAGCCCGTCCGGCTCCGGGTACAGCCCATCCGGGGCGGCGACCGCGAAGTACCGCGCGTCGAAACGGACCGGGACCTGCGGCGGCGCGATCCAGTGCGCGATCTCGTGGAGCTGTTCCGCCCGCGGTGGCGAGCCGTCCAGGTCCGTGAGATCGCGCTCCCGGGCCGCGGCGAGGCCCTCGGCCCCCAACGTCAACCCGACCTCCTCGAGCAGCTCACGCACCGCGCAGGCGCGGGCCGACTCAGCTGGGGCGCCGAACCATCGCTCGGCGTTCCGCTGGTCCTCCTCGTCGACCGCGCCGCCGGGGAACACGACGTAGCCGGGCAGGAACCGGTTCCCGGCGCTCCGCTCCAGCACGAGCACCTCCGGCCCTCCCCGGCCCCCGCGCGCCGCGATCACGGACGCCGCCCTGCGGATCACATCGGCCATCGCGCGCATACTCCCACGCACCTCCTCCCCCGACATCACGGCTACGCTCCCCTCGTGAGCCAGGAGGTGCTGAACCGCATCCGGGAGGTGATCCACGAACGCGGGCCGATCACGTTCGCCGAGTACATGCTGCACGCCCTCTACGGGCCCGGCGGCTTCTACGAGCGGCCGCCGATCGGGACCTCGGGCCACTTCGTTACGAGCCCGCACGTGCACCCGGTGTTCTCGCGCCTGGTGGGCGTGGCGATCGAGGAGCTGTGGCTGCTGCTCGGCCGCCCGGTTCCGTTCCCCGTGGTCGAGGTCGGGGCGGGGGACGGCGCGCTCGCCCGAGAGCTCGTCCGAGGGTTCGCCCGCGGTCGTGTGAAGGTCTCGTACATGGCGGTTGAACTGAGCGCCGGTGCCCGGACCGCGCTCTCGGCGATCGGTGGGGTGCGGGTTGCCGCAGCGCTCGGCGAGCTTGATCCGATCGACGGGGGAGTGGTCGTCGCGAACGAGCTCCTCGACAACCTCCCCTTCCGTCGCGTGCGGATGCGCGAGGAGCCGATGGAGGTCCGCATCGGCCTGGAGGGGGATCGGCTGGTCGAGGCGGAGGTCCCATGCGGGGACGAGCTCTCGGAGCTCCTCCCCGGGCTCGACCCCGGTGAGGAGGTCACGGTCCCCGTGGGCGCGCTCGCGTTCGTGGACGAGCTGGCCACGCACCTGTCCCGCGGGTACGCCCTCCTTATCGACTACGGGACCTTGGAAGGCCGGGGCGGCGTGGCGCACGGGTACCGGGGGCATCGGGTGCTGGATGACATCCTGGACGACCCGGGTGGCGCCGACATCACGGCCGGGGTGAACCTCGGGGTCGTGGTGCGACGGGCCGAGGAGCGCCGCCTCGCGCACCTCGCACCGGTCCCGCAGTGGGCTGCGCTCGTCGCGCTCGGCTTCGAGGGGTGGGCGCGCTCGGAGCTGGAACGGCAAACCGCGCTGCTGGAGTCCGGTCACGGGCTGGACGCGGTTCGGGCCTGGGAAGGTCGGGGTCGCGCCCGGCTGCTCGTCGACCCCGGGGCGCTCGGGGCTCTCCGCTGGCTGGTGTTCTCTACCCCCGGACTGCCCGAGCCTCCCTGGGTGGAGCGCGCCCGGGCGGTCGGCACGGATCGACCTCCCTCCGCCTCCGGCGTAGAGTGACGGAGCCCGCGATCCGGAGAGGCCGCATGCCCGTCCCACCTCGGCACGTCCTGCTCCCGCTCCTGGCGACCCTCGCGCTGACCGCCGCGGCCTGCACCCAGGGGCCGGCGCAGCTTGGTCCGCCGGGGGCGACCGGTCCGGGGGATACCACCGAGGCCGGGCGGATGCGCGGCGAGGTCGAGGAGCTCGAGGAGCAGGCCGAACGGACCGAGGGTCGGCTCGAGGCGCTCGCCGAAGCCGAGGCCGCGGGCGCCCTCGGTCGGATCGGTCCGCTGCGGCGCTCGCCCGCTCCCGGGTGGAGGGGCGAGCGTCTCCTCGACGATGTGGGCGACGACTGGGAGCCGGCGGTGGCCACCGACCCGAACGCCCGGTTCGTGTACGTGCTGCACAACCGGTACGGGGGCGAGCCCGCATGCCGTAGGCGATGCCCCGACCCGGTGATGATCCTGCACGTCTCCCGGGATGGGGGACGGACCTTCGGTCGGGAGCGCTTCCTGTGCCGCTGCAAGCGCGTGAAGGGCCAGTACGACCCGCAGATCGAGGTCGTGCCCGAGACGGGCGACGTCGTCGCCGTGTGGATGAACGACTTCCAGGTCCACGTGTCGCGGTCCGACGATCGCGGCAGGAGCTGGAGCGAGCCCCTGAGGGTGCACCGCTCGGTGCGCTGGGGAGACAAGCCGATCCTGGCGGTGAACGGCGACGGACAGGACCTGTACGTCGCGTTCAACGGCCCCACGGGGGGGGACGGGTACGTCTCGTCCTCCCACGACGGCGGGCAGACCTGGAGCGCGGTCCGCGCCAGCCGTGGCGACCGGTACCGGTTCGCGTACGGCGGGCAGGTGCTCCCGGACGGCACGGTGGTCTTCGCCGAGATCAGCCTCTCCTACACGGGGCCGGGCGGCGAGGCGAAGGGATCGATCCAGGTGCACGCGATCCGATCGGTCGACGGCGGGGGGACGTGGACGGACTCGGTGGTGGAGGAGCTCGACCTCGGGCCGCCCTGCACGTCGAAGGGCTGCTACCGGGACTTCCACGACAGCGGGCCGGCGCTCGCGATGGACGAGGACGGGGACCTGGTGATCGTGTACAGCGGAGCCGCGGTCTCCGGAGGGCCGAGGACCGTGTACGCGCGCTCGTCCACCGACACCGGCCAGACCTGGTCCCCACGCGTCCGCCTCTCCCGGAGGACCGTGAACTCGGCCTTCGCGGCCGCCGTCGGCACGGGCGATGACGAGGTCCGGGTCCTGTTCATGGACCAGCGGACGGGACGATGGAACGCGTGGTACCGGGCGTCCGCGGATCTGGGCGCCACGTGGTCGCAACCGCTCCGCATCTCCGACGCGCGCTCCGGGACCGTGTACAAGGATCGCTCCGGGTTCCTCGAGATCTACGGCGACTACGGTGAGATCGCGGTGACGAACCGGGGACGGACGATCGCCGTGTGGGGGGAGGGACGCAGCTACTTCGGCCCGGGCGGCGTGTGGTTCAACCGGCAGCGGTGAGGCGCGGGCGTCGACTCAGCGGTCGACGTCGCCCACGACGAAGAAGACCGACCCGAGGATCGCGATCAGGTCGGGCACCAGGGTCCCGGGGAGCACCGCCGGCAGCACCGAGACGTTCGAGAACGACGCGGTGCGCATCTTCATCCGATACGGGTACTTCTTCCCGTCTCCGACGAGGTAGTAGCCCATCAGGCCGAGCGGGTTCTCGGTACGGACGTAGACCTCCCCGTCGAGCTTGAGGGTCTTCGGCAGCTTCGGCGCGCGGAAGTCGCCGGCCGGCAGCTTCTCCAGGCACTGCTCGATGATCTTGCACGATTGGTGGACCCGCTGGAACAGCACCCACAGCCGGTCGAACGAGTCGCCGTTGCGGCCGATCGGCACGTCGAACTCGACGTCGGCGTACTTCTCGTACGGCTCGTCCTTCCGGGGGTCCATCGGGACGCCGGAGGCCTGGAGCGTGGGCCCCGAGCACCCGTACGCGATCGCCGTCTCCCGAGGGATCACGCCGACCCCACGCGTCCGAGCGTGGACGATCTCGTTGCCCATGATCAGGTTGTCGTAGTCGACCAGCCTCTTGCGGACGTGCTTCAAGACCTCGGCCGACCGCTTGAGGAACCCGCGCGGTAGATCGTCCTTCAGGCCGCCCACGCGTGCGTACGAGTGGTGCATCCGCGCGCCGGTCGCCGATTCCATCAGGCCCTGGATCTCCTCGCGCTCGATGAACGCGTACATGATCGGGGTCATCGCCCCAAGCTCGAGCGGGTACGAACCGAGGAACATCAGGTGGTTCAGGATCCGGTTCCACTCGGCCATCATCGTGCGGATCCACTGGGCTCGCTCCGGCACCTCGATCCCGGCCAGCCGCTCGACGGCGATCACCCACCCCAGCTCGTTGTTGAACGCCGAGAGCCAGTCGTGCCGGTTCATCAGGACCAGGATTTGACGAGCGTCGCGGAACTCGGAGAGCTTCTCCGCCGCGCGGTGCATGTAGCCGATCACCGGCTCGGCTCGGATGATGACCTCCCCGTCGAGCTCGAGCACGATGCGAAGCACTCCGTGGGTGGAGGGGTGCTGCGGACCGATGTTGAGGATCATCTCCTCGGTCCGCAGGCCTCCCGGGCCGACGATCTCGACGTCGATGCCGCCGCCGCGGACCATCCAGTGGTCCGCGGCCACGCTGAAGACCTTTCGCTCTTGGGTGTCCACCGGACGCATATCCTGCCACGCGCCCGCTGTTGGTGCCCATCCGGCGGCCCGCCCGCTCCTCCGGTGGCGGGGTACCCTGACTGGTCATGGCGCCCGCGGGAGCCGAACCTCGACGCAGGATCCCGTCCGTCGACGCGTTGCTCCGCTCGGCACCCGGCACGCGGGCGAGCTCTACGTTCGGCCGCGCCCTGGTCAAGCGGACGCTGACCGCCGTGCTCTCTGAGGCGCGCGCCGACGCCAAGCGGGGCGTCCAGCCGCCGCCGGCCGACGTCCTGCTGGCCCGCGCGGCCACCCGCGCCTCCCGGGCGGCGCACGGCCTGAGCCGAACGATCAACGCGACCGGTGTCGTGCTCCACACGGGACTCGGGCGCGCCCCGATGCCCGAGTCCGCGGCGCGCGCGGCCGCGCGCGTCGCGGCCGCATACGTCGACCTCGAGATCGACCGCGAAACCGGACGTCGGGGCCGGCGGACCACCCGCGCCGAGCTGCTCCTGTGCGCGATCACCGGTGCCGAGGACGCGCTCGTCGTGAACAACGGGGCCGCGGGCGTCCTCCTCGCTCTGGCTGCGCTCGCGCGTCGCCGCTCCGTGCTCGTGTCGCGGGGGGAGCTGATCGAGATCGGGGGCGGGTTCCGGATCCCGGAGATCATGTCCGCCTCCGGCGCCCGCCTGGTGGAGGTCGGCACCACGAACCGCACCCGGGTCTCGGACTTCCGCGAGGCGCTCGCGAACCCGACCGCGCTGATCCTGAAGGTGCACCCGAGCAACTACCGCGTGGTGGGCTTCGCCGAGGGTCCCTCGGCACGGCAGCTCGCCTCGCTGGCCCGGAGGGCCGGGATCCCCCTCGTCTACGACCTGGGCTCCGGGCTGCTCCACAGGGTCCCGGGGCTCGGGCTCCCCGACGACGAGCCCACCGCCGTCAGGGCACTGGCGGACGGCGCCGACCTCGTGATCTTCTCGGGCGACAAGCTGCTCGGTGGTCCACAGGCGGGCATCGTCCTGGGGCGTGCCGACCTGGTGGAGCGCGCCCGGCGGCACCCGATGGCCCGCGCCGTCCGCGTCGACAAGATGCAAGTGGCCGCGCTCGAGACGGTCCTGGCCGAGATCGCGGCGGGCCGCGGCGACGAGCTCCCTATCTGGCGGATGCTGCGCGAGCCCGCCGACCGGGTCCGGCGGCGGGCAGAGGACCTCGCCCTCGCCTTGGACGGCGACCTCACCGGTGCGCACGTCGTGCGGTGCGACTCGGCGGTGGGCGGTGGCTCCCTCCCCGGGACCTCGGTGCCGTCGTTCGGGGTGCGGGTCCAGACACCCGATCCGCCCGCGATGGCCGCCCGGCTGCGGGTCGGCAGGCCCTCGGTGTTCTGCCGCGTGACGGAGGAGGGCGTGCTGTTCGACCTGCGCACAGTGGGCCCTAACGAGGTGGCCGACCTTGCTCGGGCGATCGTCTACGCGCGGGAGGGCGACGACGTCCAGGATGCCTGACCCGGACCGACCGCTGCACGTCGTCGCGACGGCCGGACACGTCGACCACGGCAAGTCGAGCCTGATCGTCGGCCTGACGGGCATCGACCCTGACCGCCTGGCGGAGGAGAAGCGCCGCGGGCTGACGATCGACCTCGGGTTCGCCTGGTGCACGCTCCCGTCGGGTCACGAGATCGGGTTCGTGGACGTCCCCGGGCACGAGCGGTTCGTGCGGAACATGCTCGCGGGGGTGGGACCGGTCCGCCTCGTCCTGTTCGTCGTCGCCGCGGACGAGGGCTGGAAGCCCCAGTCAGAGGAGCACCTGGCGATCGTCGACGTCCTCGGCTTGCACGGGGCGGTGATCGCGCTCACGAAGACGGATCTCGTGGACCATGAGACGCTGTCGATCGCCGAGCGCGACGTTCGCGACCGCGTCCGCGGGACGGCGCTCGAGGGCGCCGACGTGATCGCCACATCCGCCACGACCGGCCTGGGGCTCGAGGCCCTGGTCGACGCGCTCGACGCCATGGTGACCTCGGCCCCGCCGCCGCCGGAGGACGGGCGGCCGCGGCTGTTCGTCGACCGGGTCTTCACGATCGCGGGTGCCGGCACCGTCGTGACGGGGACGCTCACCGGGGGTCGGCTCGCCCTCGGGCACGAGGTGGAGGCCTCTCCGGCCGGCGTGCGCGCCCGGATCCGGAGCCTCCAGACCCACCGGCGACGGATCGAGGTTGCCCGACCAGCCTCCCGCGTCGCCGTGAACCTGGCGGGGATCGAGCGGGCGAGCCTGGCCCGGGGCGACGTGATCGGCCATCCGGGGGCTTGGCGTCCGACCGCAACCTTCGAGGCCCGGATCCGGCCGGTCCGCGGGCTCGGACGCCCCGTCGGCCAGCGGGGTGCCTTCACGGTGCACGCCGGCGCCGCCGAGCGCGAAGCCCGGATCCGCCTCTACGGCGTGACGCAGCTGCCGGAGGACGGCGCCTTCGCCCGGATCCGGCTCTCCGCGCCCTTGGTGCTCGACGTCTCCGACCGGTTCGTCCTGCGCGAGTCCGGGCGCCGCGAGACCGTCGCGGGGGGGACCGTGCTCGATCCCCATCCCCCCGGCCGCCCGGGACGGACCGCGAACGACCGGCTGCGGGCCAGGGAACGCGCCGAGCGGGCTAACCTGCCGGCGCTGCTCGTCGCCGAACGGGGCGCGGTCCGCGACGTCGACCTCCACCCGCTGACGGGGATCTCGCCGACCGAGGTCCCCGGAGCCATCCGGGCGGGCGGCTGGTGGGTCGCGGAACGGGTGTCGGCCGCGGTGACCCAAGGCCTTCGGGAGGATCTCGAGGCCTTCCATGCGGAGCACCCGCTTGCCGAAGGCATGGACGTCACGGACCTGCGGACGCGGGCGGGCTCCAGGCTCCGCCGGGTGGGCGTGCCGGACGAACCCGAGCTCGCGGAGCTGGTCGTCGAACGGTTGATCGAGGGGGGCGTGCTCGGCCGGCGCGGGTCGACGGTCGGGATCGCCGACCATCGCGTGGCGCTGCCCGATGCCGAGGTGGACCGGCTCGTGTCCGCGGTGGCCTCGGCCGAGCCGACGCCGCCGACGATCGCAGAGCTCCGATCGGCGGGCTTCGGCTCGGAGATGATCGAGGCCGCCACGCGGGCCGGCGCGCTGGTGAAGATCGGGCCGGACCTGGTGCTCACCCCCGCATTCGTCGAGCGCGCGATGGAGCTGGTGCGGGGGGCCGCGGCGGACGGGATCACGGTGAGCGCCCTCCGCCAGGCCCTCGGGACGTCCAGGAGGTACACGGTTCCGTTGATGGAGCATCTCGACCGGGCGGGCATGACGCGTCGTGTGGGCGACCTGCGCTTCCCGAGGGCCACCGCGTCGGTGGATCGGGAGGAGTGACTCAGGCGACCCTGGCGAGCACGGCGACCTCCACCGCGGCGCCACGAGGCAGCTCGGCCACGCCCACCGCCGCGCGCGCGTGGCGGCCCTCCTCCCCGAAGATCTCCAGGAACAGGTCGCTCGCGCCGTTGGCCACCTGCGGCTGGTCGGTGAAGCCGGGTGCGGAGGCGACGTACACGGTGAGCTGCACGACCCCTCTCACGCGATCCAGGCTCCCGAGCGTCTCGCGCAGGGCCGCCAGCGCCTGGAGGGCACAGCGGCGGGCGGCCTGCTGGCCCTCCTCCACCGAGAGGTCAGTCCCGAGCTTCCCGCCGAACATGACCTGGCCGTCCTCGATCGGCACCTGACCGGACACGTAGGCCAGGTCGCCGGAAACCCGCACCGGAACGTAGGACGCGAGGGGGGCGACGGCGGCCGGGAGCCGGATCCCGAGCTGCGCGAGCAGTTCCTCGACCATGGCGGCCTCACCCCTTCGGCGTCGGCGTCCACGGGCATCCTGCCAGACGCGGCGAGGCGGCGCGAGCCGTCAGCCGGCCTGGAGGGCACGCTGGCGCAGGAGCTGCCGTCGCTCGAGCTCGTTCAGCCCGCCCCAGATCCCGTGCGGCTCGCGGATCCGGAGCGCGTACTCGAGGCACGGCTCGCGGACGGGACACCGACCGCAGATCGCCTTGGCCTTGGCCTCGCGGCCACCCTTCTCCTCGCGCTTCTCGAAGTAGTTGGGGGCGAAGAACAACACCGGATCCTCGCCCCGGCAGGCACCGTGGAACTGCCACCCCCAGCTCCAGCCAGCGTGCATCGTCTCGGACACCGTGGCCGTCCTCCTCGTGCGGTGCCTCCGATAGGTCTTTCGTATCCGGGGGGTTGGGGGATTCGACCCACCGACGGGGCCGTGACATCAGCACACTTCCGTAACGTCGGACGGTTCGAACGGCCGTTCAGTCGAGGTCGTCTCGAGGCGCCTCGGGCCCGGGGGGCGACTCCCGCTCCACCCGCAGGATCAGCCCGTCGACGCCCCGCACGCGCACGCGGGTCCCCGAGGGGATGGGGCCGTCGGCGCTCCGCCCGCGCCACATCGTCCCCTTCACGTACACGGGACCCTCCGGCTCGAGGTCCCCACGGGTCTCGCCGACCAATCCGACCAAGCCCCGTTGACGGGAGGTGATCCGCTCCCGCGCCTGGATCGCGACCGTGAGACCGAACCCCCAGTACATGAGGGCGGCCACCGCCGCGCCACCGATCAGCCACGGGGACACGTCGATCCGATCCGAGAGGTCGCCGAACACCAGGAGTGAGCCGGCGACGAAGGCGCCGAGCCCGGCCCAGGTGCTTGGGCCCAACCGTCGGATGAGCACGTCCAGGGTCATCAGGCCGATCCCTCCGAGCAGCAGGAGCAGTCCCGCCGAGGAGAACGGCACCACCACCAGCCCGTAGGTCGCGAGCGCCACCATGCCGATCCCGCTGAAGCCCGCGAAGCCGAACCCCGGCTGGGTGAGCTCGAATGCCAGCGCGGCCAGACCCAGCACGAGCAGCACGTAGATCCAGGTCGGCGAGGCCGCCGCGTGCAGCACCCGGTCGACCGGCCCCAGGTCCACGAACCGCACGGATAACGGCTCATCGTCCTCGGCGAGCGCGATCTGGGTCCGCAGGGGGACGGCTCCGGCGGCCGTGCCGACGGTCCGGCCGTCGAGCTCGGACAGCAGATCGGTGACCGAGACCGCGGCGACCTGCGCGATGTTCCCCTCCAGCGCCTCGGCCGCCGCGATGGGCGCATCCGGGAACCCGACGGGTCTCGGGCGCTCGCGCTCCTCCACCCACGCGCGGGCGAGCGCCTGCACCTCGTCCCGTGGCGGCTCGGGTGCCCCGGCCAGATCCAGCGGCGTGAGCGGCCCGATGCCGGCCCCCGGTGCCACCGCCGACAGGCTGGCCGCGTACATCAGCAGCAGCCCCGCCCCCTGAGCCTTCGCCGGCGCCGGACCCACCCACACCACCACCGGGACGGCGGCGTCGTGAACGCGCCGGGCCAGCTCGACGGCATCCTGGTCGAGGGTGCCCGCGGTGTCGAGTTGCAGCACCACCGTGGCGCCGCGAGCCTCCGCGTCCTGCAACGCATCCCGCAGGTATCGCGCGACCGTGCGGTCGATCGAGCCGCCGACCTCGATCACGACCACCGAGGCCTGGTCCTCCTGTGCGCGGGCACCGGGAGCGAGCGCGAACAGGAGGGCGAACAGGAGGAACGGGGCGGCGGGGCGCATGGGCGGACCCATCCTACCTGCGCGGTCGGGGCCCACCGCCCGGACTATCCTGGGCCCGAGTCCGATGCAGGCTCCCCCGAGACCCCGACGACCCCCCACCAGACCCCCGCGGCGAACGGTGCCGCCGGGTCCGGACCGGCTCGCTCCCAAGCGGGTGGTCGCGCCGGCGACCCCCATCCTGGTCGCTCTGGTGGTCGCCGTCGGCGCGATGCTCGTGGCGCTCGTGCTCCTCCCATTGATCGGAGCCGCCGGGCTGAGCGTGAACGCGTTCCGCGACCGCCTGGACGAGGCGGGCGTGGGACGGGTGCGGATCCCGCGCTTCCCCGAGCGCTCGGTGATCTACGCGGCCGACGGCTCGGTGCTGGCCACGGTGTTCCTGGACGAGAACCGCCGCCTCGTCCGCCTCAAGAACGTCGCCCCGGTCGCGCGCGACGCCGTGCTGGCGATCGAGGACGACAGCTTCTACGAGCACGGTGCGCTCAACTTCCCCTCGCTCATCCGTGCCGCGATCGCGAACCTGGCCGCGGGCGACATCACGCAAGGTGGCTCCACGATCACGCAGCAGCTCGTGAAGAACGTGATCATCGACGACCCCTCGCAGACCTTCGCCCGGAAGTTCCAGGAGGCCGCCCTGGCGATCCGGCTCGAGCGTCTGTACAGCAAGGACGAGATCCTCGCGCTGTACTTGAACGAGGTCTACTTCGGTAACGGGGCCTACGGGATCGGGACCGCGTCGGAGACGTACTTCTCCAAGCCGCCGGGCAAGCTGAAGCTCCGCGAGGCCGCCCTCCTGGCCGGACTGATCCGGGCCCCGGGCCGGTACGACCCCGTCACCAGGGAGGACGCGGCGCTCGCGCGGCGGAACCTTGTCCTGGATCGGATGGCGGCGCTCGGGCTCGCCGACCCCGCGAAGGTGGAGCGCGCCAAGACCAAGCCGCTCGGTCTGGTCGAGGACGCCGGCCCTCCCGAGCAGCGGGTCGAGCCGTTCTTCGTCTACTTCATCCGGAACCTGATCCTGGACAACGAGACCGGTGAGTTCGACGCGCTCGGCGTCACCCGCAACCAGCGGATCCACACCGTCTACCAAGGCGGCCTGCGGGTCTACACCACGCTCGATCCCGCCTGGCAGGCCCACGCGCAGGCGGCGGTCGACGCGAGCGAAGCGATCGATCCCCAGCGCGGCCCCGACGCGTCGCTCGTCTCGGTGGACGCCACGACGGGCGCGATCAAGACGATGCTGTCCGGGAAGGACTACGAGCGCGACCAGCTGGACCTGGTCTGGCGCGGGCGTCGCCAGGTGGGCTCGGCCTTCAAGCCCTTCACCCTCGTTGCGGCGTTCCAGAACGGGTTCCCGGCGGGCAAGGTGTACTCCTCCCGGTCCCCGCAGTGCGGGCTCGAGGGCTGGATCAGCGAGTCGGGCTGCGTGAGCAACGCCGAGGGGGGCAGCGACCGCGGCTACATCGATCTGTGGGCCGCCACCCAGGGCTCGGTGAACGTCGTGTTCGCGCAGCTCGCACTCGACGTCGGCCCCGAGGCCATCGTGGACGCGGCGCACCAGATGGGGATCACCGCGCCCCTCGACCCGGTGCCCTCGATCACGCTCGGCGTCGAGGAGGTCTCCACCCTCGACATGGCCTCGGCGTACGGGACGCTCGCGAACGATGGTGTCCACTGCGAGGCGTTCGCCGTGGCGCGGATCGAGGCGCCGCGGGAGGACGGTCCCGGTTACGAGACGCTGTACCGCCACAAGCCGCGGTGTGAGCAGGCGATCGACCCCGACATCGCGCACCTGGTGACCGCGATGCTCCAGCGGGTCGTCGCCGGGGGGACCGGCACGGCCGCCCAGATCGGGCGGCCGGTGGCGGGCAAGACCGGGACGGCGCAGGACTACACGAACGTGTACTTCGCCGGCTACACGCCGCAGATGGCCACGGCGGTCTGGGTGGGCTTCCCCACCGGGCAGGTGCCGATGGACACCTACTTCGGCCGCTCGGTGTTCGGAGGCACGGTCGCCGCGCCGATCTGGCACGACTTCATGGTCCGGGCGATGGAGGGATATGCCGTCGAAGGCTTCGAGGGACCACCAGCGTCGCAGAGCGGTACCGTCCCCGACGTGGTGGGCCTGCGCTCCGAGGAGGCGCAGCAGGTCCTCGCCGAGGCGGACTTCACGCCGATCGTCGAGAAGGTCGACTCGTTCCAGCCCGTGAACACCGTGCTCGCGCAGTCGCCCGATGGCGGGAGTCGGCTCACGCTCGGCGGGGCCGTCACGATCCAGGTGAGCAACGGGAAGGGCGAGGCCGTCGTCGTGCCCCGGGTGAAGGATCTTCCGGAGTCCGAGGCCGTGGCGATCCTCGAGGATGCCGGGCTGGTCGCCGAGGTGGAGTACGTGCCGGTCGACGACCGACGGCTCGACGGGATCGTGGTCAGTCAGACGCCGATCGGCGACGGAAGCAAGGTCGTCGACCTGGGCTCCACGGTGAGCATCCAGGTCGGAGTCTTCGACGGAGGCGGAGGCGGCGCCACAGGCGACGGTGAGAACGGCGGTGGCGAGGGGAACGGGAACGGTGGCGAGGGGAACGCGGCCGGACCGACGGGTCGACCCCCGCCCTAGGCTCCGCCCTCGAGCCGATCGCGGACCTTGGCCTGAACCACGGATCCGTCCACCGCGCCCTTCGCCGCCCCCATGACCGCGCCCATGACCTTGCCGAGGTCCCGCGGAGACGTCGCGCCGGTGGTGGCGATCGCCTGGTCGATCAGCGCGTCCACCGCGGCCTCGTCGAGCTGCTCGGGGGCATAGGGGCGCAGCACGTCGCGCTCGGCGCGCTCCTTCTCGGCGAGCTCCGCCCGGCCGGCGGCGTCGAACGCCTCGATCGACTCGGTGCGCTTCTTCACCTCGCGCGCGGCAACCTCGCGGACCTCGTCGTCCGAGAGCTGGTGCAGCACATCCTTCTCGCGGTTCACGATCGCGGTCTGGAGCATACGCAGCGCTCCGAGCCGGAGCTTGTCGCCCGCCCTCAGCGCGGCCGTCAGCTCCTCGCGCACCCGGTCCCGTAGAGTGGAGCCGCCCACGTAGACTGCCTTCCCGTGCTCGTTCCGATCCTGCTCGGCATCCTCGGCGTCGGCGTGCTCTGCATCGCCTACGGCGTCTTCGTCGAACGGCGCGCCTACCGCCTGGTCCGCCAGACGATCCACATCCTACCGGCGGGCGCGCCCCGGCCCCTGACCGTGCTGCACCTGTCTGACCTGCACTTCGTGCGGGACGACCGACGCAAGGCCGAGTTCCTCGCCTCGCTCCCGTCGGCCGACGTGAGCGTCGTGACCGGGGACTTCCTGGGCGAACCCGAGGCGGTAGAGCGCACCCTGGAGGCGCTGCGGCCGGTCCGCGGGCGACTGGCATCGTGGTTCGTGCTCGGCTCCAACGACTACTACGTGCCGCGACCGCTGAACCCGTTCCGCTACTTCGTCGCGCCGGCGAACCGCAAACGGCGACGAGCCCCTCGTGGGCGCCACCGCGACCTCGTGGAGCTCCTCGAGGCCGACGGCTGGCGCAGCCTGACGAACGTCAGGACGCAGGTCGATCTCGACGGCCTACCGATCGAGCTGCTCGGGCTGGACGACGCCCACATCCGGCGACAGGACCTGCGCCTCGTGCCGCGCGAGGCGCCCGAGCGGTTCGGCTTCGCCGTGATGCACTCGCCCGACTCGATCCCGGAAGCGGTGGCGTGCGGTTACGCGCTCGTCGTCGCCGGTCACACCCACGGAGGGCAGGTGCGGCTGCCGCTGGTCGGCCCGCTGGTCACGAACTCGCACCTGCCGCGGCGGCTGGTCTCAGGGCTCCTGCGGATGGGCGGCTCGGTCGTCCACGTGTCGCCTGGCCTGGGGACGAGCAAGTTCGCCCCGTTCCGGTTCCTGTGCCCGCCCGAGGCGACGCTGCTCGAGCTCCGGTCGGTCGATCAGCCCGCGACGGCGAGCTCGAACACCCGCTCGTAGCCGGACACCATGGCCTCCTTGGAGAAGAGGCGCTGGACACGTTCGCGGCACGCATGCGGGTCGATCTCCGTCAACCGGCCCATACGCTCGGCGGCCTCCGGCACGTAGTCCTCCACCGGTACGATCCATCCGGTCACCCCATCCTCGATCACCTCGGGGACCGAACCACGAGGGGTCCCGATCACCGGGGTCCCGCACGCCATCGCCTCGGTCATGACCAGTCCGAACGGCTCCGGCCAGTCGATCGGGAAGAGCACGGCCTTGGCGCGCTGGAGCAGCGCGACCTTCTCCTCCTGCGTGATCTCGCCCATCACCTCGAAGTCCGAGGGGAGGATGGGCTGGACCTGGTCCCACTCCTCGACCTCGGTCGGGTGAGCGATCTTCACCGCCGAGACGAGCCGCTCGCCCGCGGCCTTAGCCGCCTCGATCGCGCGCCGCCATCCCTTCTCCGGGGCCGCGCGACCGAGGAACAGGACGAAGTCCTCCCTCTCCTCCCGGAGCGTGTACAGGCCCATGTCGATCCCGTTGTGGACCACGCCGCCGTACCGGAGGTCGGGGCCGGAGGCCTTCTGCGCCTCGCTGATCGCGACGAACCACGCGCGCTGCGCCACGAAGGAGTACAGGCGGCGCATCTCCGGTGCGAAAGGCCCGTGCAACGTGTGGACGATGGGGGCGCCGGTCTCCACCGCCGCCGCCAACGCCGAGAACGGCGTGTGGACGTGGATCACGTCGAACCGATCCCGGGCGTCGCGGAGCGCGAACAGTGTATGGGTGGTGTCCAGCGCGATGTCGTTGATCGCCTTCGACCCCGGGGCCTGCTCGAACACGTAGGCGAGCTTCGCCCGGGTCTCGGAGTCGCCGGTGGCGAACAGCGTCACGTCGTGGCCGGCCTCGGCCAGCCCGTCGGCAAGGAGCGCCACGACCCACTCGATCCCGCCGTACCCCTTCGGTGGAACGGCGAGCCAGGGCGGGCACAGCTGCGCGATCCTCATGGCCGGCATGACTCGCTCGACTGTACCCGGTCGGTGCCTGGACGAGCCGGTAGACTCTGCCTCCGCGGGACGTGGCGCAGTTTGGTAGCGCGCAGCGTTCGGGACGCTGAGGTCGCGGGTTCAAATCCCGCCGTCCCGACCACAGCCCTGCCGGGCGGAGCCCGGCGCCGGATTCCTCCACAGGGGAACGGCGGACGTTTGACGACCCTACCGGCCCCGGATAGCCTCATCTCGGGCTGTCGGATGACAGCCTTCGTCGTGTCCGGAGGGAGATGAGAGGGACTCACCGGCGCCTCGGGGCGCGGCCCCTCGCGGCCGCGCTGATCGTCCTCTCCGCCACCTTCGGGTTCACCTCCCTCGCCTCGGCGGCTCCGACGCGCGAGGAGGTCGAGCGGGCCAAGGCCCGGCTGGACGCGCTGAACCGCGAGCTCTCGCTGCTGGTGGAGGAGTACAACCAGGCCCAGATCCGCCTGCAGCAGGTCCAGGAGCGCCTGGCCGAGGTGCGCGCCGGCGCGGAGCGCGCGCGGACCCAGGCCGACCGCGCGATCGCCCGACTGAACGCGAGCGCCGCCCGCGCGTACCGAGGCGTCGGCACCCGCTTCTCGGTCCTGTTCGACGCCACCTCTCTGGCCGATTTCTCCGACCGCCTCGAGTTCATCGGGAGCATGGCCGAGGCGGACGCCGACCTGGCCGCCGAGGCCGAGCGCGCGCGGCAGCAGGCCCGCTGGATGGCCGACGAGCTCCGAGCGGCGGTCGATGAGCGCGCCGCGATCGTCGAGGACCTCGACGCCAAGCGCGACCAGATCGAGGCCAAGGTCGACGAGGCCCGAGACCTCTACCAGACCCTCGACCGCGAGTACCGAGAGGCCGTCGCCGCCCGGCGGGCGGCTCGCGCGGCCGCGGCCGCGGCCGCGGAGTCCGCTGCCCAGCAGTCGGCCGCCACCGGCTCGCCGGGTCCCTCGCCGATCCCGGCACCGCCCGCCCCCAACGCGAACGTGCAGGCCGTGCTCGACGCGGCGTACTCGATGATCGGGACCCCCTACCAGTGGGGCGGATCGAGCCCGGAGACCGGGTTCGACTGCTCGGGCTTCACGATGTGGGCCTGGTCGCACGCGGGCGTGTACCTCCCGCACTCCTCCGCGGCCCAGTACGCGTCGCTTCCCCACGTCGCCCGGGAAGACCTGCGACCCGGCGACCTCGTGTTCTACTACAGCCCGATCTCGCACGTCGGGATCTACGTGGGCGGCGGTCGGATGATCGACTCCCCGCACACGGGGACCGTGGTGCAGGTGCGGACCATCTACTGGGATCGGTTCGCGGGGGCCGCCCGCCCCGGGTAGCCGGCGGCGCGCTAGGCTCCGCGCCGATGACCGATGTGTCGCCCCGAGCCTCGAGCGAGGATCTGCGCCTCCTCGAACGTCTGCGGACCGGCGACGAGCAGGCCTTCATGGAGCTCGTCGATCGGTACCAGGCCTCGATGCTCCGGATCGCGCGGATGTACGTCTCCACCCGGGCGGTTGCCGAGGAGGTGGTTCAGGATGCCTGGCTCGGCGTGCTCCGGGGACTCGACGGGTTCGAGGGTCGCTCCTCGCTGCGGACGTGGATCTTCCGCATCCTGGTGAACATCGCGAAGACCCGCGGTGCGCGTGAGGCGCGCAGCGTGCCGTTCTCCTCGCTGGGTCCCTCAGAGGACGAGGCCGCGCCGACCGTGGATCCCGACCGGTTCCGCCCGGACGACGACCCTCGCTCGCCCGGTCATTGGGCGTCGCCCCTCGTCGGCTGGGACGAGGTCCCGGAGGAGCGCTTGCTGTCCCGGGAGACGCTCGCTCGGGTGGAGGAGGCCATCGATGCTCTGCCCCCCAACCAGGCCGCGGTGATCCGGCTGCGCGACGTCCACGGCTGGACATCGGACGAGGTGCGTAACGCCCTGGACCTCACCGAGACCAATCAGCGGGTGCTCCTCCATCGTGCCCGGGCGAAGATCCGGCGCGCGCTCGAGAGCTACCTCGCACCGGAGGGGGCGGGATGACCTCGCCCGAGAGCATGAACTGCAAGAGCCTCGTCGAGCTCGTGACCGAATACCTGGAGGGCACGCTCCCCGAAACGGAGCGCGCCCGGTTCGAGACCCACCTCGCTGGCTGCGACGCGTGCACCAACTACCTGGAGCAGATCCGGACCACGATCCGCGTGGCGGGCGCGCTCTCCGAGGAGCAGATCCCTGTCGCGGCGAGGGAGGCCCTGCTCGACGTCTACCGCCGCTGGCGCGAGGAGGTCGAGCCCGGCCCTAGCCCGTGAGGTCCAGGTCAGCCAGGCGCGTCTCGGCCTGCCGGACCAGCGCGTCGTTCCCGATGCTCGCGGCCTCCGCTCGAGCCTGCTCCAGGAGCTCGCGCGCCTGACGACGCCGGACGTCCTCCTTCCCGGAGGTGGCATACTTCAGCTTCTCGTCCGCCTTCACGATCAGCTCGAAGATCTCGCTCGGTTCCACGGCCGCTCCTTCACATCGCGTGGACGGGCTTGGCCTCCTGGGCCTCCAGGAACTGCCGGATCGCGATCGCCGCAGCCGCGCCCTCTCCGACCGCCGACGCGAGCTGCTTGGTCGAGCCCGAGCGGACGTCGCCCGCCGCGAACACGCACGGAAGGCTCGTCATGAACCCCATGTCGGTCAGGATCAGGCCGCGGTCGTCGAGTTCGGCGCTCCCTCTCACGACGTCGGTGTTCGGGTCCAGGCCGATGAACACGAACACGGCGGCGGGGTGCAACTCCTCGGTCTCACCCGTCACCTGGTCCCGGAGCTGGACCGCGCCCAGCTTGCCACCCTCCTTCGGGACGAACCGCAGCACGTCCTTGTTCAGCAGGATCCGCATCCCGTCGTGCCTCGCGACCTTGTCCTGGAGCAGCTTGCTCGCGGTGAGCCGGTCGCCGCGCTGGACGATGGTCACTCGCTCGGCGAACTGCGTCAGGAACAGGCCCTCCTCCAGGCCGCTGTTCCCGCCGCCCAGCACGACGAGCTCCTCGGCCCCTCGGTAGAACGGGCCGTCGCAAGTGGCGCAGAAGTGGATCCCGGCCCCGATCAGCTCGTCCTCGCCCTCGGCGCCGGTGCGCCGGTAGGTCGAGCCGGTGGCCACCAGCGCCGCGCGGGCGTGGTAGTGGTCCCCGGTGGCGGTCTCGACGTCGACCTGCTCGCCGTCGCTCGACACCGCCACCACCGAGACCGCCTGGAGCAGCTCGACGCCGAACCGCCGAGCCTGGTGCACGATCCGGTCGGCGAGCTCGCCGCCACCGATCCCGTCGGGGAACCCCGGGTAGTTGTCCAGACGCTCGGTGACGCCGGCCTGGCCGCCCAGCCCCTTGCTGTCGATCACGAGGGTCTCGAGCAGCTCGCGCGCGGCGTAGATCGCGGTGGTGAGCCCTGTTGGACCGCCGCCGATCACGATCAGGTCGTACAGGTGCTGCATCGCAGTGCGCTCGAGGCCGAGCTTCGTCGCCAGTTCCTCGTTCGTCGGCTCGGACAGGTGCGAGCCGTCCTGGAAGACGATCGTGGGGATGACGTTGTTCCCGCCGTTCCGCTCCTGGACGACGCGGAGCCCCTCGGGCTCCTCCTCGATGTCGTGCCAGGCGAAGCCGATCCGTTGGTCCGACAGGAAGCGCTTGGCACGGCGGCAGTCGGGGCACCAGCTCGCGCCGTAGACCTGGATCATGTCGGCCATCGACGACCCTCCCGTGGACAACGGATGCACGGTAGTCCGCGTCCGCGCCCCGGCGTTACACGGGTGACCGTAACGGACCGGACCGCACGGGGCACGGTGCCCCGGGGTGGAGGCGTCGGGATTCCCTAGAGTGGTGGGTCGGAGGTGATCGGATGCAGCTCGGGATGGTCGGTCTGGGGCGCATGGGGTCGAACCTCACCCGGCGCCTCCTTCACCGCGGCCACGAGGTGGTGGTCCACGACGTCAGGCCCGAGCCGATCCGGGTCCTCGAGGACGAGGGCGCGATCGGGGCGGGGGCGCTCGAGGAGCTGCTCGGCAAGCTGTCGCCTCCCCGCGCCGTGTGGGTGATGGTGCCCGCCGCGTTCGCCGTGGAGACCACCGACCGGCTGGTCGACCTGATGGACCCGGACGACGTGGTGATCGACGGCGGCAACTCCTTCTACCGTGACGACGTCGCGCGGGCGTCCCGCTACGCGGAACGCGGCGTCCGGTTCGTCGACGTGGGGACCAGCGGCGGCGTCTTCGGGCTCCAGCGCGGCTTCTGCCTGATGATCGGGGGCGAGGAGGAGGTCGTCCGGCACCTGGAGCCGATCTTCTCCGCGCTCGCGCCCGGCGTCGATGCGGCGACCCGCACGCCCGGGCGCACCGACGCGAACGTCACAGAGGCCGAGGCCGGCTACCTGCACTGCGGGCCCGCCGGAGCGGGGCACTTCGTGAAGATGGTCCACAACGGGATCGAGTACGGGATCATGGCCGCCTACGCCGAGGGGCTGAACGTCCTGCGCCACGCCGACGCAGGCCTGCGGGAGCACGCATCGGACGCCGAGACCGCCCCGCTCCGGGACCCCGGGCGCTACCGGTACCGGCTGGACGTGGCCGAGGTGGCCGAGGTGTGGCGGCGCGGCAGCGTGATCTCCTCCTGGCTCCTCGACCTCACCGCCGCCGCGCTCCTGGAGGATCCCGGGCTCGAGCGGTTCGCCGGCCGGGTCTCCGACTCCGGCGAAGGCCGGTGGACCGCGCTCGCGGCGGTCGAGGAGGGCGTGCCGATCCACGTCCTGTCCGCGGCCCTGTTCGATCGGTTCCGCAGCCAGGGCAGCGGCGACTTCGCCGACCGCGTGCTCTCGGCGATGCGCGAGCGGTTCGGTGGCCACGCAGAGCGGGAAGGATGACGGGGATGCCGCTCGAAACTCCCGCGTCCCAGGCGATCGTGATCTTCGGGGCCACGGGCGACCTCGCGCACCGGAAGATCTTCCCCGCCCTGTACCACCTGGCGTGCCGGGACATGCTCCCGGAACGGTACGCGATCGTGGGATCGGGCTCCCGCGACTCGGACGACGCCGCGCTCCGCGAACGCGCCGAGGAGGCGATCCGCGAGCGATGCCGGATGGACCTCGACCCACAGGTGCTCGGAACCCTACTCGCCTCGATGTCCTACGCGTCGGTCGATGCACGCGATCCCGGTGCGTTCGAGCGGTTGGGGAAGCGACTCGAGGACCTCGATCGCGAGCTCGACCTGGGGGGCGGGCGCCTGTTCTACCTGGCCACCCCGCCGTCGCTGTTCGCCCCGATCGCCGAGGGCCTGGCGGCGGCCGGGCAGGCGACCCGACAGAGCCGGATCGTGGTCGAGAAGCCGTTCGGCGACTCGCTCGAGGGCGCCCGAGAGCTCACGCGACGGATCCACGCGGCGTTCGACGAGTCGCGGCTGTTCAGGATCGACCACTACCTGGGGAAGGAGACGGTGCAGAACATCGTGGTCTTCCGGTTCGGCAACGCGCTGTTCGAGCGGGTCTGGAACCGCGACGCGATCGATCACCTCCAGATCACGGTCGCTGAGACCGCCGGTGTCGAGGGTCGAGCCGACTACTACGAGGGCGCGGGCGCGATCCGCGACCTCCTGCAGAACCACATGCTCCAGGTGCTCTCCTTCGTCGCGATGGAGCCGCCGCGGTCGCTCGAGGCCGAGGCCTTCCGTGACGAGAAGGTCAAGCTGCTCTGCGCGGTCCGACCGCTCGATCCCGCCCGCTTGGTGCGGGGGCAGTATGAGGGGTATCGCGACGAGCCCGGGGTCGCGCCCGGATCGACCACCGAGACCTTCGTGGCCGCCGAGCTGCTGATCGACAACTGGCGGTGGGACGGGATCCCGATCCTCCTGCGGCACGGCAAGCGCCTGCCCCGGCGCGCGACCGAGATCACGGTCCGGTTCCGGGAGCCGCCCGACTATCTGTTCGACGAGCTGGGGATCGGCCCGCTGCCCGCCGACCACCTCACGATCCGGATCCAGCCCGACGAGGGCATCTCGCTCGCCTTCCAGGCCAAGGTCCCAGGGCACGGGTACGAGCCGACGACGGCCCGGATGGTCTTCGACTACGAGAAGACGTTCATGCACCAGCCGGCCGAGGCCTACGAGCGTCTCCTCCACGACGCGATGGCGGGGGACCACACCCTGTTCACCCGGGCGGACGGAGTGGAGAGGGCTTGGCAGATCGTCGAGCCAGCGCTCGCGAACCCCGGCGAACTGCACCCCTACGCACCCGACACCTGGGGCCCGGCCGCCGCGGACGAGCTGATCGCCCCGCGGCGGTGGCATCTGCACTAGGTCCGCTCGGCGAGCGGCACCAGGGCCCGCGCCTCGGCCTCGATCGGGTCCCGGTCCTGCAGGCGGGCGAGCCAGTCAGCGGGCAGGCCTGAGGCTCCCTCGCGGGCGCCGAGCAGAGCTCCGGCCACTGCCGCGTTCGTGTCCGTGTCCCCGCCCAGCGCGACGACCCGCCGGAGCTCGGCCTCGGCGTCGCCGCCGAGCAGGGCCTGGAGCCCGATCCCAGCAGCGAACAGGCAGAACCCCTGATCGGGGCCGTCGACCGGCCGGACGCGACCGGCGGCCTGGACCAAGAACTCGAGCTCCTCGCCCCCCTCGAGCTCGTGAACGGCGGCGAGGGCGCTCGCCGCGGCCGCCTCGGCGGTTTCGCCGCGCGTGAGGGCAGCGGTGGCGAGCGTACCGGCGAGCACCGCGGTCCGGCATCGGCCGTCGAAGTGGGTGAGCGCCGAGAGCTCGGGCGCGAGCTCGTACAGCTCGCCGGGACGGTTCGCGTAGGCCAGGCCGAGCGGCGCGCAGTACATCACGGAGCCGTTGCCCGCCGAGACCTCGGGACCCCGCTGCTCCCAGATCGCGCGTGCCGCCTCCCGCGGATCCTCGCCTCCCGCCGCTCGCCGCAGCACGCGGCCGGTGAGCGAGCCGACGTCGGGAGGGTTGGAGCCTATCCACTGCAGGTGGCGCCGCACGAGGTCCTCGGGGTCGAAGCCGTCACGCTCGGCGAGGCTTCGCATCAGGTTCCGGGCCATCGCGGTGTCGTCGGTGGTCGATCCGGGTGGACGGTCGAGCCAGGGGCGTTCGAGCGCGGGGATCGGATCCGGCACGTTGATCCCGCGGAGGAACTCGAACGGCGCCCCCAGGGCATCGCCGAGCGCGAGGCCCAGGCAGCTCCCCACGACGCGATCGGTGAGCTCCATCCCGGGCGCGATGCTATCGAGCGGCCGGACGGCTCATGTCGGCCGACGTGAGGCGTTGGTACCCTGGCGGGCCGCGATGAACAAGGTCGGACCTCGCCACCGCATGTGCCGCCGGGTCGGCCAGCCCCTGTGCGGGCGGCCGAACTGCCCGGCGGTCAAGCGTCCCTACCCGCCGGGACAGCACGGGCGGGGCCGCAAACGGTTCTCCGAGTACCAGGTCCGGCTGCTCGAGAAGCAGAAGCTCCGCGCGATCTACGGGGTCGGCGAGCGCCAGATGCGCACCTACTACGAGCGCGCCAGCCGCCACACCGCGGTCACCGGCGAGGAGCTGATCCGCCAGCTCGAGACGCGGCTCGACACCGTGATCCAGCGGCTCGGGTTCGCGCTCACTCAGCGGCAGGCCCGGCAGCTCGTTTCGCACGGGCACGTGCGGGTCAACGGTCGGCGGGTGGACGTGCCGAGCGCACAGGTCAAGCCGGAGCAGACGATCGAGCTCTCGGAGAAGGCGCGGAACTTCGTGTTCGTGCGCGAGGCGCTGGAGCTGGCGCCGGACCCGCCCCCGTACCTGTACCGGAACGTGGAGCAACTCCAGGGGACGATGTCCCGCTACCCCGAGCGCGGCGAGATCCCGCTGCCCGTGCCGATCGACGAGCGGCTGATCATCGAGTTCTACTCGTAGGCCTCGCGGACCTGCGTCGCCGCCACGTCGAGCGCCCGGCAGAGCTCCTTCGCCTCGTCCGGATCCAGCTCCGCCTTGAGGATCCGGAAGCAGGTCTCCTCCTCGGCCGCGAAGTGCTCGCGGATCGCGGTCCGGAGCCTCTCGAGCAGCCCGGTCAGCGCCCGCTCCTTCTCGCTGGAGACGCCGGAGCGGACGAGCTCCCCGTGGATCCGTTCGAGCTCATCGGTGAGGCGCGCGATCTCCCGGTGCTCCCGGTTCATCTCGGTGGCGATCTCGTCCGAGCCCGTCACGCGCCGCAGCACGGGGAAGACGGTACGTCCCTCCCCGACGGCATGCGGGATGAGGCCGTGGGCGAGCGACTCGTGCAGTCCGACCGTCGACAGCCGGAGCGAGGGCGCCTTACCTTCGCCGACCGACGCCTCCACCTTCTCGATCGCGGCGATCAGCGGAACGAACTCGGCGTGCTTGTCGACGAGCGCTTCGGGCTGCTTGGCCATGGCGGACTCCTCGGGGTTGCCTCCGTATCCGACCGTAGCCCTCAGCGCCGGGGCGGCCCGCGGCCGGATGGCCCCTCCCGGGTAGGACGCTCGGGCGGGTCCTGCGGGTGAGGCGCCGGCCGGGGTCTCGACCGTCGTCGGCCTCGGGTCGCCCGTCCGACCTCGAGCGAGGATGATGGACGAAGCCGAACGGGGGGGACGGAGTGGAGAAGCCCGAAAGCGTCGAGGCGTACTTCGCGGGGCTGAGCCAGCAGCATCGCGCCGCGCTGCAGAAGCTCCGCGAGACGATCGCCGCCGCCGCTCCGGGGGTCGAGGACGCGGTCGTCTACAGCATGCCGGGGTTCAAGCTCGGCGGGAAGTCGTTCGTCGGCTACATGGCGTTCAAGGACCACTACAGCTTCTTCCCGATGAGCGTCGAGGCGATCGAGGCGCACCGGGCGGAGCTCGGTGAACACGTCACGGGCAAGGGGACGATCAGCTTCGCGTACGGCGAGCGTCTGCCCATCGGCGTGGTGAAGAGCGTCGTGAAGACCCGCCTCGCCGAGGTCGCCGCCAAGCGTCGATAGGGAACGGGCGTTCCGTCATCCGCCCTTGCACGGACGGGGGTCCCGCGACCGATGGGACCACCGACACCAAGGACATCCGCGACGGTCCGTCTACGGTGGTCGCAGGAAGCGAATCGAAGGAGTGATCGCCATGCGTCGGCTGACCCCGTTGCTGCCGTACATCCCCGTGCTCCTCGCGGCCGCGTGGCTCGGCACCCGCTTCCGCGTGGTCCTCGGCCTGTTCCTGGTCGCCCACGGGCTCGTGCACCTGATGTACGTCGTGCCCGAACCCGCACAGTCGCCCGGAGGCACCGAGTGGCCCTTCCACGCCGACCGCTCGTGGGCGCTCTCCACCGTGGGGCTGGGCACGGGGGCTCTTCAGGCGACCGCGGTGGCGCTGATGGCCCTCACCATCGCGGGGTTCACCGTGGCGGGGATCGCCCTCCTCGCGAACCTGGGGTGGTGGACCGGGACGGCGATCGCCGCGGCGGCGGCTTCGTCGGCGCTGCTCGCGCTCTACCTGCACCCGCTGCTCGTGCTCGGCCTGGCGATCAACGCCTTCGTCCTGTCGGTCACCGTGCTCGAGTGGCCGGCGCTCGGCTACGCGGCGTGACGGCCTGATCACCGGCCGACGCGGCCTTATCCATCCATCATCCGGAGCAGCGTCGTGGTCGTGTTCCAGTTCCGGATCGTCATGAACTTGTACTCCGGCAGGCCGACGATCCGGCTCAGGCGGCTCGCGGAGGCTTTCGCGGTGAGGCGCGAGAAGTACAGGACGCCCCTCCCCGCGTGCGCCTCGTCCACACCCGCCTTCACCGAGACGCTCTTCATCGCCTCCCGGGCCGTGAGCGGCTCCTTCAGGAAGATCACGTCGTAGCGGTAGCTGGCCGGGTCCGTGCCGAACCCGTCGGGCGCCCGGCCGACGATCGAGCGCATCTGCGTCCGGCTCCGCAGCACCACGCTGATCGGCAGGCCGAACGTCGAGGCCAGCATGTCCTCGATCCGCCCAGCCAGCTCGGGAGCCCGACCGTCGCGGGCGCCGAACACGACGTTGCCGCTCTGGATGTACGTGCTCACATCCTCGAAACCGCTCGCCTCGAAGCACGCCTTCAGCTCGGGCATCCTGATCGCGTTCTTCCCGCCGACGTTGATCCCCCGCAGCAGGGCCAAGTACCGGGCCATGGACAAGTTCTACCTCGCTCCGAACCGACCCGTCAGGGGGCATCGCCACCCGACCCCGCGACCGCCGCCGCGAACCGAGCGGCGATCAGGGCGGCGCCCTCGGTGCTGGGGTGGAAGCCGTCGTCGCTGACGAACGAGGGGTCGGATGCCGCCACGTCGCCGAGCGCGTGGAGGTCCACCACCGTTGCGTCGTGGCGCTCGGCGACCCTGGCGATCGCGGCGTTGTAGGCCTCCGCGGCGAACTCGATCACCGCCGGCGGGGGGAGCGTCCTGCCGATCGGGCACACGATCGCCCCCGGCGGGGGCTCGGGGAGGCACGCCAGGTACAGCGGCAGGCTCGTCAGGACCGGCACGTTGGCGACGAAGACGTCCACGCCGGCCTCGCTGAGGCGGCCCAGGAGCCGGTTCAGGCGGGTCTCGTACCGCTCGACCGGCACCAGGTCCACGAGGTCGTTCACGTTCAGCCACACGGTCGCCACGTCGGGTCGCACGGCGATCGCCTCGGGGACCTGTTCGACGAGCGCCTGCTTGACGGTGCTCCCGGGGACGCCGAAGTCGTACAGGATCGCGTCCGGGAACGCCTCGCGCCAGAGCACCTTCGGCCACGCGTCGCGGAAGGGGTCGGCGGTGCCGACGCCTGCGGTCTCGCTCGCGCCGATCGCGACGTAGACGGTCGGCGCCCCGGCCGGCGCGGGCGCGACCGGGTCGCGGTCGACGGCGGAGGCGGTGCACCCGGCGAGGAGCGCGCACACCCCGATGAGCGAGAGCCGCCGACTCATACGCCACCCACCGCCTCCCGGGCGGGCAGGCGCGCGGCCCGGAGCGCGGGCGCCGTTCCCGCGACGACCGCCAGCAGGGTCGCCCCGGCCACCCCCGCGAGCAGCACCGTCCACGGGACGACCACGCGGACGCCCGCGAGCCCCTGTCGGACCAGGTACGCGTTCACGACGAGCCCCACGCTCCCCGCGACCGCGGTGCCGAGCGCCGTGCCGAGCGCTCCCCCGATCGCTCCCACGAACGCGGACTCCAGCATGAACGCCCGGAGGATGTCGCGGTCCCGGGCGCCGATCGCCTTCAGGACCCCGATCTCTCGCCTGCGCTCGCGGACGGCGGCGAGCATCGCGTTGGCGATCCCGAGCGACGCGATCACCAGCGCGATGAGCGCGATCGCGCCGAGCACGATGTCCACGACTCGCAGGTACCGCTGCACGTTCGAGATCAGCTGCTCCGGAGCGCTGGTCGCGAAACCGAGGTCGGTGATCCCGGCCCGCACCTCGCCGACCTTCTCGAGCGAGGAGGCCACCACGACCAACCCGGTGAACTCCGATGCCGGCAGCGGTTGTCGGTCACCGTCGGCGATGCCGCGCAACGCCCAGACGCGGTCGGCCTGGGTCTGCTCGATCGGTACGAGGAACTGTCCTGGGCCGGCGTCCTGGGCGACGACCCCGACGATCCGGGCGTGGACCCACCGCCCGCGGTAGTCGATGTCGCCGTCGATCTTCCGGTAGACCTGCGGCGCGGCGAGGTCTACGAAGGTCCCGAGGACGACCTCCGGCTCGTCGGCGTCCAGGTGCAGCCGGTCGAGGTAGCCGAGCGTGACGGCCACCTCGCTCGACAGGCCCGGCGCCGGCAACCGGCCCGCGAGAACGGTCACCGGAAGGTTCCCCGGCTGCCGGAGGTCGACGCCGACCATGCGCTCGAAGATCCGCTCCGGCCCGCCCGGGGTCTCCGGCGGGACGGCGAGTGTGTCGACCACCAGAACGGGCGCGACCGCCGCGACATCGGGGAGCGAGCGGATCGCCTCGACCGACGAGCTCGTCATGTTGATCGGTCGGCCCGGACGGAAGTCGTCGCTCTCGAGTTGCCCCGGCTGCGCCCGAGCGGCCAGGACGCGGATCCCGGTGATCGGCCCGCCCTTGCTCACCTGCCGGATCACCCGCGAGTTGGCAGTGATCACGATCGTGGCGAGCGCGACGAGCAGCCCGCTGGCGAGCGTCACGGCGAGGACCGTCAGCGCCGTGCGGCCGAAGCGGCGCGTCACGCTCTCGAGCGCGAGGGCGAGGGCGTCGCGCCACCTCATCGGTCGACCCACCGCCCGCCGACGAGCCGTCGCACCCCGTCCGCCCGTTCGGCCACGCGCCGGTTGTGCGTGACGACCAGGAGCGTGCACCCTCGGTCCGCGCGCAGCGCCTCGAGCAGGTCGAGGCAGTGCGTCGCGGCGTCCTCGTCGAGGTTGCCCGTCGGCTCGTCGGCGAGCAGTAGCCGAGGGCGGTTCGCCATGGCGCGCGCGATCGCGACGCGCTGCCGTTCGCCGCCCGACAGCGCGGTCGGCCGGTGCGACGCACGGTGGCCGAGATCCACCTGCTCGAGGAGCTCGCGGGCGCGCGCACGGCGCGAGGCGCGATCGCGGCCGGTCAGCGTCAGGGCGAGCTCGACGTTCTCGAGCGCGCTCAGCACCTCGACCAGGCCGTAGTGCTGGAAAACGAAGCCGACCGTCTCGCGCCGGTACGCCGCGAGCGCGTCGCCGCCCAGGCCGGCCAGGTCGCGGTCGCCCACGCGGATCGTCCCGGTCTGGAGCGGCTCGAGCCCGCCGAGCAGCGAGAGCAGCGTGCTCTTGCCGGCGCCCGACGCCCCGGTGATCGCGATGTACCCGCCCGCCGGGACCTCGAGGTCGAGGGCATCCAGGACGTCGGTCCGATCACCCCCCGTCGCGTACGCGTGCCGGACGCCGAGCGCCTGGATCGCGACTCCGCCCGTCGGCGTCGTGACGACGTCCGACGATGTGATGGGGAGGGGCATCGAACCAGTGTCGCACGGGCCCTCGGAAAGGCGGGGCAGTGGGCAGGGGTGCCTCGAGCCACGCCACGCTCTCGGTCGGACCGGGCTCCACCGTCCCTGGAGCCATCGGCCCTGGAACGGCCCTTCCGCGGGGCGTGGCGGAGGACCTGCTCGACGGGGAGCGTCCGGAGCCCCGAGGAGGTCGGCATCGCGACCCCGTTGCCGGTGGCGGAATCGAACGACGTCGCGGCGGGTTGATAGGTCGCGTGGCCAACTGGAACGATCAGATCATCGGGGAGTTCCGAGCCGAAGAGGGACGGGTCGGCGGCTACTTCGAGGGCGCGACGATGCTCCTCCTCCACACCGCCGGCCGGAAGACCGGCCGGCCGCGGGTGAACCCGCTCGTGTACCTGCCGGATGGCGAGCGGTACATCGTCTTCGCCACGAATGGCGGCTCGCCAACCCACCCCGACTGGTACCGCAACCTCATGGCGAACCCGGAGGTCGAGATCGAGGTCGGAACCGAGACCATCCCCGTGCACGCCACCGAGATCCAGGACGACGCCGAGCGCGAGGCGCTCTACGCCCGCCAGGTCGAGCGCCGTCCAGGGTTCGCCGAGTACCCGGCCAAGACCGAGCGCCGGATACCGGTCATCGCGCTCGAACGCCGCTGACGCACGGGTTAGACCGTCACGACGATCTTGCCGGTGGCATGGCCGCCCTCGAGGTACCGGATGGCGTCGGCGGCCTCGACCAGCGAGTAAGCCCGGCCGACGACCGGTGTGACGTCGCCGCGCTCGATCAGCTCGGCGAGCGCGCGCAGGTCCTCGCCGGTCTCCCTCGCGATCACCGGGCGGAGCCGCTGTTTCGTGACGAGCGAGAGGATCGGCGCCCGGAGGATCTGTCGGAAGAACCCGCCCGTCCACCGGCCACCACCGTCGCCGCCGACGATTGCCAGGACACCGGTCGGGGTGAGCAGCCGACGGAGCACGCGGACCGGACGCCGGCCCGCCGTGTCGACGATCGCGTCCCACCGTCCGGCAAGCTCCTCGCGCGTGTAGTCGATCACCTCGTCGGCGCCGAGCGATCGCACGAGCTCGAGCTTCGACGTGCTCGCCACCCCGGTGACGTGGGCCCCGAACGCCTTCGCGACCTGGACGGTCAGGGTGCCGACGCCACCGCCCGCGCCGATCACGAGCACGCGCTGCCCGTGTTCCACCCGAGCGACGTCGCGGATCGCCTGGAGCGCCGTCAGCCCCGAGATCGGCGCCGCCGCGGCCTCCTCGAACGAGAGTCTCGCCGGCTCCGGCACCACGAGCGCGGCCTTGCCCACCGCGAGCTCGGCGAACGAGCCCTCGGCGATGCCCATCACCTCGTCGCCCGGCGCGAGGCCGGTGACGTTCGCGCCGACCGACTCGACGACGCCGGCGACGTCCCGGCCGCGGGGATGCGGCCACATCTTGCGGAAGCCGGGCATGAGCCGCGCGAAGTACGGCAGCCCCGTCATCAGGTGCCACACGTCCGGCCCGGCGCCTGCCGCCCGAACCTGGATGCGGACCTCGTCCTCTCCCACGGCCGGCTCCGGCACGTCCCGGAGCTCGAGCATGTCCGCCGTCCCGTACCGATCCTGCACGATCGCCTTCATCGTTCGCTCCCCTCCAGCTCCAGGCCGGTGTACGGCGTACACCTTGCGACCACCCTAGGGTGTACGTCGTACACTTGTCAAGGTCCGTTCGGCCCTGGAGAGGTGGCATGAGCGCGAAGGCCGAGGTCGAGACCCGTGAACGCGAGCCGCTGAGCCGTGACCGGATCCTCCGGACAGCGGTGGCCCTCGCAGATGCGGGCGGGGTCGAGTCGATCAGCATGCGGCGGATCGCCCAGGAACTCGAAGTCGTGCCGATGGCGCTCTACAAGCACGTCGCCAACAAGGACGAGCTCCTCGACGGGATGATCGACGCCGTCGTCGGCGAGATCGACGCGCCGATCGAGGGCGCGGACTGGAAGGCGACGATGCGCGAGCGGATCCTCTCCGCCCGCCGCGCGCTGCTGCGGCACCCGTGGGCCTCCCGCGTGCTCGAATCCCGCGGCGAGCCGACGCCGACCGTCGTCGCCTACCTGGACTCGATGATGGGCATCTTCCTCGCCGGCGGCTTCTCGATCGACCTGATGCACCACGCGATGCACGTGATGGGGAGCCGGATCCTCGGCTTCTCGCAGGAGCTCTTCGACGACACGTCGAGCATGCCCGCGGACGAGGCGGCCGAGATGTGGACGCTGATGGCCGACGTCTACCCGAACATCGCCAAGCTGATCCCGGTGGCGACCGTCACACACGACGAGGGCGGTTCGGTGGTCGGCGGGGGGTGCGACGACCAGTTCGAGTTCGAGTTCGCGCTCGATCTGATCCTCGACGGGCTCGAGCGCCTCCGCGCGGAATCCTAACGGCGACCCAAGCCCACCGCCGTCGTCGGGGAGGAGCTCGTCCACGGCTCGCCGGGAGGCTTCGTCACCGTTTTGAGGGGCGTGGCAGGCAACTCAGTCGACTGGCCCTACACCGGCCATCAGATCCCCGACCAGTTGCGTCATGTCCGGCGTCGTGTGCGGGTCGTCCTCCACGATCCTGCCGTCCGCGAGCCGGTAGTAGGTCAGGCCTCGCATCGAGATCGCCTTCCCGGTCGCGTCGGTCATGTCGGAGGTGTAGCGAGCCACCACCGCGTCCCCTTCGGCTACCAAGTCCTCGATATCGAACCGTCGGCTTGGGAGGGCAGCGGCCAGGCCAGTGAGCATCGCCTTGAAGGCCGCGAGGTCGGTTCCCATCGCACGGTTCACGTAGTTCGGCGCCAGCAATCCGTCGACGAGGTCGACATCGCCGCCAGCCAACACCTCGGTGATGAACCGACGGACGACGGATCTGTTCTGATCTGTAGACACGCCCAATCCTCTCTTCCGTGACGGATCGACTCGTTCAGCTTAGGCCGGCTCGCTCGAGGGCGCCAGGCGGTAAGCCGGGAGAATCCGCACGGTGACGAAGCTCACAAGTCGCCACGGCCCAGCGTGCCGCCCTGTCTCGTTCTGAACGTCGGGCTGCGCGGACCGGCGGTCTTCTTCGGGGGGTGTCGTTCTGGCGTCCCCTATCTCCTGACGTGTCATGCGATGGACGGGACATGGGGATCGGAGAAGCCGTAGCGCCCTCGGGCGCTGCCCAACCACTGGGGAAGCCATCGCCCCTCGGCGCGAGCCTGCTGCTATGCGGTCTGCAGCGCGCTCCTCACGAACGCCTGGACCTCACGCTCTCGGCGCCTGAGCGACGCTCGACTCTTGTCCTTCCCCACCACGGCGTTCAGCACGCTCGCCTCGGTGAGCGAACCCACGACCGCCGTGTACAGCATGAACAGCAGCAGCGCGGGGTCCTGCTCCCGGATCTCGCCAGCGTCCATCCCGGCCTGGAGGAAGTCCACCGCCCGCTTCCGCAGCGGGTCGATCACGCTCGCGAACCGCTCGAACCCCTCGGCCCCGAGCCTGGCCGCCTCGCGGACGAACATCGGGAACTCGGGCCACTCCTCGGCGAGCCGGAACACCGCGTGGATCACGGCCTCGGCTCGGTCCCAGTAGCTCTCCTTGCCCTCGAGGGCCTCCGCGATCTCCTGCGCCACACGTTCGCCGGCGGCCTGGAGGCACGCCTCGAGCAGCTTGTCCTTGGTCGGGAAGTAGTACAGGAGCGTCTGCTTGCGGATATCGCAAGCCCGAGCGATCTGGTCCAGGCTCGCGCCGTGGTACCCGTCGCGGCCGAACGCGCGGATCGCCTCCTCGATCAGCGCGTGCCGGCGCCTCTCGCCGCCGGTCCGGGTCACGCGATCACTTCCAGACCGGCGGCTTCCCGCTGCGGCGGATCGGGCGCGTCCCCTCCCAGGTCCGTAGCCAGCCCGGCCCACTGGGCCCGCTGAGCCTCGGGGTCTCGCCACGGGCGGCCCGACGCTTGGCCTCCCACCACGAGCTCCGATCCTCGTCGAACAGCTCCGCGACCGCCTGCTGCATCCGGAGCGACAGCTCCTGGTGGCTCTCGCCCTCGCCGGGGAACAGCGGTCGCCCGTAGCGGACCCGGATCGGCGGCCGCCCTCGCTTCGGCCACGACCGGCCCTTCGGCATCGCCTCGTACGCGCCGACGATCGCGATCGGCACCACCGGCATCACCATCTCGATCGCCAGACGCGAGGTCCCGTGCCGGAACCGCTGGAGCCACCCATCGGTCGACCGGGTCCCCTCGGGGAACACGATGATGTTCCAGCCGTCGCGGATCAGCTCCTTCGCCTTCGCGGTCGCGCGCTGGCCGGCGCCTCGTTCGACCGGGAACCCCGCGTACACGAGCGCGGTGAACGCCGAGCGCCACCACACGTCGAAGAAGTAGTCCTTCGCTGCGGCGGTCGCGGTCTTCTCGCGCCAGGACGGCGGCAGCGTGATCATGATCAGCGACGCGTCGAGGTGGCTCGAGTGGTTGCTGATGAACATCACCGGGCCCTTCAGCCCGTCGAGGTTGTCCAGGCCGAAGACCTCGGGCGAGGTCTCGTTCCAGATGATCGAGCGCAGCCCGACGTCGAGGATCGCGTCACGGGCCACCCCCGCCGCCGGGGTCCGGGCCCAGTCCGTCGGGAAGTCCCAGCGCTTGGGCGGCGGCGTGGATTCCTCGGCAGAGCGGGGAATCATCGTCCGGCGGCCCCAGCGCCAGCCCTTCGCGACGTCGCGAATCTCGTCGGTCAGCTTGCCCATCAGCGTACCTCGGCGATCGTGAGCGGCGGCACGTGCAGGTAGCTGATCGAGGGCGAGCGCCCCACCGTCTCACCCGCCATCTCGAGCGCGTCGCGGAGTCTCGACGCCGAGCGGTACCCGAGGCGCGCGCAGGTCTTCGGGTCGCCCCCCACCACGATCACGTCGCCCAGGTAGTCGAGCGCGTGGGCGCCCCAATACCACATGTAGAACGGGTGCACGCCGTGGTAGGCGTAGCTCTTCCGGTACAGGTGGATGTACCAGGGGTCAGTCGCGTACCGCTCCTCGAACTTCGACTCGATCGTTGAGGGGTCGTTCGTCTCGGCCAGGACCTCCTCGAAGAAGTCGACGTACGAGGGGTGGTGGACCTGGTGGAAGTCGTTCGGCATCGGGTGGAACAGGATCATCGCACCGCCCGGCCGGACGACCGGCTGGTTCCGGTACATGTTGAACAGGTACCCGAGCCCCAGGCAGTGGACGAGGATCGGGTTCATGATCGAGTTCACGTTGTACGGTCCCAGGTACGGCAACCCGATCACCATCACGTCGCTCTGGCCGTTCACCTCGACCAGCTGCTGCTCGTGCAGCTTCGCGAGCGTGCGCTCGTGCACGAGGTCGGTGTCCCCCGCGTTGATCCCGGTGACGCCGTAGGGCGCCTTGATCCGCATCCAGACCTGGTGCCGGGCGGCCGCCGGCGCCATGTCGTTCGCCTTCTTGGCCGCGAGGTAGGTGCCCTGCTCGAGCAGCGACCACTCCCACTCGCGCTTGTTCATGAACCCGAACGGCTCGGGGAACGTCTTGTTGTTCAGCGTGGTCTCGATGGTGAAGATCCGCAAGCCCGCGTCCTTCAGCACCTGCCCCATCCGCCGGCACGAGTCGTGGATCGCGCTCACCCCCGGCCGCGGGTCCATATAGGACTTGGAGTGCAGCATCGTGTGGACGTTGTGGTGGTGCCGGACGCTCCGGTAGCCGGCGAGGCCGATGGGGACCGACTTGTGGCCCCCATCCATCGCGACCAGGTTGATGTTCACGTAGATCAGCAGGTCCGACTCCATCGCCCGCTCGAGGATCTCGACCTCCTCGCCCTGGTCCGTGGTGCCGACGAAGGCGAGGTTGCCGGGGTCCTCGGCGTCGAAGTTCTTCAGGTCCTTCGGGTAGAAGGAGCGGTGCACGCGTTCGCCGATCGCGTGCTGGATCTCCGAGCTGGTCATCCGCCGGTGGAGCGAGTTCGCCATGTACAGCTTCAGGTCCTCGACGCCCCGCCGGGCCGCGAGCTCGATCACCTCCTCGAGGATCAGCTGGCGGACGTCGGGGCTCTGCATCGGGGGCAGCGGGAGCGAGATGTCGTCGATCGCGATCGTGAGCTTCATCCCCGGCTTGAGCAGCTCGCGCAGCGGCTCGCTCCCGTGCGGGTGCTGGAGCGCGTGCCGGATCGCGCCGCGGACGTCGCGGATCGCGGGGAGCGAGTCCGGCGGATAGATCACGCGCGAGCCCAGTGGGAACTTCTGGAGCCGGAACCCCTCGCCCTCGTGCACCAGGAGCGGCGGCGTCCGCTCATCCACCTCCAGCACGAATCCGGGTCTGCCCACGCTTCCTCCTATCTCGGGCTACGCTCGCTCCGCTCGCTGCTTGAGCCCGAAGCCTCCTCGGTGTCAGTCCTGCCTCGGGTCGAACGCCACCTTCAGCGTCCCCAGCCGCCCGGCGCCGAACGCGTGGTCGATCGCCTCGCGCCACCGCCGGAGCGGGTACGTCGCGCCGACGATCCCCTCGATGGGGTTCGCCGACGCGAGCTCGATCGCGACGTCGAACGACCGACGTCGCTCCTTGCCGATCTTCTCCATGCCGCCGGTGTAGGCGCCGACGAGCTCGAGCTCGCGGAACCACAGCGGCGTGAGGTCCGCACCGGCCACGGGGATCCCCGAGACCACCACGCGGCCGCCGGCCCTCGTGGAGCGCAGCGCCAGGTCGAGCGACCTGCGCGAGCCTACGCAGTCGATCGCGACGTCCACCCCGCCGAGCAGGAACGGGGCCCCGCGCTCGGGACGGAGCTTCATCGCGCTGGTGCTGCGGCGGACCGCGTTCGTGGCTTCGGACGGCGACACGACCTCGGACGCCCCGAACGCCTCCGCCCACGCCCGCTGCCGTTCGTGCTTGGCGACGGCGGTCACGTGGCTGGCCTTCGTCAGCGACTTCACGGCGAGCAGGGTGAGCACACCCACGGTGCCCGCCCCGACGATCAGAACGTCGGCGTTCGGCTGGATCTGGGCGCGCAGGGCCGTGTGGACCGCGCACGCGAGGGGCTCGACGAGCACCGCGGCCCGATCGGACAGGTCCTCCGGGACCGGATGGAGCTGCGAGCGGTGCGCTACGAACATCCGACTCCACCCGCCCCCGGTGTCGGAGCAGTACCCGGTCTGCAGGCCGGCGGCGACGTGGCCGGTGGTGACGCGGTCGCACCGGCCGGTGAGACCGGCCGCGCAGTTCGGGCACGGGTCCAGGCCGCGGGCCAGACACGAGAGCACGGGCTCGAGCACCACCCGCGTGCCCTGGGGCAGGTCGTCGAGGTCCCCGAGCAGCCGGCCCACCACCTCGTGCCCAGGGACGAACGGCATGGAGGCCAGCGGCGAGAAGTAGAACGAGCTTTGCCCCCCGATCGTGGCGAGGTCCGAGCCGCAGATCCCCGACAGGAGCGGCCGCACCTGCGCCCACCCGGGGCCGAGCGGCTCGAAGTCCTTCCGGTTGACCAGGCGCATCGGCGCGAGCGGACCGGAGAGCATCCCGGGGACGCGATCGCCGAGTGCGCGCGCGGTGAGGTAGCGGGTGACCGATCGGAACAGCTCGAGTGCGAGCGTGGTCATCGCGCCACCGGCTTCGGGAACCGGACCCGCGGCATGCCGCCGGACATCCCCCACTCCTCGATCGGCCACCGACGACGTCGCGCCAGGCGGTACAGGGCCGCGTCCGGGCTCACCACCACCGGGTTGCCCACCGCCCGCAGCAGCGCCAGGTCCGAGTGGCTGTCCGCGTACGCATAGGACTGCTTCAGGTCGGCGCCCTCGAGCAGCGCGTACCGGCGGAGCCAGGCACCCCGGGCCTCGCCGACCAGCGGCGGCTCGGCCAGGTACCCCGTGTACACCCCGTCGACCACCTCGAGCCTGGCCGCCACCACCTCGTCGAACAGCGGGACGATCGGCCGGACGAACGGCTCCGCGGCAGCCGTGATCAGGATCGTCCGGTGCCCCGCGGCCCGATGCTCGCGGATCCGCCGGATCGCCGCCGCCGAGACCTTCTGGAGCATGAACTCGGAGACCACCTCGTCGACGAGGTGGTCGATCCCCTCCACGGTCGACCCCTCGTAGCGGCGGAAGAACGTCCGCAGGAACTCGCCGCGGTCGCGGCGGTCGGCCATCAGGTACGAGGGGATCCGGGAGAACACGCTCACCAGCTCGCCCGGCCACCGGTCCCACGGCAGATCGGCCATCCGGGACCACACGTACGACTCGACGACGTTCGAGGGAAGGATCGTCCCCTCCATATCGAACAGGGCCAACACGAGCTGCTCGCGCTCACGGATCCGGACCTGGGGCTTGATCCGCGCGGCCGAGAGCGCCCGGAGCCCGGCGGTCACCGCGGGGCAATGAACGTCCTGGAGGTAGTAGCGCCAGTCGATGGTCGTGGCGTCGAACGGGAACCGCTCGCGATCGCCCTTGGTGAGCGACCCGATCAGCTCGACCGTCCGGTCGTCGGTGTAGATCACCTCGGCCTCGGTGTAGGCGCCGTACAGGTCCGCGTACCGGCGCACGAAGTCCACGCGGCCCTTGTCCCGGTCGACGCGCCCGACCAGATCACGCATCTTCTTCGACTTCGGCAGGTGGGTGACCACCTTGTCGGCGAGCTCGACCGCCCGCTCGGCGGTCCGGAGTAGCCGCTCGACCCGCAGGTGGCCGGGAAAGGACCATTCGGGGACCTTCACCTCGCCGCGCCCGGCCTGGGGCAGCGGGTCCCGCTCGAAGTACTCTTTCACGAGTTCGTACAGGCCCTTGTACTGCAAGGGGTTCCGCGTCCCCGAGCTGACATGGTAGTAGGCGGGCGTGGCCGGCTCCGGCGGGTTCGCGGCGGCGGCGAGCATCGCGTTCACGACGAAGTCGGCCGGGATGATGTCGACGATCCCCTCGGGGATCCCCGGGAACTCCGGGATCGTGCCGCGCCCGTAGGCCAGGATGATCGGTTCGGCCATCTTGAAGCCCTCGATCCACCCGGGGAACGGGTGCGCGTAGCTCGACTCGATGATCGAGGGTCGAACGATCGACAACGGCGCGCCGTGCTCGGCCGCGAGCTCCTCGACCGCGCGCTCGCCCATCGCCTTCGTGAACGTGTAGTTGTCCGGCCAGCCGAGCGTCTGCGCCCGCGCTCGACCGTATTGGACGAGGCGCTTGGTCACCCAGCTCCTGCGACGTTCCTCCGCGTCGTCGGCGACGGACTGGGGACCGGCCCTCCCGTGCTCGGCCCGCGCCCTTCGGAGGAACGAGTCCAGTAGCTCGGGCTTGCGGCTGGCCGCCTCGACGTCCGCGCGCGCCTTGATGGCGAGATCGGCCTCGCTCCGCCAGTCCACGCGGTGGTCGAGCGTGGCCTCAGGGATCACGCCCTTGCGGTTGCCGGCGACGTAGGCCGTCGAGACGTGCAGCAGGTGGGGCGACGGGTTCGTCGCCAGCACCGCCTCGTAGAGGCGGACCGCGCCGAGCAGGTTGGTCTCGAACCCCTCGTCGATCGGCGGGTCGAAGCTCACGGTGGCGGCGCAATGGATCGCGACGTCGACGTCGCCGGGGAAGGTCGGCAGGTCCTTCGAGAAGTCCCCGTCGAGGACCTCCACCCGCTCGTCGAGCATCGCCATCAAGCCCTCGGTCCCGACGCGGTCGCGCAGCGCGTTGAACGTGTGCCGGCCCATCAGCGACTCGACCCGCTGGCGCCCGGTCGAGCCGAGCTGCGGCCGAACGAGGAGGAGGACCCGCGTGTCGGGGAAGTCGGCCAGGAGGCGCTCGAACACTGCCTGCCCGAGGAAGCCCGTCACGCCCGTGACCAGCACCCGTTTGCCGGCCAACCGCCGGACGATCGAGGCGCGGGTCCGCCGAGGAACCGCCGCGTTCTCTACCATCCGGCAGATTATGCCTCTCTACCGCTCGGTAGACAAGTCCCCTCTGAGAGGTGACCCGCGGCACGTGTCCCGCCGCCCGGGGCTCGTAGGCTTCCCGGCGATGGCGACGACCTCCGAACGGCCGGCGGGCACGCCGGTGCCGTGGCGAGCGGTGTTCCGCGGCGCCCGCGGGCGCCTGACGGCCGGCCTCCTGCTCCTGGAGATGCTCGTCGCGATGGAGGTCCTGATCGTGGCCACCGTGATGCCGGCGGTCCGCCGCGACCTGGGCGACCTCCACCTGTACGGGTGGACGTTCAGCGCCGCGGGGCTGGGGCTGTTCGCCTCGATCCCGATCGCCGGTCACGCGGCGGACCGGTTCGGGTCACGTCGCCTGCTCGCGACGACGCTGGTGGTGTACGCGAGCGGGCTCACGCTCGCCGCGCTCGCGCCGTCGATGCTCGTGCTCGTCCTGGCCCGGCTGATCCAGGGCGCGGGCGGTGGTGGGATCTACGCCGTGTCGCTGGGGACGGTGGCCAAGACCTATCCCGAGGATGTCCGCCCACGGGTGCTCGCGCTCCTGGCGGCGATGTGGGTGCTCCCCGGTCTGCTCGGTCCGCCGGTGGGCGCCGTGTTCGCGAGCACGGTCGGGTGGCGCTGGGCGTTCGCGGTCCCGATCCCGCTGATGTTCGTGGCGGCGGGCCTCACGTTCACCGCGCTCCCCAGGGTCGCGAGCGATCCCACCGCCCGGATGTCCCTGCTGTGGCCGGTGGTCCTCGCGGTCGGCGCCGGGGCCATGCTCGCCGGGCTCACCGAGCTCTCGATCTGGACCCCACCGCTGATCGTCGTGGGGCTGGCTGCCGCCGCCCCCGCGCTCACGCGGATCGTCCCCCGGGGAACGCTCACCGCGCGGGCGGGCCTGCCGGCCGCGGCCGCGGCCGCGTTCCTGCTGTCGGCGGCGTTCCTCGCGGTGGACGCGTTCCTCCCGCTGATGCTCACCGACGTCCGGGGTCGCACGGTGGCCGAGGCCGGGATCGTGATCACGCTCGTGACCGTGGCCTGGTCGGTCGGTAGTTGGTGGCAGTCCGGGGCCGCGGCTCGGATGGGGCTCCCCCGGCTCGTCCGGATCGGGGGCTGGCTGGTCCTGGCGGGGACGCTCACGGCGTTCACCGGTCTGTCGGAGGCCGTGCCCCTCGCGGTTCCCTACCTCGGCTGGACCGTCGCCGGCGTGGGCATGGGGATCGCCTTCCCCACGATCCCGCTCTCGGTGATGAACGCCTCGCCCGAGGGCGAGGAGGCCGGCGAGCTGTCCGCCACGCTGCTGATGGACACGCTCGGCGTCGCGTTCGGAGCCGGGCTCGGCGGCGCGTCGATCGCGCTCGCCGAGGCGGCGGAGGCGTCCTTGGCGGCGGGGCTCACCGGCGTCTTCGGCATCGCGATCGCCACCACACTGGTGCTCCTCGCGATGGCGGGGCGGATCCCCGAGGGCCGGCCGGTAGACTCGGCGACCTGATGGAGATAGGGGACCTCCAGCAGACGCTGCGCCGCACCTACTACCAGCGCGACGCTAAACGGGGGCGCGACGCCACCTTCCGGTGGCTCACCGAGGAGGTGGGCGAGCTCGCGAGGGCGCTCCGTCGGGGCCAGCGGGACGAGCTCGAGCACGAGTTCTCGGACGTGCTGGCCTGGCTAGCGTCGCTCGCGAACCTCGCCGGCGTCGATCTCGAGGAGGCGGCGGCCAGGTACGCGGATGGCTGTCCGAAGTGCGGGGCCTCGCCCTGCGTCTGCGACTTCGTCCGATGACCGACATCGGGATCCCGGGGGAGGAGCACCGCGCGCAGGTCGCGGAGGTGATGCGGGTCGCGCTGGACCTGTCGCCCTCGTTCCTCGAGCACCAGGCGCCGACCCTGCCGCTGGATCGGTTCCGCTGCGCGTTCGACGGCGATCGGGTGCTCGCCACCGCGGCCGAGCGCGAGTACCGGCAGTGGTTCGGCGGGCGCGAGCTCTCGATGAGCGGGATCTGGGGCGTGGCCACGCTCCCCGAGCACCGGGGCGCCGGCCTGGCCACGGGAACAGTGAGCCGGCTCCTGCACGAGGCCGCGGAACGGGGGATCCCGGTCAGCGCGCTGTACCCGGCCACGCTCCGCCCCTACCGCGGGCTCGGCTACGAGCTGGCGGGTACGCTCACCCGACACGAGGTGCGACTCGACGACCTCCCGCGCGGCGCTGGCGGGCGGCTGCAGGTCCGGGAGTACGACCCGCCCTCCGACCTCGACGGCGTCCGGGCCTGCTACCGGCGCGCGATGGCCGGGTGCACCGGCCCGATCGACTCGGACGACCCCCAGTGGTGGCCCGAGCGGATCCTGGGCCGGCGCACGCCCGACGAGCCCCACCGCGCCGTCGTCACGGTCGGCTCGGACGGCCGCGTGGAGGGCTACGTCTCGTTCGTGACCGAGCGGATCCAGGGGGATCTGGACTCCACGTTCGGGCTGAGGTGCCGCCACCTGGTCGCCACCACGATCGAGGCATACGCCGCGCAGCTCGCCTACCTCCGCGGGTTCCGCGGGCTCGGGCAGGCCGTGCGGTTCCCGGGGCCGCCGGCCGAGCCGCTGGCGATGATCGTCGAGGAGCAGCGGGTGCGGCCCGTCTGGTCGTTCCGCTGGATGCTGCGGCTCCTCGACGTGCCGGCGGCCCTCCGCGAGCGGGGGTATCCGCCGGCTACGGGCGAGACGATCCTCGCGGTGGAGGACGGGCTGCTCCCTCAGAACCGGGGGCCCTGGCGGGTGATCGCCGAGGATGGCGTGATCCACGTCGAGCCTGCGGAAGGCGCCCGGGTCCGCCCGTTGGGCGTCGGAGCGCTCGCCGCGATGTTCAGCGGGCACCTGTCGCCGTTCGCCGCGGCACGCCTCGGGCTGCTCGAGGCCGACGACCCCGCGGTCCCGTTCCTCGCCCGCCTGTTCGCCGGACCGCCACCGTTCATGCTCGACTTCTTCTGAGCGATGGAGGCGGGATACGCGATCCGGGAGGCACGGGTCGAAGACTGGCCGGCGGTCGCCGGCTTGCTGGTCGAGCTCGGCCGCGACGTCTCCCCCTCGGCGACCACCAACCCGTCGTTCGTGATCCGCTTCGGCGGTCACCTTGCCCTCCGCGAGTCCCGCACGCTCGTCGTCGAGAACCCCGCCGGCCGCGTGGTCGCCTTCCTCGACATGGAGTTCCGCCAGCGGCTCGGGCACCCCCGACCGCAGGCGTGGGTGAACGACCTGGTCGTAACCGAGTCGCTGCGGAGCAGGGGTCTCGGGTGGGCCCTGCTCGAGCGCGCCGAGGAGCTGGCCCGAGGACGAGGGTGCTTCCGGATGTCCCTGGAGACCGCCGGGTGGCGGTCGGAGGCTCACGCGTTCTACGAACGATCCGGCTGGACCGACAACGGGAAGTGGTTCGTCAAGCTCCTCGACCCGAGCTGGGGCAAGGCCGGCTTCACCGAATGACCGAACGGAGTCTCGCCGCGACGTGGGCCAGGCTCCCGACGTCCGGTCCGGCGCCCGCGTACCGCGGGATCAGGTGGGTATGCAGGTGCATGATCTCCTGCCCGCCGAGCCGCCCGTTGGCCTGACGCACGGAGAGCCCTTCGGGCGAGAACGCCTCGCGGATCGCGAGTGCGAGCCGACGCGTCGTGTGCCAGACCGCATCCCAGTCCTCGGGGCTCACATCGAACACGGTCCCGGCGTGGGTCCTCGGCACCACTAACGTGTGACCCACGCCGGCGGGGTGGATGTCGAGGAACGCCACCGTGCGCTCGTCGTCGAACACGCGCTCGGCGGGGGCATCCCTCGCCGCGATCGAGCAGAAGACGCAGGCGGAGCTCACGCCGACAGGAGGCGTTCGGCGATCTGGACCGCGTTGAGCGCCGCGCCCTTCCGCAGGTTGTCCCCGCAGGCGAACAGCAGGAGCGCGTCCTCGTGCCTCTCGGGCTGCCGGATCCGCCCGACGAGCACGTCGTCGATCCCGGCGGCCTCGAGGGGGCTCGGATACACACCGCCCGCCGGGTCGTCGCGGAGCTGCAACCCCGGGGCCGAAGCGATCGCCTCGCGCGCCTCGGCGACCGAGATCGGGCGCTCGAAGGTCGCGTGGACGCTCACGCTGTGCCCCACGGGGACCGGGACCCGGACGCAGGTGGCCGAGACCTCGAGGTCGGGCATCGAGAGGATCCGCTTGGCCTCCCGTTGCATCTTGATCTCCTCCAACGTGAACCCGCTGTCCTCGTCGAACACGTCGATCCTGGCCACCACGTTGTAGGCGATCGTCTTGCCGAACACCTCGCCGGTGGGCAGCGCCGCCGGGTCGGGACGCCCGAGCTCCTCCTCCATCCCGTGGAGCTTCTCGACCTGCTCGGCCAGCTCTCGCACGCCCTTCTGCCCCGCGCCCGAGACCGACTGGTACGAGCTCACGACCAGCGAGCGCAGCCCCGCCGCGCGGTGCAGCGGGGCGACGGCCATCAACGTGGTGATGATGGTGCAGTTGGGGACGGAGAAGACCTTGGCGCCATCCTGCAGCGCCCGCGGGTTCACCTCGGGGATCACCAGCCGAGCCCACGGCTCCATCCGGAACGCGCTGGAGTTGTCGATGCAGATCGTGCCGGACTCGGCGGCGGCCGGGACCCAGGTGGTGGCGACCGAGCTGCCGCACGACGACAACGCCACGTCCACCCCACGGAGCGCCTCGAGCGAGAGCACCTCCACCGTGTGCTCCGTTCCGCGGAACGGGAAGCGTGTGCCGGCGCTCCGCTCGCTGGCGAGCGGGATCAGCTCGTCGACCGGGAAGTCACGCTCCTCCAGGATGCGGACCATGTTCCGGCCGACCGCCCCGGTGGCTCCCACGACGGCGACCCGCATCGTCCGTCCATGGTACCGGCGGAGCCGCTCGGGTCGGCTCAGCGGAACTGCCAGGACTCGAGCATGTCCTCGAAGACCGCCGCCGTGGTGGGGAACCCATCGGAGGCATCGTTCAGGGTGACCCGCCAGCCGACGTCGGCGCGGACCGCGACCACCTCGCGCATCCGGAAGGTTCGCCCCTCCGCTTCCACGGTCAGGTCCCACTGCAACGCCTTCGCCCCATCGAGGGAGGCCGAGCTTGCGGGGCCCGGCGTGAGCCCGGCCTCCTCGTCGCGCTGCCGGACGAACTCCGACCACTCCTCGAGCTCGGTTCCCGACTCCAGATCGACGGCCTCGACCACCACCGTGGCGGACTCTGCCGGTGGGGCGAACTGATCGAGCGTCACCTCGGCACCGAACCTCGCCGGCCCGGCCTCCCAACCCTCGGGCACCAGGACGCAGTACCCGAAGTTCTCCGACTCGAAGTTCGTGCCCGCGCACGGATCCGGGCGCACCAGCCAGAGCACGCCCCCGGCCACAATCGCGGCGATCAGGCCGCCGACGATCAGCGGGGCCCGCCACCGCGAGGGCGGGGGCGGGGGGACGATCTCGATGGGCGGACGCTCCCCCTCGCTCCGCCGGACCGGCGGGTAGGTCGCGGCGCCCGGCTCGAGCGAAGAGCCGCAGCGGAGGCAGCGCTCGGTGTCCTCCGGGTTCACGTGACGGCAGCTGGGACAGACGACCATCGCGACCCCGGACTCACGCTTCGCCGTCGAGGACCGGGCCCTCCAGGCCGAATCGCTGGTGCACGGCCCGGACCGCGCGCTCGGCGTCGTGCGCACGGACCACGCACGAGATCCGGATCGAGGACGTGGAGATCATCTCGATGTTGATGCCCTCGGCCGCGAGCGCGTCGAACATGTCCGCCGCCACGCCCGGCGAGCTCTTCATCCCGGCACCGACCAGCGAGAGCTTGGCGATGCCGTCGTCGGTCGAGTAGCGGCCCGCCCCGATGTCGTTCACGACGCTGCCCAGGGCCGCGTCCAGTCTGGCCAGATCCTCCCTCGGCACGGTGAACGAGAGGTCGGTCCGGCCGTCGTGCGACACGTTCTGGACGATCATGTCGACGTTGATGCCCTCGGCCGCGATCGCCTTGAAGATGCTCGCGGCGATGCCCGGCCGGTCGGGGACCTCGTCGATCGTGACCTTGGCCTCGTCGCCGTCCAACGCGACCCCGCGGATCAGGACCTGCTCCAACCCGGCCTCGCCCTCCTCGATCACCCACGTGCCCGGTGCATCCGAGTGCGCGTGCCGCACGTGGATCCGAACACCGTTGTTGCGAGCGTACTCCACCGATCGCAGCTGCAGGACCCTCGCGCCTGCCGCCGCGAGCTCGAGCATCTCCTCGTAGGAGATGCTGTCGATCTTGCGCGCGCGCGGCTCGAGCCGCGGATCGGCCGAGTACACCCCCTCCACGTCGGTGTAGATCTCACACACGTGCGCGCCGAGCGCCGCCGCCATGGCCACCGCCGTCATATCCGAGCCGCCACGGCCCAGCGTGGTGATGTCGTAGTTCGTGGACAGCCCCTGGAACCCAGCGAGGATCACCACGTTCCCCGAGGTCAGGGACTCCTTGATCCGACCCGGTCGGATCTCGACGATCTTGGCCTTCCCGTGCTGGGTGTCGGTGATGATCCCCGCCTGCGAGCCGGTGTAGGAGGCGGCGCGACAGCCGCGCGCGTTCACCGCGATCGCCAGCAGCGACATCGCGATCCGCTCGCCCGCCGTGAGCAGCATGTCGAGCTCGCGGGGCTCAGGGATCGACGTGATCTCGGTGGCCATCGCGAGGAGCTCGTCGGTGGAGTGACCCATCGCCGAGACGACCACCACGACGTCGTTCCCGGCCTCCCGACTCCGGACGATGCGGTCGGCCACACCCTGGATCCTCGCCGGGTCCGCGACCGAGGTCCCTCCGTACTTCTGCACCACGATCGGCATGCGAGCAGCGTAGCAGCGGGCCCCCCGCGAACCGGGAGGCGTCAGGGAGTGAGCGTTCGCCGAAGGAAGTCGAGCTGGATCCGCAGGACGTTCTCGGTCACGGCCTCCGCTCTCGATAGGTGCGTGAGGTTCGGCAGGACGACCAACTCGTGGGGGCGTCCCGCCTCGAACAGCGAGGCCGAGAGCTTCAGCGTGTGCGCGACGAACACGTTGTCGTCGGACAGCCCGTGGATCAGCAGGAGCGGGCGCCGTAGCCCAGGGGCGTCCGGCAGGAGCGAGTTCCGTCGGTAGACCTCGGGCTCGTCGTCCGGGTGCCCGAGGTATCGCTCCGTGTACCCGGTGTCGTACAGGCGCTGGTCGGTGACCGGAGCCCCCGCGACGCCCGCGTGGAACACGTCGGGCCTCCGGAGGATCGCCCAGGCGGCGAGCTCTCCGCCGAACGACCATCCCCGGATCCCCACCCGCGTCAGGTCGAGGAAGCTGAATCGCTCCGCCGCGGCGTGCAGGGCGTCGATCTGATCCTCGAGCGCGATCGTGAAGTCCCGGTGCATCTCCCGGTCCCAGGTCGGGCCACGCCCGTCGACCCCTCGCCCGTCGACCACCAGGACCGCGAACCCGTGGTCGGCGAACCACTGCGACGTGACGTGCGCCCCGAGCGCCTTCAGGACCCGCGCGCCGTGCGGGCCCCCGTACGGGTCCAGCAGGACCGGGATCGGTCCGGCGGGCTCGCGACCGTCCGGCAAGAACAGGGCAGCGCGCAGCTCGCGTTCGCCGAGCGAGAGCAACCGGGGGCTCGGTCGGACGACCGGCGTCTCGGCGAGGTTCGCGATCGCCCCGACCCGCCGCACGCCCCGGGTCACCGTGGCGCTCGTCGTGGGCTCCTCCGCCGTCGCAGAGATCCGGACCAGGACGTCACCGCCCAGCGTCCCGGCGTGGACCCCCGGCTCCTCGGTCAGGCGGACCGTGCCGTCCTCGGGCGTCCAGCGCCACAGATGGATCTCGGTGGGCTCCTCCGAGGCGCGGAACAGCACCCCGTCGTCCGCCGAGAGGACCGCGCGAACCTGGAGACCCGGCGGGGTGACCGGCTCGCCGTCGATCCGCAGCCGGTTGGTATCGGTGGCGCGGTCGGCAACGACCGAGGCGACGCGGCCGTCCGCGAGGCGCGAGGGCGCGTCGTCGTACAGATCTATCCACTGCAGGTCGGCGTCCTCCCTGACCAGCGTGGTCTCGCCCGTCCGCTCGTCGACCTCGAGGAGCTGCGCTCGACCCTGGTCCCGCGTGAGCACGAGGAGCGCGAGGGGACCGCCCTCCTCCCAGAGTACGCGGGCGAGGTACGGGAACGTCTCACGGTCCCACCGAACCTGCATCCGCTCGCCGCTCGCCAGGTCGAACACGTGGAGGGTGACGATCGCGTTCGCGGTCCCGGCGGCCGGGTAGCGGACGCGGCGCGGCTCCGCCGCCGGGTCGGTCGGGTCCGAGATGTGCCACACGGGGACCTCGCGCTCGTCTACGTGGGTCACGGCCAGGCGCTCGCCGTCAGAGGACCACCAGTGCCCTCGGAGCCGACCGAACTCCTCGGCGGCGTTGAACTCGGCGAGCCCCCAGAACGTATCCGGGTCGTCGTCGGCGGCCAGCACGCGGTTCGCGCCGTCGACGTCGAGCACGTGGAGAGCGCCTTCGACGACGTAGGCCACGCGCCGGCCTGTGGGGTCGAGCCGGGGGTCGTCGGGCGGACCGGGCACCGGGAGCTCCAGAGTGGTGCCCTCCGCGAGGTCGGCGAGGAACATGCGGCCCGAGACCGCGAACACGGCCCGACGCACGTCTCGATCGGTCGCGTAGGCGGTGACGCCGCTCGAGCGCTCGCGGGCCCGTTCGCGCCGGGCGAGCTCGGCGGGGGTGATGTCCTCCTCGCCGTCTCCGCTCGAATGCGGGTCGAACACCAGCCGTTCGCTCGCGGCCTCGAGGTCGAACACCCAGAGGCACGACACGGGATCGTCGCCGGCGCGGGTCCGCAAGAAGGAGATACGGGCACCGTCGGGCGAGACGCGGAACGCGCGCGGCACTCCGAGTGTGAACCCGCGCGTGCGCGCGGCCTGGCGGGGGAACTCGTCGAGCGGGTCCACGGTCGTCAGAGCTCCCGGCGGCCCTCGAGCGCCTGCGAGAGCGTCACCTCGTCCGCGTACTCGAGGTCGCCGCCGACGGGCAACCCGCTCGCCAGGCGCGTGACCCGGACACCGATCGGCTTCAGGAGCGCCGCCACGTACATCGCCGTGGCGTTGCCCTCGAGGTTCGGGTTCGTGGCGATGATCACCTCGGCGACGCCGTCGCGTTGCACCCGGTCGAGGAGCTCCTGGGTCCGGAGGTCGTCGGGGCCGATCCCGTCGAGCGGGCTGATCGCCCCTCCGAGCACGTGGTAGCGCCCCTTGATCACCCCGGCCTTCTCGATCGTGGCCACGTCCTTCGGCTCCTCGACGACGCACAGGACGGTTCGGTCCCTGCCCTCGTCCAGGCAGATCCGGCAGCGCTCACCCTCGGCCACGTTGCCGCATTCCGAGCAGAACGCGATGCGCTCCTTCGCTCGCACGATCGACTCGGAGAGGCTGCGCGCCTCCTCGATCGGTGCCTTCACGAGGTGGAAGGCGAGACGTTGGGCGGACTTCGGCCCGATCCCAGGGAGGCGTGAGAGCTCGTCGATCAGGTCCTGGATCGGGCCCTCGTACACCTAGGAGTCCTCGCCGGCCGGCGTCGCCCCGAGCTCCGCCGTGAGCCGGGCGAGCGCCGCCTCCTCGGACAGCGGCGGCTCCTCCTCCACGGGGTCGGACGGGCCGGCCGCGGGCTCGCGGACGACGCACCGCACGGCCGGCGCCACCCCGAACAGCTCCTGCAGCGCCTGGCGGAGCTCCTCCGCGCGCTCCTCCACCTTGGAGACGCCGAACTTCCGGTCCGGCGGGAAGACGAGCTCGAGCGTCGTCCCGTCGAACGCGGCGGGCGTTGCGATCTCGAGGAACGAGGGAAGCACCGCTTTGCCCTGGCCCCGCAGGTGCGAGATCACGGTCGACCAGTTCCCCCGGAGCATCGACACGTCCACGGCCGACGTCCCCGCCCCGAGCACCGGCGCCGACGCCTGCTGCCCCGCGTCGGCCGGGCCGGGCGCGGCCTCCTGCTCGGCAGGGCCGGGGCCGTCCTCCGCAGCGCCGCTCGCTCCGGCACGCTTCGTTCCCCGCTTCGCTCTCGACGCTCCCGCCCGTGGGGCTGAGTCGGCCGCACCCTCGGCCCCGGCCTCGGCACCGCTACGTTCCATCGGCGCAGGGGACGGGCCGGAAGGCGACGGTGGAGCGGCGCTCTCCTGAGGCGCAGGGGTGGAGCTGGAAGGCGACCGTGAGGCGGCCACGGACGGCGGAGCCGTGACCGAGGGTTGCCCTGGCGCCGAACCGGAGCCCGGAGCAGCCACCCCGGAGCCACCGGGGGTGAGACCGGCGATGCGCTCGAGCCGTTCGAGCCGGGTGACGAGCGCCTCGGGCCGCTCGTCGGCCTCCGGGACCGCCGCGCGGACCAAGGCGAGCTCGAGCGACAGCCGAGGCGAGGTCGTCCATCGCATGTCGGTCTGGGCCGCCAGCAGGAGGGAGATCACGCGAGCCAGCTCGGGAGCCGCGTACTTGGCGGCCTGCGCCGCTAGCCGCTCTCCCTCCTCGTCTGTCACGTCGAGCAGCTCGGGCTGGCCCGGCGCCGTCCGGACGAGGAGGAGGTTCCGGAAGTGCGCGAGGACCTCGTTGGTCACGTGGCGGAGGTCCTGGCCCTCCTGGACGAGGCGGTCCACCAGCTCGAAGACGGCGCGGGCATCGCCGACGGCGACGGCGTCGGCCAGCGCGTGCTGCACGTCGGTACGGCCGGTGCCGATCAGCGCGCCCACCACGTCCTGCCCGATCCGCCCGGCCCCGAGCACGGAGGCCTGGTCCAGCAGCGAGAGGGCATCGCGCACGGACCCCTCGGCGTTGCGGGCGATCGCGTGGGCGGCCTCGGGGTCGAGCTCGATCCCCTCGTCCCCCGCCACGTGCAGCAGATGGGCAGCGATCGATTCGACCGGGACCCGTCGGAAGTCGAACCGCTGGCACCGGCCGATGATCGTGGCGGGCATCTTGTGTGGCTCGGTGGTCGCCAGGACGAACCGAACGCCGGCGGGCGGCTCCTCGAACACCTTCAGCAGGGCGTCGAACGCCTCGCGCGAGAGCCGCTGCGCCTCGTCGATGATGTAGACCTTCTCCCGGCCCTGCACGGGCGCGGTCGGGGCCTTCTCGCGCAGATCGCGGGCATCGTCGACGCCGCCGTGGCTCGCCGCGTCGATCTCGACGACGTCAAGGTGCTGTCCCTCGCGGATCGCGACGCACTGCTCGCAGGTGCCGCAGGGCTCGGGTGTCGGCCCCTGCTCGCAGTTGACCATCTTGGCCAGGATCCGCGCCGTCGAGGTCTTGCCCGTGCCGCGCGGGCCGCAGAACAGGAAGGCGTGCGCCAGGCGCCCCTCGCGGACCGCGCCCATCATGGCGCGGACGACGTGCTCCTGCCCGAGGACCTCACCCGGCCCCTGGGGTCGGTACTTCCGGTACAGGGACCGGTACTGCTGCTCCTCCGCCACGCGCACCCCCGCGCCGTCCGTCCGGACGTCCCGGTGGGGGAAGCGCGTCCGGGACGACCTGGAAGTGTAGTGGTGACCGCGCACCCGCCGTCGACCGCGCTGGACTCGAGCGCGTCACCGGTCGGTTGCTCCGGCCAGGCACGCCCGCGGCACCCGCCGGCTCCCGCTTACGGCTGCTTCCTTCCGGATCTGACCGGGTTCACGGGCCGGCGTCGCGCGGGACCCGACCATCGACGCTCCGTACCGGGAGCTGCCTCGGACCCACCGGGCCTCGGACGGGGATTCAGCCCCGCTGAAGCGGATCGCGGGTACAGGGCACCGCTAGCTCCCCGCCTAGCGCGATCACCGAGCCGAGTATACGCGGGCCCCCCGACGCGGGGCGGCACCGCGTGCCTGCGTGCCCGCCTCACACGCCGTGGACGCGTTCCCGCCGAGCTGCGGGCAGCGTCCAGACCTGCCACATCACGACCGGGCGGAACCCCATGGCCTCGTAGACCGAGCGGCCGAGCGCCGTCGGCTGCAGCCACGCGAGGTCGGCCCCCTCGCTCGCCTCGTGGATCGCGAACGCGGTGATCGCCCGGGCGATGCCCCGACGCCGGAACGCGGGCACGGTGCCCACGCCGAATACCCCGATCGCCCCAGCGTGCACGTGGACGTAGGCCATCGCCACCGGCTCGCCGTCAACCACGGCGATCGACATGTGCGTCCGGGTCCGCTCGAGCGTTCGGGGACCGAGCAACCGGGACGCGACCGAAGGGTCGGTGCGGAAGACCTCGACCTCCAGGCTCACCATCCCCGCGAGGTCCTCCCGAGAGCGTACCCGCCGGAACGAGACGCCCTGGGGTGGGTCCGACCCGGCGAGCTCGGCCAAGGCGACGGCCATAGCCGGACGCGTGACCGCCGGGTACAGGCCGAACATGCGCGCCGCGCGCTCGAGCCCGGGATGGCGTCCGCGCTCGAGCTCGATCCCCAGCGACCGACCGTGGGTGCGGAACAGCCACTCGGCCCTCGACAGGGCGCCGAGCGGGTCCTCGGGCGCGCGCTCGACGAGCCCGACGTTCAGCTCGTCGTCGGGGAGGTTCGAGAGCGCGACGAAGAGCCCGTCCCACTCGTAGATCGCGTGCCCGTCGATGTGCGAGACGCGGTCGCGCCAGGCCTCCACCATCCCAAGCGCGATCCGCTCGGTCACCTCGCGGGGCATGCTCCGAGCCTACGGGTACGCTGGCCACCGTGCTCCCCATCGGCGCGATCCTGGTGGACTTCGACGGCACGGCGTGTCTGCATGACGTGGCCGAGCATCTGCTGACCGAGTTCGGCGACCCCTCCTGGCCCGAGTACGACGAGATGGTGGATCGGGGGCAGATGAGCTTGCGCGAGGCGGGTGATCGGCAGTTCGCTCTCCTCGACGGCACGCGCGAGGAACTGCTCGACTTCGTCCTGCACCACTGTCCGATCGATCCATCGTTCCCGCCCTTCGTGGAATGGTCCGAGGGCCACGGGATCCCCGTCACGGTGATCTCGGACGGGTTCGGCTTCTACATCCGGCCGATCCTGGCTACGGCCGGGCTCGATCGGCTCGACGTGGTCTCCAACGAGGCGGTTTTCGACGGCGTCCCTCCGAGGCTCCGGCGTCCGAACGGGCATCCGCTCTGCACCGGATGCGGGACCTGCAAGATGAACGCCGTGCTCCGCGCGCGCGAGCGCGGGTCGGTCGCGTTCGTCGGCGAGGGGCAATCCGATCGGTACGGCGCGCTCTACGCGGACACCGTGTTCGCCAAAGACGCGCTGGTCGACATCGCGAGCGCAGACGGGGTCCCCTTCCTCCCCTGGGAGACGTTCGACGACGTCCGCCGCACGCTCGGGTCGCTCGAGGAACCTTTGGGGGCCATCGCGCCCGAACGCTGCCCGGGATGGCGGACCGCGTGAACCTCGAGCTCCCCGCGGGGTTCACGGCCCGGGGCGCCACGCCGTCGGATGCCCGGACGTTGCTGGAGCTGATCGCCGAGGCCGAGCTCCACGCCGACGGGGTCGTGGAGGTGGACCTCCACGACATCGAGGTGGGGTTCGGCCGCCCGGGGTTCGACCCCTCCACCGACTGCGTCATCGTCTCCGAGGGTGAGCGGGCGGTGGGGTGGGCGGAGGTCTACCGCGGGCGCGCGGAGGCGGACGTGCGCCCCTCGCACACCGGCCGCGGGATCGGAACCGCGTTGCTGCGATGGTCCGAGTCGCGGGCCAGCGAGCTCGGTAGCGAGGCCCTCTCGCAGGTCGTCACCGACCACAACCGCGCGGCGGCGGAACACTTCCGCGCCAACGGCTACCGGGTGGAGTGGGTCGCGTGGATCCTCGAGATCGACTTCGATCGGCCGCCACCGGTGCACCCACCGCCCGACGGGATCCGGATCCGTGGATACGATCCGGCGACCGACGAGCGGGCCGCGTACGAGCTGATCGACGTCGCGTTCACCGAATGGGAGGGGCGGAGCTCGGTCCCGTTCGACGAGTGGGCGGCGTTCATCGTCCGGCACGCGGCCTTCTCCTCGGAGCTGTCGCGCCTGGCGTTCGACGGGGACGAGCTGGTGGGGGCAGCGCTCGCGTTCGACTACGCGGACGACGGGGAGGGCTGGGTGCAGCAGCTCGCCATGAAGGCCACCCATCGGCGCCGCGGGATCGCCCGCGCCCTGCTCTCGTCGGTATTCGGCGCGTTCTACGAACGCGGGAAGACCCGGTGCGGTCTGTCGACCGAGTCGCGGACCGGGGCCCTTGGCCTGTACGAGCGGGTGGGGATGCGCGTCCGCCGGTCGTACACGCGGTACCGGAAGTCCCTCACGTAGTCGGCGGTGGCCGCGGGATTCGAACCCGCGAGGCGGTTGCCCGCCTACACGCTCTCCAGGCGTGCCCCTTCGTCCGCTCGGGCAGGCCACCGGGACCGAGTCTAGACGGCTCGGCAACGGCCGTACCCTTGCGGGGTGAGCGGACGGGCCGTGGTGGTCGGGGCCGGCGCGATCGGCGTCGCGACGGCCCACTACCTCGACGCGGCCGGGTTCGACGTGACGCTCGTGGACCGCGGTCGCGTCGGACACGGCTGCTCGTTCGCGAACGCGGGGTTGATCGTCCCGGGTCACTCCCAGGCGCTGCCGGGACCGGGTGTCGTCGCCGAGGGGCTCCGCCACCTCCTGCGGCGCGACAGCCCGTTCACGATCCGGCCGAGGCCGGATGTTGGCCTCATCCGGTGGCTCCTCGCGTTCCGGGCCGCATGTGGCGCCGGGACCTACCGGCGCACGACCGCGATCCTCACCGAGCTCAGCACGGCGAGCCTCGAGCTGTTCGACGAGCTCGTGCGGACCGGCGCGGCTGCGTTCGGGTACCGCAGGGATCCGCTGGTCAACGCCTACACCGAGGACGGTTGGCGACCGCGCGCCGAGGACTTCGCCCGCGAGCTCGAGGAGCTCGGGATCGCCTCACGGGTGACGGGACCCAACGAGCTCCACGAGATCGAGCCGGCGATCGCGCCGTCCGTCCCCGGGGCGCTGGTGATCGAGGACCAGGCGACCGGCGACTGCTATGCGTTCGTGCGGTCCCTCGCCGATAGGCTCGCCGGGCGCGGCGTCACGATCCGCGAGGGCGTGTCCGTTGCCCGGGTGCTCGTCCGCGGCGGTCGAGCGGCCGGGGTCCTCACGGGCGACGGCGAGGAACTCGAGACCGACCTGATCGTCCTGGCCGCCGGCGCCTGGACGCCCGCCCTCGCGGCGCCGCTGGGGCTGCGGCTCCCGATCCAACCCGCGACCGGCTACAGCCACACCCTGCGGGCCTGGAACGGTGCGCCGCGGACGCCGATCATCTTCGACGACAGCCACGTCGTGGTCCTGCCGCTCGACGGTCGCGTCCGGTTCGCCGGGACCCTCGAGCTGGCGGGGTTCCGCGAGCGTCCGGATCCCGTTCGTGCGAAGGCGGTGGCGCGAGCCGGGCGAGCGGGCCTGCGGGACGTGCCGGCAGATCCGGGCGAGCCGTGGTTCGGGTTCCGTCCGCTGTTGCCCGACGACCTCCCCGCGATCGGCCGGGTGCCGGGCACGGACGGCGTGCTGGTCGCGGCGGGCCACGGCACGTTGGGGTTCACCCAGTCGCCGATCACCGGTCGGCTGGTGGCCGAGCTCGCAGCAGGCGGTGACACGACGGTCGACCCGACCCCTTTCCGCCCGGACCGCTTCTGAGCCCGAGCGGCGGGCGCTACACTTGGCCCGTGAGATAGGGCGACCTCCCCGGTCAACGCGCCGCCGCCCGGCGCCCGTCCCTCTATGCCCCCCGACCAGCTATGCCCCCGGACCAGGAGACCGTCCGATGCGCATCCCATCCCCAACTGAGCCGGCGCCATGAGCGCGCTCCAGGCGTGGAACCTCGCCGTCGAGGTGGCCGGCCGGCCGCTGCTCGACGGGCTCACGCTCTCGCTCCGCGCGGGCGACAAGGTCGGCGTGGTCGGCCGGAACGGCGCCGGCAAGACGAGCCTGCTGAAGCTCCTGGCCGGCGAGGAACAGCCGGTCGCCGGGCGGGTCGTGGCACGCGGCCGCCTCGGGTACCTACGGCAGGATCCGCGTCAACACCGCGCCGAGGACGAGCACGCCGGGCTCGTCCACCTCCTCCAGGCTCGCGGCTTGGTGGAGGTCGCCGAGCGGATGGAGAAGGCGCGACTGGCCGTCGAGGACCGACCCACCGAGACGAGCGTCCGCCGGTTCGCGCGGCTCGAGGAGCGGTACCGGGCCGCGGGGGGCTACTCGGGCGAGGCCGAGGCCAAGCGCATCGCCGCCGGCCTGGGGCTCCCGACGGACCGGCTCGACCTGCCGGTGCCGGCCCTGTCCGGGGGCGAACGCCGCCGCCTGGAGCTCGCGCGGATCCTGTTCGCCGGCACGGACCTCCTCCTGCTCGACGAGCCCACGAACCACCTCGACACCGACGCGAAGCACTGGCTCATGCGGTTCCTCGGCTCGTACCGAGGCGCCCTCGTGGTCGTGAGCCACGACCTGGTGCTGCTCGACGCGTCGATCACCCGCATCTTGCACCTCGACCACGACGGGGTGGTGCAGTACCGGGGCACGTACTCCGAGTACCGGGCCGCGCGTCGCCGGGACGAGCTCCGCCTCCGCGCGCTCGCCGAGCGACAGCATGCGGAGATCCGCCGCCTCAAGACGCTGGCCGACTCGATGCGCGGGCAGACGGAGAAGCGGGCGCGCAAGGCGAAGACGCTCGACACCCGGGTCGCCCGACTCGAGTCCGCGGCGGTCCGTGCTCCGACGCGGGAGCGGGCGGTCCGGTACCGGCTCCCCGATCCCCCACACGCCGGGAAGGTGGTCCTGGAGGTGGCGGGACTCACCAAGGGGTACGGAGGGCCGCCGGTGTTCGAGGACGTGAGCTTCGATCTCGCGCGCGGGGAACGCCTGCTGATCATGGGCCTGAACGGGGCCGGCAAGACGAGCCTGCTGCGGATCCTCGCCGGCGTGACGCGGGCCGACCATGGATCGATCCGACTGGGGGCCGGCGTCTCGCTGGGCTACTACGCGCAGGAGCACGAGCTCCTCCGCGACGAGGACACGGTCATCGCCCACGTGCGCGCCGAGTCGACCGACGCGTCGGATCAGGACCTGCGGTCGCAGCTCGGGATGTTCGGCCTCAGGGGCGAGGTCGCGTTCCAGCCCGCCGGGACGCTCTCGGGCGGGGAGAAGACCAAGCTCGCGCTGGCCCAGCTCGTCGCCGGCCGGCGGAACCTGATCCTGCTCGACGAGCCGACGAACAACCTCGATCCCCCCTCGAGGATCGCCGTCGCCGAAGCGCTCTCGGCCTGGCCGGGGACGATGGTCCTCGTGAGCCATGACGTGGACTTCGTGCAGGCGCTCGAGCCAAAGCGGGTCCTGGCGATGCCCGAGGGCGAGCTGGGGTTCTGGGACGAGGACCTGCTCGAGCTCGTCGAGCTCTCCTGAGATGGGCAGGGTGGGCCGGCTCGGCCCACCCTATGGCGGAGGCGGCGTGATTCGAACACGCGAGAGCCGGTCAGGGCCCTAACCGCTTTCGAGGCGGTCCCGTTCGTCCGCTCCGGCACGCCTCCGGGGCGAGTCTAGCAAGCGGTTCACGCGCGACCCGCGGGGCGGCTATGCTCCCGCACGGGGGAGGAAGGGATGGATGCAGAGCACCTGAAGCGGCTCCCGCTGTTCCGGGATCTCGGCGGCCGCGAGCTCGACAAGCTCGCCCGGTGGGCCGACGAGGTCGACCTCCCCGCCGGCAAAGCGCTGATCGAGCAGGGCGCGTTCCCGCACGAGTTCTTCGTGCTCGAGGAAGGGACCGCCGAGGTCACGTTCAACGGCGAGCACCTGGCGGATCTCGGCCCCGGTGACTTCTTCGGGGAGATCGCCCTGTTGGAACACCATCGCCGGACCGCCTCTGTCGTGACCACTTCCCCGGCCCGCGTGGTCGTGATGGCCACGCGCGAGTTCGAGGCGATGGAGCGCGAGATGCCGGAGGTCGCCCAGCGGATCCGGGCAACGATGATCGCCCGCCGCGAGGAGCACCGGGCGAAGACCGGCGAGGAGGCGTAGGCAGGAGCTCCGCTCCGAGCGCCGGCCTCGCCGCCTTCCTCGGTTCAGGCCACGCGCGCGTCTGCGCGCGATGCGCCGTCGGACGCCACCCGCGAACGCAGGTCCCGCCATCCGGTGCGGATCTGCTCGTAGCGCTCGCGCCCGGCCTTCGCACCCATCAGGTACGCGGAGCCGGCGGCCCCGACGATCATCAGGGTCCGGCGGAAGCGATGTGGCCTCCGCATGCGAGCGCTCTTCTTCGAGAGGCCTTCGATCGTATCGAGCCACCTCGACCGCTCCTCGTCCGCGGCCTCGATTCGTTCGCGCAGCGCGTCGTTCTCGATGCGCAGGCGCTCACGCTCGCGTTCGGCACGCTCCATCCTGCCCTCGTGCACCTTGATCCTGGCCTCCTCGCCTAGGCCACGCAGCCGTTCCCGCATCCTCATGGCGTTCACCTTCCTCCGATCGGGTCCAACCGAGCGATACCCATCTGGAGGAGGGAGAAACCACCGAGGTCAGGGCGAGGAGAGCGCCGTGCTCAGCCGCTCACGAGAATCGCGATCGCCGAAGATACCGGGAGCAGGCTCGTCCACGGCTCGAGGGCCAAGCCGGCGTCACCCCTCTCGAGGTCTCCCGGTTCACGCCGGTTCATGGGCCCAGGGTTCCCCCGGCTTATGGGCCAGGGTTCCCCCGGCCGAGCTCTCCCGCACCTTGTCATGGGGAGCACACGCCCCCGGGCGGCGCTCAGGACCGCAGGAGCCCTCAGCGCCGGTCGCGGAAGAACGCCCGGAGGATCTCGCCGGCCTCGTCCGCGAGCACCCCGTCCTCGACGTCCAGAACGTGGTTCAGTCGGGGATCGCGCACGAGGTCGCCGAGCGAACCGACGAACCCTGCCTTGAGGTCCGGGGCGCCGAACACGAGCCGGTCGAGTCGCGCCAGCACCAGCGCGCCCGCGCACATGGCGCACGGCTCGAGCGTCGCGTAGATCGTGCATCCCTCGAGGTGCCACGTCCCGGTGACGGCCGCCGCCCGGCGGAGCGCCAGGATCTCGGCGTGGGCCGTGGGATCGCGGTCGCGCTCGCGTGCGTTGCCACCGCGTCCGACCACCTCCTCACCCCGCGCCACCACGGCGCCGATCGGCACGTCGCCGCCGGCAGCGGCGGCTCGCGCCTCCTCCAGGGCGAGCCGCATCATCCGCAGGTCGAGCTCGTCGGCCATCGCTCAGTAGCGGTCGATCTCGCGCAGTCGGTCGTCGCTGATCCCGAAGAAGTGCGCGACCTCGTGCTCGACCGTGTGGGCGATCACCCGCCGGAGCTCGTCCTCGCCCCGCGCCTGGCGTTCGATCGTGCGCCGGTACAGCGTGATCGTGTCGGGGAGGACCGGTCCCGAGTAGAACTCGCCCCGTCCGGTCAGCGGGATGCCGAAGTAGCGCCCCAGAAGGTTCGGCTCGTCGCGCGGTGGGCGCTCCTCGACGATCACCTCCACGTTCTCCAGGCGTTCGAGCACCCAGGAAGGGAGCGAGTCGATCGCCTCGGCCACGAGCTCCTCGAACCGTCGACGGTCGACCATCAGCTCCCCTTCTTCGCCGCGAGCGCGCTGATCGCCTCGATCACCACCCGGTGCGCGAGCATCGCGGTGACCTCGCTCTGGTCGTACGGGGGCGAGACTTCCACCACGTCCATCCCGGCGAGCTCGACCGCGCGCACCACCTGACGGACGGCCCGCAGGAGCTCGCGCGGAAGCATCCCGCCCGGCTCCGGCGTGCCGGTCCCCGGCGCCATCCCGGGATCGACGACGTCGATATCGACCGAGAGGTAGACGACCTCAGGGCCGTCGAGCGCCTCGGCGATCGCGTCGGCGATCACTGCCTCGGCTCCCCGCTCCTCGATCTCGACCATCGTGTGCCAGCGCAGACCTTGCTCGTGCATCCACTCGAAGGTCTCCTTCTCCGGCCAGTAGCCGTGGAGGCCGATCTGGACGAAGTTGCGTCCGGCCACCCACCCCTCCTCGATCAGCCGGCGCATCGGCGCCCCGTGGGAGATCAGGGAGCCGCCGATCGCGTCGGCCGTGTCGGCGTGTGTGTCGAAGTGCACGACGCCGAGCGAGCGCGGATGGCCGTGACGAGCCACGGCAGCAGCGCTCGGATAGGTAATCGAGTGGTCGCCTCCCAAGACGATCGGGACCGCGCCGGTGCGGGCCACGCGGTGAACCTTCTCGTGGATCACCCGGAGCCCTCGCGCGTGGCGCGAGGGCACGACGGGGGCGTCGCCCGCATCGACGACGTTCAGCACGCGGAACGGCTCGACGTCGAGCTGGATCGACCAGGTCTCGAGCGTCCCGAACGCGGTGGGCGCCGCCCGGATCGCCATCGGCCCGAACCGGGCGCCGGGCCTGCCCGAGGTCCCGTCGTCCAGCGGAGCGCCCACGATCGCGACCCGGGCGCCGGAGGCCTCCAGGCTCACGTCGTCGGGGCAGAGCGGGAGCTTGTGGAACGTGCCGCGGAAGTCCACGTAGTACTCGAGGTCTTGGTACCCGAACTCGGCGAACTCGTCCTCGCCGCGCAGCTCGCTGTTCTCGAGGCGGAACTCGGGTGGCTCGGTCACGGCACCGGCACCATACCGGGTGGCGCGGCGGGCGGCCTCAGCAGATCCGGGGCAGCTGGTCGCCGGCGAGCATGAGCAGCGGGCGCGTCGCCCCCAGCCCGGTTCGGAGCGAGACGCGCGGCGGGCCCTCGCCCACCTCGCCGATCGGGGCCGCGTGCGCCCCCAGCTCGTGCGAACGGGCGGCCGCGAGTACCACCTCGGCGTCCTGGGCCGCGACGACGACCACCGCCACCCCCTCGTTGGCCACGTACAGGGGGTCGAGGCCCAACATCTCGCAGGCCGCACGGACCGGCGGCAGGACCGGGATCGCCCCCTCCTCGGCCACGATCGACACGTGCGAGCCCTCGGCGAGCTCGTTCAGCACGCTGGCCAGTCCTCCGCGCGTGGCGTCGCGAAGGCAGCGGACGTCGCCAGCATCGAGCATCGCCCGGACCAGCCCGGTGAGCGGCGCGCTGTCCGACGCCAGATCGCCGCCGAACCCGATCCCGGCTCGCCGGGACATCACCGCCACCCCGTGCGAGGCCACTGGGCCGGTCACGAGCACCCGATCGCCGGGTCGCGCCCGGTGCGGTCCGACCTCGACGCCGTCGGGAACCACGCCGATCCCGGCCGTCGTGACGTAGAGGCCGTCGGCGGCCCCGTGCTCGACGACCTTCGTGTCCCCGGTGACCAGGGCGACGCCGGCGCGTTCGCACGCCTCGGCCATCGACTGCACGACCGCGCCCAGGACCTCGAGTTCGAGGCCCTCCTCGAGGATCAAGGCGGCCGAGAGGAACAGCGGCGTCGCGCCCATCATCGCGACGTCGTTCACGGTCCCGTTCACGGCCAGCTCCCCGATGTTCGAGCCCGGGAAGAACGCCGGCGTGACGACGAAGGAGTCGGTCGAGAACGCGAGACGCGTGCCGTTCACCTCGACCACCGCCGCGTCGCCGAGGCGGCGGAGCTCGGGATCGCCGAGCACCGGGACGAGCAGGTCGCGGATCAGCCCCGCCATGAGCTTGCCGCCGCTGCCGTGGCCAAGCACGACGCGGTCGCCCGGCGGGAGCGGGACCGGGCAGCGCAGCGCGAACTCGCGCGTCTGCTCGTCGACGACCCGATGACTCACGCCGGCACCTCTTCCCGCGTTCGACCGGCGAGGAAGTAGGCGGCGCAGGCGCCCTCGCTCGAGACCATCGGCGCGCCGAGGGGCGACTCGGGCGTGCAGAGCGTCCCGAACGCGGGACACGCGCTCGGCTTCGCGCGCCCGACGAGCACCTCGCCGGCGATGCACACCTCCGACTCGGAGGCCGGGACGCCGTCGACCCGCGGGAACCGGACCTCGGCGTCGTGCATCCGATAGGCCTCGCGCAGCCGCAGCCCGCTCTTGGGGATCACCCCGATCCCCCGCCACGCGCGGTCGCAGGTCTCGAAGACCTCGTCCACCACCGAGCGCGCGGGGACGTTCCCCTCCCGGACCACGGTCCGCACGTACTGGTTCTCCACCTCGTGCCGTCCCTCCTCGAGCTGGGTCACGAGCATCAGGATCCCCTCGAGCAGGTCGAGGGGCTCGAACCCGGTGACGACGAGCGGCACACCGAAGTCCCGCGCGATCGGCTCGTACTCCATCCACCCCTGGATCGCGCACACGTGACCCGGTGCCAGGAACCCCTGCACGCGGTTGCCGGGCGAGGCGAGGATCGCCACGATCGCCGGCGGCACCAGCACGTGCGCCACGAGCAGCGCGAAGTTGTCGATCCCGAGCTCCCGCGCCTGCTTGACCGCCATCGCGTTGGCGGGGGCCGTGGTCTCGAACCCCACGGCGAAGAACACCACGGTCCGGTCCGGGTTGCGCCGCGCGACCTCGAGGGCATCCAGCGGCGAGTAGACGACGCGGACGTCGCCGCCAGCGGCCCGCGCCATGAAGAGATCCTCGGACGAGCCGGGGACCCGCAGCATGTCCCCGAACGAGCACACGATCGCGTCCGGACGCTTCGCGATCGCGATCGCCTCGTCGATCAGCGCGAGCGGCGTCACGCACACCGGGCACCCGGGTCCGTGGACGAGCGCGACCGCCGAAGGTAGGAGTTGGTCGATGCCCTGGCGGATCAGCGTGTGCGTCTGGCCGCCGCAGACCTCCATGATCGTCCACGGGCGCGTGACCGTCCGGGCGATCTCCTCGAGGAGACCGCGGGCGATCCGGTCGTCCCGGTACTCGTCGACGAACCTCATCGCGCCGGCCCTCCGGATCGGTACTCCTCCGCCGGCACGCCGTCACCACCCTGCCGGAGGTCGATGTCCTCGAGGTTCCCCATCTCGGCCAGCAGCTCGTACGAGCGCCGAGCCTCCTCCTCGT
>CAZXFA010000001.1:0-144064 GCA_964640085.1 uncultured Actinomycetes bacterium | reverse complement strand
ACCACCGAGATCGCGAACCCGACGTGGATCACGACGTAGCTGCCGACATCGACCTCGGGCGCGTACTCCAGGCACGCGGTCCGCGTGATGCCGCCGAAGTCGACCGTCCCCATCCGGATCCCGTCCTCCTCGAAGACGTCGACGACCTTCCCCGGCACGCCGAGGCACATGGGCTATACCCCCAACCTCGCGTTCGCCGCCACCACCTGGCCGAGCGCGATCCCTCCGTCGCCGGTCGGCGCCAGGCGGGGGGCGAACACCTGGAAGCCCACCGTCTCGAGCCGGGCCACGAGGTCGGACGTGAGCAGGTCGTTCTGGAACACCCCGCCACCCAGACACACCCGCCGCAGCCCGGTCCCGCCGCGGAGCGCTCGGCACAACTCGAGCGCGGCGGCGGCCATCGTCCGGTGGAACCGGCCGGCGACCTCCGCGGGTGGTCGACCGCGGCGCAGGTCCTTGACCACGGCCGCCACGATGGGGCGAGGGTCGATGAGCAGGTGGCCGTCCTCCGGACCGACGTCGAAGGGATACTCGCGCGTGGCGCCACCCTCGGCGATCTGCTCGAGCAGCATCGCGGGGTGGCCCTCGTAGGTGGCCAGGTCGCACACGCCGACGAGGGCGGCCACCGAGTCGAACAGCCGACCGACCGAGGACGTCGGCGGTGCCCCGACCCCCGAACGAATCTGGCCGAGCACGACCTCGATCTCGTCCTCGTGACCGAGCAGCGACCGGGCCTCCTCGAGCACGCCGGCCTCATCGGCGTGGGCCACCGCCATCCGCCAAGGGTTGCGCACCGCCGCGTCTCCACCGGGCATCGGCACCGGCCGGAGGTGCCCGGTCCGAACCGACGTCGCGGCGTCGCACACCAGGAACTCGCCACCCCAGGCGCCGCCGTCCTCGCCCAGCCCGAACCCATCGAACGCGACGCCGATAACTTGGCCCTCGACCCCGTGCTCGGCGATCGTCGCGGCGACGTGCGCGTGGTGATGCTGGACCGCGATGCGGCGCAACCCCGTCTCCTCCGCGAACCGCGTCGTGAGGAAGTCCGGGTGCAGGTCGTGGGCCACGAGCTCCGGCACGATCCGGAACACCTCGCGGTACCGGTCCACGCCCGCGCGGTAGGCCTCCATCGCCTCCTCGGAGTCGAGGTCCCCCACGTGCTGGGACAGGTACGCGCGCGCGTCCGCGGCCAGGCAGAAAGCGCCGTGGAGCTCGGCGCCGGTGCCGAGCGTCGGCGCGACCTCCCGGGCGAGCTCGAGCGGCGCGGGCGCGAAGCTCCGGGCGCGGCGCAAGACGACCGGCCCAGAGCGCCATACGCGAGCCACGCTGTCGTCGTACCGGGACACGATCTCGCGATCGTGGACCAGGAAGGCGTCCGCGATCCCGCCCAGCCGTTCGCGAGCCTCGTCGTTGTCGATGCAGATCGGTTCGTCGCTCCGGTTACCGCTGGTCATCACCAACGCTCCGCCCAACCCATCGAGCAACAGGTGGTGGAGAGGCGTCGAGGGGAGCATCGCCCCCTGCCGCCGGTGCCCCGGGGCCACGGACGGAGCCAGGGTGTCCCGGTCGCGGACCAGCACGATCGGGGCCTGCGGTGACGCCAGCACGCACCCGTCCTCTGGGGACAGCTCGAAGCGGGCACGGGCGGCCTCGAGGTCGGCGACCATCACCGCGAAGGGCTTATCGGGCCGGGCCTTCCGACGACGCAGCTCCGCGACCGTGGCTTCATCCTCCGCGTCGCAGGCGAGGTGGAACCCCCCGAGCCCCTTGAGGGCGAGGACGTTCCCCTCGCGGAGCATCCCGATCGCCTCCTCCAGCGGATCGCCGTCGATCGGCTTCCCCTCACGGTCGACGAGCTCCAGGGCCGGGCCGCACGCGGGACAGGCGACGGGCTCTGCGTGGAACCGCCGGTCCGCCGGATCGTGGTACTCGCGGGCGCACTCCTCGCACATCGGGAAGGCGCGCATGCTTGTGCGCTCGCGGTCGTAGGGCAGGGACTCGATGATCGTGAACCGCGGACCGCAATCGGTGCAGTTGATGAACGGGTACCGGTATCGGCGGTCGGACGGATCGAACAGCTCGGCGAGGCAGGCCGGGCAGGTGGCGGCGTCCGGGGAGACGAACCGCTCACCACCGGCGTCGTCCAAGCTCTGCTCCACCTCGAAGCTGCGGTACGTGCCGGGTTCGGCGGGCTCCCAGCGGACGTCCCGGACCCGGGCCAGGGGCGGTGCCTCGCGGGCCAGGGCCTCGCAGAACGCATCCAGGGCATCGGTGGAGCCCTCGACGACGATCTCCACCACGCCGGCCCGGTTGCGGACGCGGCCGGTCAGCCCCGATCGCGTGGCCAAACGCCACACGAACGGCCGGAACCCGACCCCCTGGACGATGCCGCGGACCTCGATCGCTCGCGCCGAAGCGAGCTCGGCGGCGGACCGGGAGGCGGCCCTGTTGGCTGTCACGCTTCGACCTCCGGAGGTCTCCTGCCTCATCCTGTGCCCGATCCGGCCGGCCGGGGTGGGTCACCCGGCCCCTCACGGAGGGAGCGTTCGTCCCGGCCGGAGGGGACCGTCAGGCGTGGTCGACGGCCACTACCTCGATGGCCGCCCCCTCGGAGCCGATCGGGGACAGCGCCCCGCACTCGGGGCACTGGACGACGTGGCCGGCCACGTCGTCGGGCGAGAGGGTGAAGGACGCGCCGCACGCGGGGCAGCCCCGCTCCTCGGGGAGCTCCTCGACCACCAGTCGGGAACCTTGGAGCGGCGTGTCCACCGTGAGCATCTCGTACGCCTGGCGGAGGGCCTCCCGGGAGAAGGTCGTCCGAGCACGGATCCGGACCTCTGCGACGTCGTCCAGCTCGGACAGGCGCTCGATCAGGAGCTCGATCGCGTGATGGTCGTGCATGGCTGCTCCGCCTCCCATCGCCGGACCGTCCCGACCACTCGGCGCACGAGCCCGGGCACGGCGTCGGCCACCGGCTCGCTGAGCGGACCTCCGAGCGTGTAGGGGTCCACCACCTCCACCGCCAGGACCCGCGTCCGCGACGGGAAGGACAACCCCAGGCGGCGCGCGACCTCGGCGAGCTCGGGGAGCCCAGCCTGGTGCGTGCTCGGCGCGACCACCCGCCCGACCTGGTCGAGCCCCATCTCCGTGACAGTGCCCGGCGGGGTCCGGCCGGTCGCGATCGCGTCGACCACAACGGCGCGCTCGTAGCCGGCCAGCACCTCGATCAGGGCCAGGCCCGACGCCGAGCTCTCGACCACGTCGGCCAGCCCGTCGAGCTCTCGCCGGGCGGCGCGCGCCACCAAGACCCCGACGGAGTCGTCGCCGGCGAGCTCGTTGCCCAGCCCCAGGACCAGCGCCCGCATGGGGATCAGTCCCTGCGGATCTCGCGGACGAGCTCCCCCCGCCGGTCGCGGATCTCGACGATCAACGGCATCTCGCCCGGCAGGGCGTGGGTCGCGCAGCCGAAGCACGGGTCGTACGCGCGGAAGGCCATCTCCACCTCGTTCAGGAGCCCCTCGTCGACGTCGATCCCGTGGACCAGCTCCTTGGCGGCCTTGTCGACGGAGAGCGCGATCCGCGCCGCGTTGTTCTGCGTCGCGACGACCAGGTTCGCCGTCGTGATCAGTCCCCGCTCGTCGGTCCGGTAGTGGTGGAAGAGCGTGCCCCGCGGCGCCTCGACCACGCCGATGCCCTCGGTGGGGGTCTGGGTCGGGATCGTTCGGATCTCCGGGCTCGTGATCTCGGGGTCGGCCGCCAGCTCACCCATCCGCTCTGCCGCGTTCACCATCTCCACCAACCGGGCCCAATGGGTGGCCAGCGTGTGGTGCACAGGCCGGCCGCCGAACGTGGAGAAGAACTCTTCGTACGCCTCCTGGGCCACGGGCGTCGACATCCCCTCCGACACGTTCAGCCGAGCGAGCGGCGCCACCGCGTACACCCCGCTGTCGGGGCCGTCCTCGAATCCGGTCCACCCGACGTCCTTCAGGTAGCAGAACTTGATGTACGACCACGGCTCGACGTGCTCCGCGACGTGGTCCAGGTACTCGTTCGCTGCGAACGTGAGCCGCTCGGTCCCGTCGGGGCCCACGACGCGCAGCCGGCCGTCGTAGAAGTTCGTCCGGTTCCGCTCGTCCACGAGCCCCATGTAGTAGGTGCGATGCGTGTAGGCCTCGGACAGGATGAGGTCCATGTAGGCCGGGTTCGATAGGACGACGTCCCGGAAGAGCTGGAGCGCGAACCTGCCGAACTCGACCGCATGCGCCGCCCCGGACACGAACCGGTCCCGCAGCTCGGGCGAGATCTGCATGGAGACCCCGCCCGGCAGGCCGAAGACCGGATGGATCGCCTTGCCTGCGGCCTCGCTCATCAGCCCTCGGATCTCCTTGCGGAGCCCGATGACCTCCTTGCCGATCTCCAGCCCGACCTTGCCGATGACGCCCAGGATGTTCCGCTCGGCCTTCGGAGCGGCGGGGCCGACCACGAAGTCCGGCCCGCCGAGGAAGAAGAAGTGCAGGGCGTGGTCCTCGATCATGAAGGCGTCGTAGACCATCTCGCGGACCCTCTTGGCGGCCGGCGGCGGGTCCACGTGGTACAGGTCGTCCAGCGTCTTCGTCCCGGCCATGTGGTGCGCCATCGGGCACACCCCGCAGATCCGGGACGTGATCTGCGGCATGTCCTCGGCCCGCCGGCCCTGCGCGAACTTCTCGAACCCCCGCAGCTCGGGGATCTGCAGGTAGGCGCGGTCCACCGCCCCCTCATCGTTCACGAAGATGTGGATCCGCCCGTGACCCTCGAGCCGGGTGATGGGGTCGATCAGGATCTCGCCGCTCATGCGCTCCCACCTCCCGGGACGGCGCCCGCCGGCTCGGACGCCACGGTCGCCTCCCCCCGCGAGCCCAGGGCCCGTCCACCGTTCCGCTCGACTCGGCGGTGCAGCAGCGAGGCCGGCAGGGAGTAGCGGTAGAAGGTCCCCACGGGGTCGACCAGCTCCTCGGCCAGCTCGGCCACCCCCTCCTGCTCCCGGGGCTCGATCAGCGATGCGATCGCCGACAGGGCCTTGGCGCCGTGGTCGATCACGCGGCCCGTGGGACCCATGCAGCCGGTGCACGGCATGTTCGCGGCGATGCAGACCGCTCCGCAGCCGGCCCGGGTCGCGGGACCCAGGCAGACGAGCCCCTGGGCGACCAGGCACGTCTCGGCGTCGGCCACGATCTCGTACGGCCGGTGGAACCGCTGCACCTTGAGGTCCTCGGGCTTGGTCTCCACCCTCGGGCACTCGGCGCACAGGGCCACGTCGGGGGCGAGAACGGATCCCTTCGCCGGCAGGCGACCTTCCACCAGCGCCATCACGGCCTGTGCGATCAGCTCGGAGGGCGGCGGGCAGCCGGGGAGGAAGTAGTCGACGTCGATCACCTGGTCAAGCGTGCGCACGTCCCCGCCGAAAGCGGGCAGACGCAGCCGACCCTCGGGCACGTCGGTCTCCTCGCGCGGCGTGGCGCCGTCCCCGTCCTGCACGCTCGGGAGGTCGTGGTAGACCTCCGCCAGGATCGAGTCGCGGCTGGACAGGTTCGCCAGGCCCGGGATGCCCCCCAGCCACGCGCAGGCGCCGAACGCCACGACGACGCCGGCCTTGCGACGCAGCAGCTCGGCCATCTCGGCCTGCTCGGAGGTGCGGATCGCGCCGTTCACGAACGCGGCGGCGAGCTCGCCGTCGGCTAGGGCCTCGACGTCGGAGACCTTGAAGTCCATGGCAACCGGCCAGAAGACGATGTCCACCGCCTCGACCACGTCGAGGATCGCCTCGTTGAGGTCGACGACCGCCTCCTCGCAGCCGCCGCACGAGGCGCACCAGTAGAAGGCGACCTTCGGCTTCATCGCGCCCCCAGCCCGACCGGCTCGGGCGCCGGTGCGCCCGCGGTCTCGTCCGTCGCGACGGTCCCCGGGATCGTCAGGTGCAGCGGCCCGAGCGCCCGGACCTGCTCGGTGATCTCGTCGCACACCCGTTGCACCTTGTCGCCCTCGGCCGCCGAGATCCACTCCAGCCGCACCCGCTCGTCCTCGATCCCGAAGTCGCGGAGCATCCGGCGCAGGACCTCGAAGCGGCGCAGCGCGTTGTAGTTGCCCTCCTGGTAGTGGCAGTCGCCTGGGTGGCACCCACCGATCAGCACGCCGTCGGCCCCCTCGCGCAGTGCCGCCAGAACGAACTGCGGGTCCACCCGGCCCGAGCACATCAGCCGGATCACCCGAACGTTCGGCGCGTACTGCATCCGGGAGATCCCGGCCAGGTCCGCCGCCGTGTACGTGCACCAGTTGCAGAAGAACGCCACGATCTTGGGCTCGAAGGGACGCTCGGCGTTCGGGCGGGCGCCATCGGGCCCCACGGTCTGGACGCGCTGGGCCTCAGACATACTCGAGCACCCCCTCGATCTCGGAGAGGATCTGCGCGTCGGTGAACAGGTGCTGCTGAGCGGCGCCGGACGGGCAGGCGCCCACGCAGATCCCGCAGCCCTTGCAGACCACCTCGTTCACGGCCGCCTTCTTCCGTTCCTCGTCGAAGGAGATCGCGCCGAAGGGGCAGAGCCCCACGCAGGTCTTGCAGCCCGAACACGCGGCCTCGTCGATGAAAGCCGTGTTCGCCTCCAGCATCACGAAGCCGCGATCGACCATCGCCAGCACCTCCGCCGCCGCGGCGCCCGCCTGGGCCACCGTGTCCGGGATGTCCTTCGGTCCCTGGCACGCGCCGGCCAGGAACACGCCGTCGGTGAACGTGGAGACCGGCGCGAGCTTGGGGTGCCGCTCCGTGAAGAACCCCTCGCTGCCGCAGGAGATGTTGAACAGGCGACGCACGTCCTGGGCGTCGGGTTGAGGCTCCAAGCCGACCGCGAGGATCACCATGTCCACCGGGATCCGCCGCACCAAGCCGATCAGCGTGTCCTCGGCCCGGATCACGAGGTGCCCCTGCTCCTCGGGCGAGATCGCCTCGTCGGTCACCTCGGCCACCCGGCCGCGGATCAGGTGCGTGCCCTCCTTGAGGATCTTGTCGTAGAACTCCTCGTAGCCCTTCCCGGGCGTTCGCATGTCGATGTAGAACTGGTAGACCTCGGCTCCGGTGCGCTCCTTGACCAGGTGCGCGAGCTTGAGCGAGTACATGCAGCACACGCGCGAGCAGTAGGCGTTGTAACGCTCGTCCCGCGACCCCACGCAGTGGATGATCCCGACCGAGCGCGGACGCGTGCCGTCGCGCAGGATCGGCTCGCCGCCCGTCGGACCCGCGGCGTTGAACAGGCGCTCGACCTCGAGGCTCGTGTAGACATTCGGGTGGATGCCATAGCCGTACTCGGGCGCGCGTGTAGCGTCGAACGTCTTGAATCCGGTGGCGAGGACGATCGCACCGACCTTCACCTCATCGAACGTCTCCTTCTGCTCGAAGTCGAACGCGCCCCGCTCGCACGCTTCGATGCAGGTCTGCGGGCACTTGCCCGTCTTGAACCAGATGCACGTGTCGGGGTCGACGACCACCACCGGGGGCGTGGCCTGGGGGAACGGGATGTAGATCGGCTTACGCTTGCCGAGCCCCTCGTTGAACTCGTCCTCGAACTTGCCCTGCTTGTGGATGCACTTCTCGATACACTCCAGACACCCTGTGCACAGCTCCTCGATCACGTACCGGGGGCGGTGGCGGACCCGGACCGTGAAGTCGCCCGTGAAGCCTTCGACGCTCACGACGTCCGAGTAGGTCCAGAGGGTGATGTTCGGGTGCGAGCGCACCTGGGACATCTTCGGCGTCAGGATGCACGCGGCGCAATCGAGCGTGGGGAAGGTCTTGTCGAACTTGGCCATGTGGCCCCCGAGCGTGCTCTCGCGCTCGACCAGGTACACGTGCTTGCCTGCGTCGGCCATCGTGAGGGCTGCGTGGATCCCCGCGATCCCGCCCCCCACCACCATCACGTCGGCCGTGACCGAGGCCTTCCGCGGCTCCAGGTACTCGTGGAGGGCGACGCGACGAACGGCACCCGCGACCAGGGCCTTGGCCTTCTCCGTCGCGTCCTCGCCGCGGACCGTCACCCACGAGACGTGCTCGCGGATGCTCGCCATCTGGAAGTGGAACGGGCTCGTCCCGCCCTCGGCCGTGGCGCGCCGGAACGTGGCCTCGTGCATCAGCGGCGAGCACGACGCGACCACCACCCGGTTCACGAGCCCGGCGCGCACGTCCTCCTCGATCAGGTCCTGACCGGGGTCGGAGCACATGAACCTGTAGTCGCGGGCCACCGCCACGTCGGGCAAGCTCGCCGCGAAGTCGACCACGGCCTGCACGTCCACCTTGCCGGCGATGTTCAGGCCGCAGTGGCAGACGTAGACGCCGATCCTCGGGCCCCCGTTCGGGGACAGCCCGGGCTCGAGCTCGCGCTCAGGCTCGCGCATCGACGCCTCCTTCCGCCGCGACCGGCTCGCGCTCGGGCAGCCGCCACCGGAGCATCCGGTGGATCCCCAGCCGCCGCTCAGAGAGCCCCAGCGCCAGACCGACGAACTGCGTGACGTAGCCCACCGTCACGTCGATGGGTGAGGCGAACGTCCGCGTCATCTCGCCCTGGAACGCCTCCAGGTTGAACTGGCACAGCGGGCACGCGGTGACCACCGCATCGGCCCCGCGGCGGCTGGCCTCCCGCAGGAGCGCGTAGCTGAGCGACAGGGCACCCTGCGGCGTCGTCCCGCTGAACGGATCGGCCCCGTAGCACGACCCGCCGCAGCACCGCGTCTTCAGCGGCCAGTCGATCGCCTCTGCGCCGACGGCCTCCATCAGCCGATCCATCGACGTCGGATCCCGCTGGTCGTCGAACGTCGCGTTCGGACGCACGAGCAGGCAGCCGTAGTAGCAGGCGACCTTCACCCCCTCCAGAGGCCGGGTGACTGCGGCCGAGATCGCCTCGGTCCCGATCTCGTTCGCCAGCACGTCCAAGACGTGGCGCACGTGGACCCGACGGTCGTACCGCAGCCCGATCGCCTGGAGCGCGCCGTCGATCCGGCGCGCGACCGCCGGTCGCTGCTCCAGGGAGTGCTGGGCCGCCAGGAGGGCCCGGTAGCAGCCGGCACACGGGGTGAGGAGGTCGATCGGCGCCGAGTCCTCCGCCTGCTCCTCGGCGATCGCGAGGTTCCGGGCCGAGAGGGCGATCGCCCGATCTTCGTCGATCGAGGGCGCCGCGCTCGCTCCGCAGCAGTTCCAGTCGTCCAGCTCGGCCAGGCCCCGGCCGAACGCCTCCAGGACGGCCAGCAGCGACTCCTCGTAGGCCTTCGCGGTGCCGCCCACGGAGCAGCCTGGGTAGTAGGGGTATCTCATGGGGCTCCCTCCGCGGCCGGGAAAGCCTCACGGACCACAGGCGGTTGCGGGGCCTGTCCGGATGCGGCCGGCCCCGCCTCCACCGCCCGCAGCAGCGCGGTGAACTGCCGGCGGTCCCGTATCGACTCCCGCTTGAAACTCATCCGGCCCCGCAGCATCAAGCGCAGGCCGACGACCGCGTGCTTGAGGAGCTGGAGCGGATCCGTCCGCAGGTAGGCCTTCATCGCGATCCACGACTCGGTGCTCCGACCTCGCTCCTCGGCCATCGCGACCAGCTCGCGGGTCATCACCGGGTTCGTGAAGCGCTTCGGGTAGACGCCCGCCTCGAACGCCCGACGGCGGAACGCGTGCATGATCTCGGTGATGGGGATCTGCTTCGGGCATTGGACGGTGCACGCGTAGCAAGAGGCGCACACCCAGATCGTGTAGCTGCCGAGCACCTCGTCCCGCGCCCCGGCCCTCGTCAGCTCGATCACCCGGCGCGGCGTGAGGTCCATGTACATGCTCAGGGGACACGCCCCGCTGCACGTCCCGCACTGGAGACAGCCAAGCAGCCGATCGCCGTCCGGGACCTCGACCGCGATCTCCGCGGCGAACCCCGGGGCCAGGTGGGCTTCGAACTCCGTCTGGCTCTTGACCTTCCCGCGTGACCCGTTCCGCCGCATCATCCGTCGCTCCCGATGTCGTCCTGCGTCACGCCCGGTTCGATCCACGTCCGTTCGCCGGGATGCCAACGCACCCGAACGATCTGGCGCCACAAGGATGGCTCCGCCGGACGGCCCGGACGATGGGTAGCGGGTCCCGGGACCTCCGGGACGGACGGTCCGCGCGTTGCGGCTAGCCCGAGCCGCGCAGCCGGGCCACTTCGGCCAACAGACGCTCGACCAGGGCGGAGAGCGCCGCGGCGACCGAGGGTGAGAGTCCGGCACCGGCCGTGACCTCCTCCACCTCGACCCCCAGGACGATCACTCGGGGAGCGGTCCCGAGCGCGGCCGTCAGGCCGACCGCCTCGGCCAGCCCCAGGCCGTGGGAGGAGAGCGAGGACCGGAGCTCGGCGGAGAGCGGCTCGCCGGGTCCGGCCTCGGCCCGGACGAGCTCGCCGGGATCCCGACCGCCGGAGGGAGCCCGCACGCCGTCCACGATGACCGCGGCGTCCACCCCCTCGACCAGGTGCACCAGGTCGAGGGGCGAGGCGGACTCGAGGACCTCCACGCCCATCGAGGCCAGCCGCCCCCGAGCCGCCCGGACGGCGAGGATCCCCACCGCGTCGTCGCCGGCGTCGAGGGTGCCGCAGCCGATCACTCGGACCCTGGGCATGGACGCGAGCCTACGCCCGCTCGATGTCGAGACGGAGGAAGTGAGTCGCGCACGAGATGCAGGGGTCGTAGTTCCGCACCACCATCTCGCACAGGCGGGTGAGCTCCTCGTCCGATCGATCGAGCACCCCGGGGAGGAAGATCCGCAGGTCCTCCTCCATGTGACGGAGGTTCTGTGAGGTGGGCGGGACGATCTTCGCCTCGACGATCGTGCCGTCCTCGGCCACGTCGTAGCGGTGGTAGAGGGTCCCACGTGGCGCCTCGGTGGTCCAAATCGCCCGACCCGCTCGCGGAACCGGCTCCACCATCGGAGGATCTGGCGCCACGTACGACCCGATGATGCGGATCGACTCCTCGATCGCGAGCGTGGTCTCGACCAGCCGGGCGGCGAGGGAGAAGAACGGGTCGCCCTCGGGAACGCGCAGACCGGTCCGCTCCGCCACCTCGCGGGCGATCGGCGTGAGGTGCTGGGCGTTCAGGTTCACGCGGGCGAGCGGTCCCGTGAAGTACGGGGTTCCGGTGTCGCTCATCACCGAGTGCAGGGCGTTCGAGTGCTCCACGTGCTCCTCGCGCGTGACCACCTCGTAGGTCGGGGCGTCGAACCGCCGACCTTCGGTGGAACCCATCGCTCCCACGTTCATCGGGTACTCGTCTTCGCTCACCATCGAGACGAGCTCGACGGGACGAGCGAGCGCCGGAGCGGGCAGCGACGCGGCGAAGTCCGCGATCCCCGGCATCCACCCCAGGGCCCACTCCAGTCGGGGGAGGAACGGTGCGAGATCCCTGCGCCGCGGAGCCTTCGAGAACCCGCCGACGCGGGGGGAGACCGGGTGGATCTCACGGCCACCGATCACGGCCATCAGGTCGTTGCCGATCCGTTTGATCGCGAGCGCGGTCTTCACCAGCTCGGGGTGCGTCTTGGCCATCTCGATCGCGTTCGGGAGGGCCAGGTAGTCCGGCGCGGCGAGGAGGAACACGTGCAGCACGTGGCTCTCGATCCATTCGCCGCAGTAGAAGAGCCGCCGGAGCTCGTGCGTGCCCTCCGGCACCTGCACGCCGAACAGGCGCTCGAGCCCGTGCACGGCGCTCATCTGGTAGGCGACCGGGCAGATGCCGCAGATCCGCGGCACGATGTCGGGCACCTCGTTGAAGTGGCGACCGCGCAGGAACGCTTCGAAGAACCGCGGCGGCTCGTAGATCTCCAGCCTCAGGTCGGTGATCGAGTGATCCTCCAAGCGGACATGGAGGGCCCCCTCGCCTTCGACGCGGGCGATCACCGGGACCTCGACGCTCCGGTGCGTCACGGCGCTGCCTCCTCGAGCTCGTTGGCCGCCTCCCGGAAGGGGGGAGCCCACCCGGTGATGAACCGGAACCGGTCGGCCGTCTCGTTCGGGGAGAGCCCGAGCTCGCCGAACCGTCGACCGAGCGCCTCGGTGTTGTTCGAGGACTGGGCGGGGCCGAAGCAGCCGTAGCAGCCGCGCCCCCACCCCGGACACAACGCGCCGCAGCCGGTGCGGGTGACCGGGCCCAGGCAGGGCTCGCCCTTCGCCACCACGACGCAGACGTAGCCGCGGCGCTTGCACTCCACGCAGACCGGCGAGGTCGAGACCCGAGGCACCGCGCCGTGCACGAGCGAGGAAATCGCGTGGAGCAGCTCGCCCCGATCGATCGGGCAGCCGGTGAGCTCCAGGTCCACGTCCACGTAGTCCGCGATCGGATGCGAGTCCTCCAGGGAGGCCACGTACTCGGGCGTCGGGTAGACGGTCCGGATGAACTCCTCGTGCTTGCCGGTCGCGTTCCGCAGCGCCTGGACCCCGCCGGAGGTCGCGCAGGCGCCGATCGTGATCAGGAACCGCGTGTCCCCACGGATCTGCCGGATCTGCTCCTCCTGCTCGGGTGTCGAGACCGACCCCTCGACCAGCGTCACGTCGTACGGCCCCGGCTCCATGTGGCTCGAGGCCTCGGCGAAGTTCACGATCTGGATAGCCCCCGCCAGCTCGAGCAGGGCCTCCTCGGCGTCCAGCAGCTGCAGCTGGCACCCGTCGCAGGAGGCCATCTTGAACACCGCGACCCGCGGTCCGCGTTTCGGGCTGGCGATCACAGCTCGCGCACCTCCAAGAGGTCGGCGATCCGGTCGTACCTGAACACGGGCCCGTCGGCGCACACGAAGTAGGGCCCCAGCTGGCAGTGCCCGCAGAGCCGGATCCCGCACTGCATGTTCCGCTCCATCGAGACGAAGATCCGCTCGCGCGGTACCCCGAGCTCGGTCAGGCCTTCACCGGCGAAGCGCATCATGATCTCGGGGCCGCAGATGAACGCGGTCGTGCGCGCCGCCTCGATCTGCGCCTTCGGGAACAGCGTCGTGACGACGCCCTCGCCGTAGAGCCAGCCCGGCTCGGCCTCGTCCACCGTCAGGTGGAGCTCGACCCCCAGGCGCTCCATCGTGGCGAGCCACCAGTCGAGCTCCTCCTGGTACGGGAGGAGCCGCGGCGTCCTCGCCCCGAGCAACAGGATCAAACGTCGGTAGCGGTCCCGTCGGCGCATCGCGGTCTCGATCGCCGGGCGCACGGGGCAGACGCCCACCCCACCGGCGACCACGACCAGGTCGCCTCTCTCCGCCTCGTGCAGCGGCCAGGGCGTCCCGAACGGACCGCGGATCCCGATCTCGTCCCCGGGCTTCAGGTCCTTGATCACGTTCGTCACCCGGCCGACCGAGCGGATCGTGTGGCCGAGCCGTTGCGGGTGCGCCGGGTCGGACGAGATCGAGATCGCGACCTCGCCGACCCCGTAGACGTAGATCATGTTGAACTGGCCCGCCTCGAACGCGTACCCCTCCCCGTCGCCGTCGCGCCACGTGCTCCAGTACGTGGCCGACTCCGGGGTCTCGGGCACGACCCGCTGGATCACGGCCACGCGGGTGGGGCCACCCTCCGGCTGCGTCCGACGGACCTCGGTCACGCTCGCGTTCACCCCGCCTCCACCACCTCACCGTCGGTCGCGCGGATCGCGACGATCTCCTCGGTCACGTCGATGCCGACCGGGCACCAGGTGATGCAGCGTCCGCAGCCGACGCAGCCGGACGTTCCGTACTGGTCGATCCAAGAGGCGAACTTGTGGGTCAGCCACTGGCGGTAACGGGAGTCCCGGGACATCCGGACCGTCTCGCCCGCGGCCCAGCTGTACTCCTGGCCGAAGCAGCTGGCCCACTCGCGGGTCCGCGTCGCCACGTCGCCCGACAGGCTCACGCCGTCCACGACGTCGTGGCAGAAGCACGTGGGGCACACGTTCGTGCAGTTCGCGCAGGCCAGGCACCGGGCCGCGACAGCGGCCCAACGAGGGTGTTCCCGGTTCCGGTACAGCAGCCCCGGCATGTCGGACGTGTCCAGCGTCCGCCCCATCCGGGCGGTCGCCCGCCCGACGATCCGCTCGACCGCGGCGACCTCGGCTCGGGTCGCCTCGCGGCTCTCGACGGCCGACAGGAGCTCCTCGCCCCTCGGCGTCCCGGCCTCCACCGCGAACCCCTCGTCGAGCTCGGTCAGCGCCAGGTCGAACCCGGTCGTGCATCGCGGGCCGGTGCCCATCGAGGCGCAGAAGCAGGTCGAACCGGGCTCGGCGCAGTTCACGCCGACGAACACGGCACGCTCCCGCCGGCGCCGGTAGGCGGGGTCCAGGTCCATAAACACCCGGTCCTGCACCGCGATCGCGTGCAGGTCGCAGGACCGGAGGCCGACGACCGCGTACGGGCGCTCTTCCCCCGGGCGCACCACGGTCATCGAGCCGTTCCGGCGGACGGTCGCCAGGAGCTCGCGCGGAGGGAACAGGAAACGCTTGGCTGCATCGGGGCCGTGCGCCCAGCCGAAGAGTCGGTCGTCGTTGCGCTCGGTCAGCCGGTAGGCACCGGGCGCCTGCTCCTCGCCCACCCCCGACGGGAGGTCCTCGATCCCTTCGATCTCCTCGAGGACGATGGCCCCCTCACGCACGGTCGGTCCGATCAGCGCGTAGCCCGCATCCACGAGCGAGCGCAGCAGCGCGCCGATCCCCGGGCGGTCCAGGTACCGCACGAGCACACCTCCCGCCACCAGGCTGGCGGAGGTGACGGTCGCGCCCACCTGGCGAAGGGCGCACCGTCGGGGGGACCTCCGACCCCCGGAGGCGGGTCCGGCCCAGCGCCGTCGCGTAGCCTTATGGTCCGATGCCGCCCAGCGCCCTGCTGACCGACCTCTACGAGCTCAACATGGCCGCGAGCTACCTCCAGCGCGGCATGCGCCAGGAGGCCACGTTCAGCCTGTTCGTCCGGGCCCTTCCGCCGGACCGTGGGTTCCTGGTCTCGGCGGGGCTGGAGCCTTGCCTGGCGTTCCTCGAGACGTTCGGGTTCACCGAGAACGAGCTCGAGCACCTCGGCCGCGAGCTGGGGTTCGACGACGAGGTGCTCGAGGCCTTCGCCCGGCTCCGGTTCGACGGCGACGTGTGGGCGGTGCCGGAGGGGCGGGTCGTCTACGCGAACGAGCCGCTGCTCGAGCTCACCGCACCGATCGCCGTGGCGCAGCTCGTGGAGCCGTACCTCCTGAACCAGATCACCTTCCAGACCACGATCGCCTCGAAGGCCGCCCGATGCGTCCTGGCCGCCGACGGGCGGAGCGTGGTGGACTTCGCGCTGCGGCGCACGCAGGGGCTCGACGCCGCGCTGAACGTCGCAAGGGTGACGTGGATCGTGGGGTTCGCGGCGACGAGCAACGTGGAGGCCGGGCGCCGGTTCGGGCTGCCGGTGGTGGGGACGATGGCCCATTCCTACATCGAGTCGTTCCCGACCGAGGCCGAGGCGTTCCGAACCTTCGCGCAGGATTTCCCGGACAAGACGACGTTCCTGGTGGACACCTACGACACCCTGAACGGCGTCCGCACCGCGATCGACGTGATCCGCGAGCTCGGGCTGGAGCGCAACCTCGGGGTCCGGTTGGACAGCGGCGACCTGGCCGAGCTCGCCCGGCGGAGCCGGGCGATCTTGGACGAGGCGGACCACGACGGCGTCCGGATCTTCGCGAGCGGCGGCCTGGACGAGTTCGAGGTCGACCGGCTCGTCCGCTCCGGAGCGCCGATCGATGCGTTCGGAGTGGGCACCCGGATCGGAGTCTCGGCCGACGCCCCCTACCTCGACTCGGCCTACAAGCTCGTGGAGTACGACGGCCGGCCGATGATCAAGCTCTCGCCGAACAAGCACACGTACCCGGGACGCAAGCAGGTGTTCCGCGGCGCGGAGGGTGACGTGCTGGCCCTCCGGGACGAGCCGCTGCCCGACGACCACGAACCGCTGCTCGTCCCGGTCATGCGGGAAGGCCGGCGCACGGGTCCCCATCGGACGCTCGGCACGGCTCGGGAGCTGTTCCACAGCGACCTCGGGCGGATCCCGATGCACGCCCGTCGGATCGAGGACCCCGAGCCGCCAGAGCCTCGGATCTCCGAGGGCCTCGGTCGGCTCACCGAGCGCGCGCGTGAGTCCGCCCTGCGCGCCGCCGGCGTGCTCTGATCCGTCAGAGGACCTCGACCTTCGCGGCGCCGGCGTCGACCTGGATGTCGGCACGATCGGCCGCCTCCTCCAGGTCTGGGGAGCGGTATTCGCGGTCGTCCGCCTCGGGGAACCGGTGCCGGTCGACGAACACGGCCGCGAGCGCCCCTTGGATCCGGATCCGGGCCGCCATCCTGGCCGGGACGACCACCTTGATCTCGGCGGCGCCGCCCCGGATCCGGACCGTTGGCTTCCCCGTGGCCGGAACGGTGACGACGGTCTTGCTCGCCCCGGTCTCGAGCCGGAGCTCCTCGACGTGGCTCTCGCTCAGGTCGATCTCGGCGTTGCTCGCGCCCGTGTTGACGTGGAGCTCGGTCGGCACGCTGCGCGACAGGGTGAGGGACCAGTCCAGGGCCCCGCCACGCGCCCACGGGAACCCAGCCCGCCACGGGTTGGCCGAGAGCCGCACGTCGACGCTCCCGTCATCGCGCCGCCGGCGGACGTCCACCCCTCCGACGAACGTCCCTTCCACCAGGTCCTCCCCGCCGACGTGCGACCCGATCCGGAGCCGGCCTGCGCCGTGGTCCACCTCGATGCGTGCCCTGCTCGCCCCCTCGAGCGGCACCTGTCGCCGCTCCGAGCGCGGCCCCCGCGCGGGAGCGGCGCCGAGCAGCAACCCGAGCCCGATCGCGATCACCACCAGCGGCAGCAGGACCCCGTCAGGGTCGACGACGTCCAGGTCCTCGAGGAGGAACGCCAGTCCGATCGCGAACACCACGAGCGGGAACACGTACCCCTCACCGCCACCCAGGAGCAGACGTTCGAGGACCCACAGGGCGCCGACGCCCATCAGGATGATCGGCCACACGCTGACGTCCTCCGCGATCACCTCCGCTTGCTGGAGCAGCAGGAGGACCCCGGCCCCGATCAGGAGCAGCGCGAACAGGAACGAACGGGCACGGCCCACGGTCGAACGATATACCGGCCGACCGAGATCCCTACCAGGCGTAGGCTTCGGGAGCGGGGCCGCCTGGCCCGGGGAAGATCTCGTCCAGGCGCCGCATGGCGTCCTCGCCCAGCTCCACCTCGAGCGAACGGAGCGGAGCATCGAGCTGCTCGATCGTCCGCGGCCCGATGATCGGGGCCGTCACCACCGGGTTCGCCAGGAGCCACGCATGGGCCACCACGGCGGGGGCCTCGCCCAGCTCGCGGCAGAGCGCCTCGAACGCCTCGACCTGGTCCCGACGCTCGGCGAGCTCCCCTTGCACCCACTCGTCGCTCTGGCTCCGCCCGCCGGTCTTCCCGAGGATCCCGCCCAGCAGGCCGCCGGCGAGCGGGCTGTAGGGGATCACGCCCATGCCGTAGCCCTCGCAGGCGGGCAGGACCTCGAGCTCGCCCATCCGTTGGGCGAGGCTGTACTCACACTGCTCGGACGCGAGTCCGAGCCGGTGCCGCTCCCGTGCGGTCTCGTTCGCCTGCGCGATGTGCCAGCCCGCGAAGTTCGAGGAGCCGACGTAGCTGATCTTCCCCTGCTGCACGAGCGTGTCGAATGCCTGCCACACCTCGTCCCACGGGGCATGGCGGTCGATGTGATGCATCTGGTAGAGGTCGATGTGGTCGGTCCGGAGCCTCTGTAGGGAGTCCTCGCACGCGCGCCGGATGTGGTACGCGGATAGACGGAACTCGTTCGGCCAATCCCCCATCTTGTTGTAGACCTTCGTGGCCAGGACCACCTTCTCCCGGCGACCGCCGCTCTTCGCGAACCAGTGCCCGAGGATCGTCTCGGTGGCCCCGACACCCTTCCAGCGCCCGTAGACGTTGGCGGTGTCGAAGAAGTTGATGCCCTCATCCAGCGCCCGGTCCATGATCGCGAACGAGTCCTCCTCGCTCGTCTCCGGGCCGAAGTTCATCGTTCCCAGGCACAACCGGCTGACCTTCACACCGTGCCGCCCCAGGTTCACGTGGCGCATGACGGCTCCTCTCGCGAGGCGGGACGCCATCCTAGCCCCGGTTGGCGCCCGTGGTAGCGTCGGACGTCTCATGGGGACCCGACCCCCGCAGCCCATCCGGCCGATGGTCACGGCCTTCGTCGCGATCGCCCTGTTGGCCTCCCTCGCGGGTGCGGTGCCCGCTTCGGCCGCGGATGGCTCCCCCGGGCAGTTCGTGATCCGCTGCCGCCACTCGCACACGCTGCCCGACGATCCGATCGTCCACCCCGGCGTGCCGGGCGCGTCCCACCTTCACGACTTCTTCGGCAACAGCACCGTGGACGCCCACTCGACCGTGGACTCGATGCTGGCCGGCTCCACGACGTGCCGGGTCCCGAGCGATACCGCCGGGTACTGGGCACCGGTCTTCTCGCTCAACGGCCGCCAGATCACCCCGCCGGTGATGCGCATCTACTACCTCGGCCTCGAGGGCCGCGACGTGGAGACGATCCCACCGGGGCTGAAGATGATCGGTGGGAACCCGTCGGCCACCTCGGCCACCGGGAACCCGCACGTGCGCTGGTTCTGCGGCGAGACCAAGAACGTGAAGACCCCGCGCGAAGACGCCCCCTACGACTGCACCCAGTGGGCGGAGCGGTACGACTTCGTGGACGGGATCGTCGCCATCGTGGACATGCCGAGCTGCTGGAACGGCGTGGGACTGGAGCCTTCGGACGTGGCGTACCCGATCGGCACCTCGTGCCCAGCCGCGTTCCCGCACCACCTTCCCAGGCTCAGCCAGCGGATCCATCTCGGCGTGATGAGCCCGCTCGGCCCAGCGGGTGGCCCGGCGCTCCTGCTCTCGAGCGGCCCGTACTTCACGATGCACTCGGACTTCTGGAACACGTGGCAGCAGCCGCGCCTGGACCAGCTCGTGTCCGAATGTCTGAACGCGGACATCCGCTGCCGGGCCGTGCAGCCCACCCCGACACCCGACTGGACCCGCCAGTTCGGGACCCAGCGGTACGACCTCACGCTCGGGCTCGACACGGGGCCCGGGGGCGTGTACGCGGTCGGCCAGACGAACATGGAGCTGCCGGGTCAGGACTGGCATCGCCTGGCCGACGCGTTCGTCCGCGTCCACGACCCCCGCGGTCGGGAGCTTTGGACGCGGCAGTTCGGAACCACGGGGGTCGATCGGGCACTCGCGGTGGCCGTCGACCGGACGGGCGTCTATGTGGCAGGGACCACAGACCGCACGCTGAGGGGCGAGCGCTCCACGGGCAGGGTCGACGCGTTCGTCCGCGCGTACGACCTGAGGGGGAACGAACGCTGGACCATGCAGTTCGGGACGCGGGCCGACGACGAAGCGCTCGCCATCGCTCTCGACGCCACCGGCGTGTACGTCGCGGGCTCCACCGGGGGACGGCTCGCGGGCCGCAGCCGAGGGCTCGACGCCTTCGTGAGGAAGCTCACTCGTTCGGGAACCGAGGTCTGGACCCGCCAGATCGGCGCCCGGGGCGCGGAACGCATCACCGGGGTCGAGGTCCAGGGACGCCGGGTCTGGGTCGCGGGCACGACCGACGGAAGGTTCGGGGGCCCTGGGATCGGAGGCATCGACGGGTTCGTCGGCACGCTCTCGCGCAGCGGCAGGGTGCGCCGGACCACCCGGTTCGGGACGGCCGGCGACGACCACGTCGGTGGCCTCGTCGTCCGCCCGAGGAAGGCCTTCGTGGGAGGGACCACCTCGGGGGTGTTCCCCGACACGACCGGGCACGGGGGGTTCGACGGCTTCCTCCGCCGGCTGGATCCGAAGGGGGTCGAGGTCTGGACCCGGCAGTTCGGCTCGGCGGGGGACGACCGCGTCGCCGGCGTGGGGATCACGTCGACCGGCGTGCTGGTGGCCGGAGCGACCAACGGCGCCCTCCCGGACGCCATCCTGCTCGGGGAGACCGACGCCTTCCTGCTGCAGTACGACGCCAAGGGCGTGCAATCGTGGACCGTCCAGTTCGGCACCGACGACTTCGACGCCGGGAACGCGCTCACCGTAGGGACCTCGGCCGCCTACATCGGTGGCGAGACACATGGCGCGTTCGAGGACCACGAGAACGCGGGCGACCGGGACGCCTTCGTGACGAAGATCCGGTTCTCCTGATCTCGGCCGGCCACACGGCGATCGCGGCCGGCGGGGAGACAGACCGCCGACCATCGGTCAGCATGGAGACATGCGACGGTTCCCCGCTCTGGCGCTGGTGGGGCTCCTCGTCTCCGCGTGCGACAACGGCGACCCCCAGGCGGTCTCACCCGCGCCGGTCCCGACCCCTTCGGTCACGGCGTCCCCGGTCCCGTCGGCCGAGCCCAGCCCGACGCCTACCGCCCTCCCCTCGCCGATCACGACGGACGTCGAGCACGGCGGAACGTACTTCGGCGTGTACCTGGCGGTGGCGCCGTTCGACACGCCCGAGCTCGAGGCGGCCGTGGATCTGCTCGCCGAGCTCGGCATCGAGGCCTTCCCCGGCAGCATCGCCTGCGACCAGGGAGCCGCGGCCCAGCTCGGGGTCCGCGGGGACCTGGCCACGGTCGCCGTCTACTTCGAGCGCTTCCGCGAGGCGACCCGGTTCGCCAGGGCCCTCGACCCGTCGCCGCTCGGGATCGCGCGGGTGCAGACGTTCTGCGCGGATTGAACAGAACCTAGCGCGCCGGGAGGGAGTCGAACCCCCAACCTTCTGATCCGTAGTCAGATGCTCTATCCATTGAGCTACCGGCGCTCGGCCTCACATCGTACCGCGGGGCGGACGCCGTCCTGCCGCTGGGCGAGCCCCAGGACCCGGTCGGGCGGGGCGCGCCGGAGACCGCCCCACCCGCGGGGTTCAGGACGCCTGCGGTTCCTGAGGGCGGATGAAGAACTCCGTCCCCTGCTGGCTCGGCCTGGCATCGAGGATCGCATCGTCCAGCGAGGCCGCGAGCTCGGGCGCCACGACGACCTGCACGCCCGATGCCTCGGCAGGTGCGTCGGTCGGAGCGGGCTGGTCGATCGCTTGGAGCGAGATGCTCGCTCGCCCGTCTGCCTGCGTCTCCGGCGCGAGCCGGATGGCGGATCCCGGGACGTCCTCGTTCGACAGGATGTCCCGGAACGCGGACGCGGCCGTGTCGGTGATCTGGAGCATGATGCTCCCTCCTTCCGCGGTCGCGGTCCCCTCCACCTTACCCATCGACCGCTCCGATGCACACCCACTGCGGGCACCACGCCGACCAGCAGAGACGGCGCGATCCCAACGCGCGAGGGAGCTCGGCACCCTGCGGGCTCGGCACGGCAGGGCACGCCGTCCGCCTGCGAGTTCGGACATCGCCGCAGGTCAGGGCAACACCACCGATCCCAGAGAGGTCATGTTGCGACCGGTCGCGCCGGGGTCACGTGACGCCTCCGTGCTGCCGCCACGGCCTTCACAGCTCCGGGCTCTCAGGCTAGCGTCTACCCGTGGGAGAACAGCTCGGAGCGCGTCTCCCTGAACCCCCGAAGCCGGCCAGGAGACCGGTCCGACGTGGACGAGCCGTCGCCTTCGGCGCCATCGCCATCGCGATGCTTCTCGGCGGCGTCAGCATCGGCATGTGGCTCGGAGCCCGCGACGAACGGAGCCGGTGGGAACCGCTCCACGAGAGGGCGGTCATGGAGGTCGAGCGCCTCAAGAGCGAGCTGGCGGATCAGAGCGAGGAGGCGGCGCGATTCGCTGGTCGGTGGCGCGCGTTGCGGAACTCGATCCAGCGGCTCCAGGACCAGATCGAGGAGACCGTCGGGAGTCTGGACAACCCGCGATTCCCGCTTTGGAACTCCTGCGGCGCTGGGCCCGAACAGGGCTGCCCGCTGACTCCGGGCAGGGAGTACGTGGGCGGGGTGCCGGATACGTTCACGTACCACCTGAAGTTCCGGGCCACGGTGCCCGTGACGGTCCGCATCATGAGCACCGACGACTACGTCTGCTGGAAGACCGGCCTCTGCAGCTGGCGCGCGGTCACCTGGAAGGATCGAACCGAAGTCAGCGACGGCGTCTTCCACCAGGCGGAGGGGTGTGCGGGCTACCTGGCGATCTTCTCGTCCGACCGGCAGGGCACCCTGTACCCGGACGTGGCGATCGAGCGGAATCCGGCTCCGAGGCCGACGGGTGCCTGCCGATAGACGCCCGGACACTGCGCCGGGCCGAGAGTGACAAGAAACGCGGCTCTCTCGCTGACGGTGGAAACTACGCTCTACCAGCGGAGACGGCGCGATTCGAACGCGCGAGGGAGCTCAACACCCCCTAACCGCTTAGCAGGCGGCTGCTTTCGGCCACTCAGCCACGTCTCCGTGGCCGATTCTACGGAACGCCCGTCGGCCGGCCCAACCGGCCTCAGCTGACGTGCGGTGCGAGCAGCGGGCCGATCCCCTGCAGGCCGATCCCGTCCGAAGCGTGGTGGGTGACAGCCACCGGACCCAGCTCCCGGATCGCGAGCGCGATCGCGCGGATCACATCGTCGCGGGCCAGGATCCCGATCGGGCGGTCGTCCTCGTCCACGACCGGCAACCGGTTCACGCCGACCGCGTCCATCACGTCGACCGCGCGCAGCAGCGTCTCGTCGCGGTGGATCGTCACCACGTCGCGCGTCATCACCTCGGCGACCTTCAGGTTGGCGAGGTGCCGCTCCCCTCTCAGGAAGGGTCCGCTCGTCTGTGGCGCGATGTGACCTTCGCGTTCGAGCAGGTCGCGGAGCGTGACGATCCCCACCACCGCTCCACCCTCCACCACCGGGGCGCCGGCCACCCCGGCGTTCGAGAGCCTGAGGGCGGCGTCGCTCGCGCGCATCCCCGGATCGAGCGTGAGCACGTTCGCGGTCATCGCTCCTCCGACCGTGCCGAACCGCGCCTCCATCTCGTGGAGCAGCGCATCTCCGTGCATGGCGCCTCCTTCCGTTCGCATCGTGCCCCGCGGGGCGAGTCTCGGAAGGGGTCGAGCGGCCCGCGGGGCCCGTGACGTTCGGGCCGCTAGCGGGGGAGGCGACCGTGCCGCTCGAGGAGCTCGAGCGTCCGGTCGAGGGGGAGGGCGTGGAGCACGTTCCCGTCGCGGCCGACCGTCGTGACGGCGATGAACAGGGCGTTCACCACGGCCTCCTCGACCGCCTCCACGGTCGCCGCGAACAGGGGGTCGAACAGCTCCGGCTCCCCGGCGGAACCGTCGAGGATCGCGCGGACGTCGATGATGCCGTCCTCGGTCCCGACCGGGATCCGGTTGGCCGTCGAGAACGCGATCATGAGCTCGCCGGAGCCGTCGTGCGCCGTGGAGCCCGTTCGGGCCAGGCCGAGCCCCGCGCGCACCGCGAGGCGGCGAGCATGGTGGGGCAGCAGCGGCGCGTCGGTCGCCACCAGCACCACGCACGAGCCGTCGGAGCGGGAGCCCGGCATCAGGTCGTCGATCTCCCGCCCGATCGGGACGCCGTCGATGCGCAGGTCGCGCCGCTCGCCGAAGTTCGTCAGCACCAGCGCGCCCAGCGTGAACCCGCCCGGCACGATCCGAGACGCGGTGCCGATCCCACCCTTGAAGTCCATGCACTGCATGCCGGTACCGGCGCCGACGCACCCCTCGGCCACGTCGCCGCCGCGCGCTGCATCCAGCGCCTCGTACACGTCGGCGTCCGACAGGGGGAACGTCGTGACGTCGTTCAGGAACGAGTCGTCGCACTCGGTGACCACGGGCATGTCGCCGCCACCGTGCGAGGTCGTCGCGTGCCGCTCGGTTCGCCAACGGACGGTCGCGTCGTAGGCCTTGCCGATCGCGAGCGAGCTGGTCATCACGACCGGCGAGTGCAGGAGCCCCCACTCCCGGATCTGGTTGATCCCGATCAGCTCGCCGTAGCCGTTCAGCACGTGGGTCCCGGCGTACACGCGTTCGAGCCACGGGAGACCGTCGTGTGGGAACACCGCGGTCACGCCGGTGCGGACGGCGCCCCGCCCGTCCGGCGACGGATCGCGGACCACCGTGGCGTGACCCACCCGGACGCCCGCGACGTCCGTGATCGCGTTCCGGGGACCGATGGGGTACGTCCCGATCGCCACCCCGAGATCACGAGCCCTCCCTCGTTCCATCGCTCCGGCTCCCCGGCCCCTCCGGTGGGGACCGGGCGCATGCTACCGCGAGCCCTCCCGCCCCCGACCGAGGGGTCGATGCGTAGAATCAGGCCCTACCATGCCCATCCTCGCCCTCGGCGTCTCGCACCGTCGCGCCACGGTCGACCTCCTGGACCGGCTCGCGTTCTCCGACGACGACCTGGTCAAGGCCTTCCGGCGCGCCGCGGACGATCCCGCGATCGAAGAGGCCGTGGTGCTGTCCACCTGCAACCGCGTCGAGGTCTACGCGAGCGTCCCCAGCTACCACGCCGGGTTCCAGGCGTTGAAGCGCCTGCTGTCCGAGACCCGCGGGGTGAACCCCGACGAACTGGCCGAGCCCCTGTACTCGCACTACGAGCTGGAGGCAGCCGAGCACGCGTTCGCGGTGGCGAGCGGGCTGGATTCGATGGTGTTGGGCGAGCCCCAGATCCAGTCGCAGGTCCGCGAGGCCCTGAGGCGGGCCCAGGCGGAGGGGACGGCAGGTCGCACGCTCACGGGGCTGTTCCACGCCGCCGCCCGGGCCGGGCGACGGGTCCGGGCCGAGACCGCGGTGGGCGCGGCGCCCGACGCGTTCGTACGGGCGGGGGCGGACCTGGCCGCCGAGAGCCTGGGCGGCCTCGAGGGCCGGACGGCGGTGGTCGTCGGGGCTGGCCAGATGTCGGCGCTCGCCGTGAAGCACCTGCGGCACCGCGGGGTCGGCACCCTCCGGGTGTTGAACCGCTCGCTGGAGCGGGCTCGGGCCCTCGCCGAGCGCGCCGGGGTGGAACACGGCCACCTAGAACAGCTGCCCGACGCCCTCGCCCAGGCCGACCTGGTGGTGAGCGCGACCGGGGCCTCGGGGCTGGTGATCTCCGCCGAGGTCCTGGCCTCGGGCTCCGGCGGACGCGACCGGCCGTTGTTCGTCCTCGACCTCGCCGTGCCTCGCGACGTCGACCCCGCCGCTCGCGAGCTGCCGGGGGTCGCCGTGGTCGACATCGAGGGGCTGCGCGAGACCGTCGCGGTCCACGAGGCGGAGACCGCCGAGGACATCGCCCGGGCGCACGGGATCGTCGCCGAGGAGGTGCACCGCTTCGTGCTGCGGAAACGCTCCGAACGGCTCGCCCCGCTGATCCACGCCCTGCGACGCCGGGGCGACGCCGTGGTGGGCTCCGAGCTCGAGCGCTTCCGGTCGCAGCTCGCCGACCTCACCCCCGACGAGCGGGAGGCAGTCCACGCCCTCGCACGGGGGGTAGTGGCCAAGCTCCTCCACGATCCGATCGTCCGGCTGAAGGAGCTCTCGGGCCCCGGAGACGAGGACGCCCACGCGCGTCTCATCGCGGAGCTGTTCGAGCTCGAGCCCGAGTGACGCTCCGGATCGGGACCCGGCGCTCCCGCCTGGCGCTCGCCCAGGCCCGGGAGGTAGCCGACGCGCTCGCGACCGCTGGTCTGCGAGCCGAGCTCGTGCCGATCGAGACCTCCGGCGACCGCGGAGCCGGCGCCTCCACCGGTCCGGCGGGGCTGAAGGGTCTGTTCGTCGCGGAGATCGTGCACGCGCTCCGCCGGGGCGAGGTCGACCTGGCGATCCATTCGGCCAAGGATCTGCCCGCCGCCGACGAGGAGGATCTCTCGCTCGCGGCCGTGCCCGAACGGGTCTCCCCACTTGACGTGCTGATCACGACGGACGGCGAGCTCCGGGCCGGCCAGGCGGTGGGAACCTCGTCCCTGCGGCGCCGGGCGCAGGTCCTCCGGTGGCGCCCGGACGTGGTCGTGCGAGACCTCCGGGGGAACGTGGACACGCGCCTCCGGAAGCTCACGGACGGCGAGACCGACGCGCTGGTGCTCGCGGCGGCGGGGCTGCTCCGGCTGGGCGTGGTGCCGGAGCATGCGGCGCCCATGTCGGTGGCCGAGATGGTTCCGGCCCCCGGCCAGGGGTGCCTGGCAATCCAGGCCCGGGCAGACGATGCAGGCACGCTCGGGGCGGCGGCCGCGCTCGACCACGGACCCAGCCGGACCGCGCTCGAGGCGGAGCGCACGCTGATGGCCCTGCTCGGGGGCGGCTGCGCCCTCCCGTTCGGGGCCCTCGCCGAGCTCGTCGACGCCCGCGTGCGGTTGACGGCGATCGTCCTCTCGCCCGACGGCGAGCGCACGGCCCGGTGCACGGTGGAGGCCCCGACACCGGCCGAGGCGGCCGACGTCGCCGCTCGGGAGCTTCGGGCCGCCGGCGCAGACGAAATCCTGGCGCTGGTGCGATGACCCCGAGGCCGCTGTCGGGGCGGACGGTGCTCGTAACCCGCCCCGTCGACGAGGCCGAGGAGCTCGCCCGGCCGCTCCGGTGGCTCGGCGCCCGCGTCCTCGTGGCTCCGGCGATCGAGATCGTCCCCTCCCGGAGCGTGGCGCTCACGCGCGCGATCGGCGAGCTCGCGCAGGGGGGGTTCGCCTGGGTGACGCTCACGAGCCCGAGGGCCATCGCGATCCTCGCCGAACGGCTCGGTCGCCGCGAGCTCCCCGCCCGGGTCGCCGTGGTGGGCGAGGGGACGCGCGAGGCGTTCCGACGCTGGTCGGGTCGCGATCCCGATCTGGTACCGCGCACGTTCACCACCGCCGCGCTCGCCCGAGCGTTCCCCCGTGGGTCCGGACGGGTGCTGTGTCCGAGGGCGGACATCGCGCCCGAGGGGCTCGAGGAGGCGTTGGCCGCCAAGGGCTGGCGACCGACGCGCGTCACCGCCTACCGGACGCGGTTCGCTCGATCGTTGCCCGTGGACGCCCGGGAGGCCCTCCGCCGCGGTGACGTCGATGCGGTCACCTTCACCAGCGCATCGACGGTCCGCGGGTTCGTCCGGGCGCTCGGCCGCATCAGAGAGGATCCGAAGGTGATCTGCATCGGCCCGGTCACGGCGAGGGAGGCGCGCGCCCGCGGCTTCCGCGTCGCCGCGGTCGCCCGCCCTCACACGATGGACGGGGTGGTCGCGGCGGTCCGGCGGGCCCTGGTCCGAACCTAGTCGGCCGGACCCTCCACGTCGAACACCGACTCGCCCGTCCCACCCCGCACGACGATCACGTGCGCGGGCTCCGAGCCGGGATCGCGCTCGCGGTGCACCTCCGGCTCGGCGACGAAGACGAAGTCGGCCGGGCCAGCCTCGACCACTTCGGAGGGATGGGTGCCGAACGCCATCCGCACCGACCCGCTGATGACGTGGATCAGGGTCTGCTGGCCGCCGTGATGGTGCCGCCCGGAGACCATCCCGAGCTCGGTCGTGACGTACCCGCCCAACAGGTCCTCGGTCGCGACGTGGTCCCTCCTCTTCGGATCCGTGGCAGCCGCGACGGTCGCTCCCCAACTACCATAGGCCGCATGCCGTATCCGACGCAGCGACCGAGGAGGCTCCGCCGGACCCCAGCACTGCGCGCGCTCGTGCGCGAGACCGAGCCCGCCCCGCGCCACCTGATCGCCCCGCTCTTCGTGAAGGAGGCTGTGTCCGAGCCGGTGGCGATCGAGGCGATGCCGGGCCAGTTCCAGCACACGCTCGAGTCCCTCCGGAAGGAGGCGGTGGACATCGCGAGCCGCGGCGTGGTCGCGTTGATGCTCTTCGGCGTCCCCGAGCGGAAGGACCCCGAGGGCTCGGAGGCGTGGAGCCCCGAGGGCATCGCACAGCGGGCGCTCCGCCTCCTCCGCGAGGAGCTCGGCGACGACCACGTCCTGATCGCCGACCTCTGCCTGGACGAGTACACCGACCACGGCCACTGCGGCGTCCTCGACGACGAGGGGGACGTCGACAACGACGCCACGCTCGAGCGCTACGTGCGGATCGCGGTGGCGCAGGCCGAGGCGGGCGCCCACATGGTCGGCCCGAGCGGGATGATGGACGGCCAGGTCGGGGCGATCCGGGAGGCGCTCGACGCCGCTGGGTTCCAACGGGTGGGGATCATGGCCTACGCGGCTAAGTTCGCCTCGGCGTTCTACGGTCCGTTCCGCGAGGCGGCCGAGTGCGCCCCGCGGTTCGGCGACCGCGCCGGCTACCAGATGGACCCGCCGAACGCCGACGAGGCGATCCGCGAGATCCGGGCCGACATCGAGCAGGGCGCCGATGTGGTGATGGTGAAGCCCGCCCTGCCCTACCTCGACGTGCTCCACAGAGCGAAGGACGAGACCCGGTTCCCGATGGCTGCCTACAACGTCTCGGGCGAGTACGCGATGCTCAAGGCCGCCGCCCGCAACGGCTGGCTCGACGAACGCAAGGCGGTCCTCGAGGTCCTGACCTCGATCCGGCGCGCGGGCGCCGACCTCGTCCTCACGTACCACGCGAAGGACGCGGCCGAGTGGCTCGCCGTCTGACGCTGGTCCCCGACGGGTGAACGGCCGGCGGGGTCGCCTGCTCGAGGTGGCCCGCCTGTTCACCCGCCTGGGGTTCACCGCGTTCGGGGGCCCGGCCGCCCACACGGCGATGATGCACGATGAGGTCGTCACCCGCCGCGGCTGGATCCACGAGCGGGAGCTCCTCGACCTCATCGCGGCGGTGAACCTGATCCCCGGGCCGAACTCCACGGAGCTGGCGATCCACCTCGGGCGCCGACGCGCCGGAGCGGCGGGACTCATCCTCGCCGGTGCGTCCTTCATCGTGCCGGCGAGTCTGATCGTGCTCATGCTGGCCTGGGCGTATGTCGAGTACGGGTCCACCCCCGGGGGCCAGGCGCTCCTGTACGGGATAGGGCCGGTGATCGTCGCGATCGTCGTGCAGGCCCTCTGGAGGCTCGGGCGGACGGCGGTGCGAGGTCCGCTCCTCGCGGCCGTGGGCCTGGTCTCCCTGGTCCTGTCGTTCCTCGGCGTGAACGAGCTGGTGCTGCTGTTCGGCGCGGGGCTGTTCGTCGCGCTGACGCGGAACGCAGGATCGATCGCTCGCCTGGGGTCGTCGGCGATCGCGCCGTGGGGTCTGTCGATCCCGCTGCTCGCGGCCGCGCCCGCCGCCGAGCCCGCGCTCCTGCGCCTGTTCCTGACGTTCCTGAAGATCGGTGCCGTGCTGTACGGCAGCGGCTACGTGCTGCTCGCGTTCCTGCGTGCCGGCCTCGTCGAGCGGCTCGGCTGGCTGACCGAGCGACAGCTCGTCGATGCCGTCGCGATCGGGCAGCTCACGCCCGGCCCGTTGTTCACCACGGCGACGTTCGTCGGGTACGTGGTCCTCGGGCTCCCCGCCGCTCTCCTGGCCACCGCGGCGATCTTCCTCCCGTCGTTCGTCTTCGTGGCCGCCACCGCCCCGCTGATCCCCAGGATGCGGGCCTCCCGCTGGCTCGGCGCGCTGCTCGACGGGGTGGCGGTCGCCGCGCTCGCGCTGATGGCGGCGGTGACCTGGCGGATCGCCCTGGAGGCAATCGTCGACGTCCCCACCGCCGCGCTCGCGCTGCTGGCGGGCGCGGCGCTGATCCTGTGGCGACCGAACTCGCTGTGGCTCGTCCTGGCCGGTGGCGCCGCGGGCCTCGTGATCGAGTCCCTCCGTTAGGCTCGGAGGTCCGGTGGGACGGTCCGAGGAGCTGTTCGAACGCGCCCGCTCGGTGATCCCGGGCGGGGTCGATTCCCCAGTCCGCGCGTTCGGGGCCGTGGGCGGCACCCCGCGGTTCGTTCACCGCGGGGCGGGCGCGTATGTGTTCGACGCCGACGGGAACCGGTACGTCGACCTCGTGCAGTCCTGGGGGGCCCTGCTGTTCGGACACGCGCGGCCCGAGATCGTGGAGGCGGCCAGGGCGGCGATGGATCGCGGGACGTCGTTCGGCACCCCGACCGAGCTCGAGGTGGAGCTCGCCGAGAGGATCGTCGAGGCGATGCCCGGCGTCGAGATGGTGCGGCTGGTCTCCTCGGGGACCGAGGCGGCGATGAGCGGGATCCGACTGGCCCGCGGTTCCACCGGCCGGGAGCGGGTCGTGAAGTTCGCCGGCTGCTACCACGGGCACTCCGACGGGCTGCTCGCCCAGGGCGCCGGGTCCGGCGTGGTGACGCTCGGGATCCCGGGCTCGCCGGGGGTGACGCCGGGCGCCGCCGCCGACACGATCACCCTGCCGTACAACGACCTGGAGGCGGTCCGGGCGCTCTTCGCGGAGCGCGGGGACGAGATCGCCGCGGTGATCGTCGAGCCCGTGGCCGCCAACATGGGGGTGGTCCCACCCGAGCCCGGGTTCCTCGAGGGGCTCCGGGCCGTCTGCACCGAAGCCGGTGCGCTCCTCGTGTTCGACGAGGTGATCACGGGGTTCCGGGTCGCATACGGCGGCGCGCAGAGCCACTACGCGGTCGCCCCCGATCTCACCGTGCTCGGGAAGGTGATGGGCGGCGGCTTCCCGTGCGCCGCCTTCGGCGGCCGCCGCGACCTGATGGAGCACCTGGCACCGGTTGGACCCGTGTATCAGGCGGGAACCCTGAGCGGGAACCCGGTCGCCGTGGCGGCGGGGATCGCCGCGCTCGACCTCGCGAGGTCGCTCGAGCCGTACCCGGCGCTCGCGGCGATGGCGGCCGAGCTCGCGTGGCGCCTGGAGGAGACCTTCGACGCGGCGGGGATCGCGGCGACGATCAACCGCGCCGAGTCGATGCTCAGCGTGTTCTTCGCCGATGGCCCGGTCCGGGACTTCGGAGACGCCCGTGCCGCCGACCACGAGCGGTACGCGCGGTTCTTCCACCACCTGCTCGAACGTGGCGTGCTGCTACCGCCCTCGGGCTACGAGCTGTGGACGCTCGGGGCCGCGCACGGGGCCGAGGAGATCGACGCGATCGCTGAGGCGGCGGCGTCCTTCCCCGGCTGACGGGCCGAGTCAGGACCCAGCCGAGCGGACGGCCGCAGCGACCCGATCTGCGACCTCGGTCGCCCGGCGGACGCAGTCCGAGATCCCCACCCCCCGGAAGGCCTGCCCGACGACGAAGGCCCCGGGCGGCAGCGCTCGTTCGATGGCCGCCACCCGCTCCAGATGCCCCACCTCGTACTGGGGCATCGAGCGCGGCCACCGGGCCACCGCCGAGGCCGCGGGTTCGGGTGGGAGCGGGAGCAGGGCGGCGAGCTCCCGCGCCACGAACCCGACCAGGTCCTCATCCGGACGGTCGAGCGCGGCCTCGGAGCCATCGGCGCCGACGAAGCACCGGAGCACCGCCCGATCGCCGAACGCGGCCTCGGGCCACTTGCGCGAGACGAACGTGCAGGCGGTCGTCGAGAGCCGTCCCCGAGGGACCACGAACCCCGACGTCTCCGGTAACGCCGAGGCCGTGCCCTGCGGGTAGACGAGCGCGACGACCGCCGTCGAGACGTAGCGGATCGCTCGGAGATCACGGGCCGCCTCGGGCGCCCAGGCCTCCACGAGGTCGGCCGTGACGAACGCCGGACCGGCGAACACGACCACCTCGGCCTCATACGCCTGGCCGCCGGCCCGGAGCTCGAAACCCCCGCCCCGCAGGGCGACCTCCTCGACCCGGATCCCGAGGCGGACCCGCTCGCCGCCGATCGACTCGGCGAGCCGGTCGGTCAGCCGGCGCAGGCCTCCGCGCAGGCGCACGAACATCGGCGCCCGTGGCACGAGGGCCTGTGCGCGGGCGGCGGCCCGCGCACCGCGGATCAGCCCACCGTGCTCCCGCTCCCAGGCGGCGAGCTCGGGGAACGTGGCCGCGATCCCCAGGCGATCGACGTCGCCGGCGAAGAGCCCGCCGAGCAGTGGCGCGACGAGCGCTTCGGTGGCCTCGCCGCCGAGCCGCCGCCGCGACAGGCTGCCGATGGATCGGTCCGCCGTCCCGCGCTCACGGGGCAGGATCAGGTCGGCGGCCCCCCGGAGCTTCCCCCACGGCGACATCCCCGGCCAGGTCCAGAGCTCGCGGAGATCGGTCCAGATCCCGAGCGGGCCGCGGGGCAACGGTAGCAGCCGGCCCTCGGACCAGACGAGCGCCGCGCGGGCCGCGGACGGCACGAGGTCCTTCCCCAGGCCGAGCTCCCGGGCGAGCTCGACGGCGGCGGGCTTGCGCGCGAGGAACGAGTCCGGGCCCGCCTCGAGCTCGAGGTCCCCGACCCCGACCGTCCGGAGCTTGCCACCCGGATCGAGCTCGGCCTCCAGGACCAGGACCTCGGCCTGCAGCCGATGGTCGGCGAGCAGCCGGTACGCGGTGGTGAGACCCGAGACGCCTCCGCCGACGACCACGACCCCCTCCGGCACGGGGCCAGGATACGGAGGCGGGGTGCAACGTTGGGACCCCTCCGGCACACTGGAGGGGTGAACCCCATCCGAGGAGGGATGTCCCGTATGTCCATCCAGACCGCGACCTTCGGGGCCGGCTGCTTCTGGGGCGTCGAGCACGTGTTCGAGCGCGTCCCCGGGGTCGTCGACACCGAGGTCGGCTACGCGGGGGGTCACACCGACAACCCCACGTACCGCGACGTGTGCTCGCACACCACCGGCCACGCCGAGGTCCTCCGCGTGACGTTCGATCCGTCGGTCGTCACCTACGAGCAGCTGCTCGAGGTCTTCTGGGCGATGCACGACCCGACCCAGGTGAACCGGCAGGGTCCGGACGTCGGCGACCAGTACCGGAGCGTGATCCTCACGCACTCGGACGAGCAGCGCCCGATCGCCGAGGCCTCGCGCGAGCGTGCGCAGGTGCGGTTCGACCGACCGATCGCGACGTCGATCGAGCCGGCGGGGCGCTTCTGGCCGGCCGAGGAGTACCACCAGCGCTACTACGACAAGAACGGGCACGAGCCGTACTGCCACGCGATCCCCTGGGGAACGCTCCGCGAGCTCGGGCTCGTCGAGGCGCGCGTCTGAGACGAAGCTTCAGCCGACCGGGTCCTCGGCTAGGACCCGGTCGGCCTTGGCCGCGAACACGAAGTCGGCCTCGTGCAGTCCGTCGATCTTGTGGGTCCAGACCGTGACCTTCATCCGGCCCCAGGCGAGCTCGATGTCCGGGTGGTGGCCGACCTGCTCGGCGAGCTCGCCGACCCGGTTGGTAGCCTCGAGCGCCTGCCGGAAGTTCCTGAACCGGAACTCCTTCTCCAGGTGGTGATCGTTGACGACCCGCCATTCGCTGCCGAGATCAGCGAGGTACGGCCGGATCTCCTCGTGCGTGAGCGGCGGGATGCCGCCCCTGCATGGCACGCACTCCATCGAGGCGAGGTCGCGGGCCATCGTCACCTCCCCGTTGCCAGCCGTTCCCGGACGATCCGGTCGGCGGCGGCGCCGGTCGAGATATCCTCGGCCGACGCGATCTCGAACACGCGGCCGAGCGTGTCCGCGATCCCGCGCACGCGCGCGTCCTTCGCCGCCTCGTCCTCGCCGAGGAGCTCGAGCGACGCGAGGTGGATGATCCCGCCCGCGTTGACCACGTAGTCCGGCGCGTACAGGATCCCGCGCTCGTAGAGCCGCTCCGCATCCTGGGGCTCGCCGAGCTGGTTGTTCGCGGCACCCGCCACGATGCGGCATCGCAGGCGCGGGATCGTCCCGGCCGAGAGCACACCGCCGGTGGCGCAGGGCGAGAAGACGTCGCACTCCGTCGCGACGGCCTCCTCCGGCGGGACGACCTCGCCGCCGAGCTCGGCCGCCGCCTCCTTCGCCCGGACCTCGTCGACGTCGGTGAGGATCAGCCGGGCCCTCTCGCGCGCCAGATGTCCGGCGAGCGGTCGACCGACCGCTCCGACGCCCTGGATCAGGACCGAATGCCCCTCGAGCGAGGGGGAACCGAACGCGTGGGCCACCGCCGCCCTGATCCCGTGGAACACGCCGTCGGCGGTTGAGAACGCCGAGGAGCCGGACCCGCCGCCCTCGACGCTCTTGCCGAAAACCGAACGGCATCGCTCGCCGATCACGTCCATGTCCCGCGGCCGCGTGTTCATGTCGCAGGCCGTCCAGTAGGTCCCGTGGAGCGACTCGACCAGGTCCCCGTACCGCAGCAACAGCTCGCGGCGCGTGTCACCGGCCGGGATCAACGGCACGGCCAGCACCGCCTTGCCACCGCCGAGCGGGAGACCGGCCGCGGCGTTCTTGCTGGTCATCGCGCTCGCCAGGCGGAGGCCATCCCGCAGCCCGTCGTGCGGGGTCGGGTACACCTTCATGCGCGTCCCGCCGGCCCCCGGTCCGAGCGCGGTCGAGTCGACGCAGACGAACATCCACGTGCCGGTGGGCGCGTCGTGCCGGACGGCGACCACCTCGCCGTCCCAGCCACGGAGCAGGTCCTCGAACACCCCGCTACGACTCGATCAGCTTGGACGACGCCGAGGCGGACGCCCGCTTCTTCGCCTTCTTGGCGGCCCGCTTCTCCTTGATGGACTTCTGCGCGGCGCGCTTCACGTGCTTCTCGCCGCCCTTGTCCTTCGCTTTGGACACGATCTGGCCCTCCGTCCACGGGTCTGCCGCCCATTATCCCGCGCCAACGGGCGCGGAGCCGAGGGCTACATCAGATCGGCGAAGGCCGAGCGGACGTCCTTGCGGATCCCGGTCACGAACGGGACCTCCTCCTTCGTGAACCGGCGCGCCTCCGCCCCGCGCAGCCGGCGGATGCAGTCCACGATCCGGTCGAGCTCGTCCGCCTCGAACGCCAGGATCCACTCCCAGTCGTTCAGCCCGAACGCGCTCGTGGTGTTGGCCAGCACGTCGGGGAACTCCCGCCCGATCTCGCCGTGCTCGCGGAGCATCGCCGCCCGCTCCTCCGGCGGGAGCAGGTACCAGTCGGGTGTGCGGACGAACGGGTAGGCGCACAGGTACCGCCGCGGCGTCTCGCCCTTGACGAACGCCGGCGCGTGGTCGGCGGTGAACTCGGCCGGCTTGACGACACCCATGAACGTCCAGACGATCTCGAGCTCGCGTCCGGCGTGGGTGCGACCGAACCCGACCATGGCGTCCTGGAGGGCGCCGGGCGTCGGCCCCACGAGCCAGAGCATCAGGTCGGTGTCCGCCCGGAACCCCTTCGTCGAGTAGATGCCGCGGACCGAGACCTCCTCCCAGGCCTTGAACAGGTTCTCGACCTCCTGCGCCGCGTCGTCCGGGTCCAGGTCGCGGAACCCGCTCGACGCCCGGAAGCAGGGGTACAGGGCGTAGACCGTCTCGCTCATCGCACGTGCTCCGATCAGATCGGTGCCCGACGACGATACCGGGGAGACGGCGCTCACGACAGGTGCTCTCGCACGACCTGGGCCAGGACCCGCGCGAACGCGGGGTCGGCGTTCGGCATCCCGGTCCGCACGAGATGGATCCCCGCGTCCTCCGCCTTCTCGCGCAGCTCGACGTCCAGGTCGTACAGCGTCTCGAGGTGGTCCGCGACGAACCCCGCCGAACACACCACCACCGCCGGGTGACCGGCTTCCCCCAGCTCGACCACCACGTCCTCGATCGGCGGACCCCACCACGGGTCCGTCGTGCGCCCGGCGCTCTGCCAGGCGATCGTATGGTGCGGCAGGCTGAGCTCCGCCGCCACCAGGTCGGCCGTCTCCCGCAGCCCGTCCGCGTACCGGCACGAGCCCTCGCACGCGGTGCAGTGCTTGCAGCGGAGCGAGCCATCCTCGAACGCGCGGACCGGCAGCGAATGCGCCGAGAAGACCACCGCGGCGCGCTCGCGCTCGGCGGGCCCGAGCGTCGCGAGCGCGTGGGCGACGCGCGCGGCCAGGAACCCGATGAACGCCGGGTGGTCGTGGTAGCTCCGGACGAAGGCGAACGCGGGCGGACCGTCGCCGACCGCGCGGCGCACCCGCTCGTGGTAGGTCTCGACCGACATCCCCGACCAGTGCGGAGCCATCACGATCGCGACCGCGCGCCCGATCCCGTCGGCACGCATCCGCTCCACTGCCTCTGGGATGAACGGTGGCGAGTGCTTCATCCCCACGTACGAGCGGAAGCTCTCCTCATCGGCCGCACCCGCGTTGAGCTCGCGGACGACCCCTTCGGCCTGCTGCCGCGTGATCTCCGTGAGGGGGAAGCGGTTCCCGATCGCCGCGTACCGTTCTCTCAGCTCCATGAGGTGCTCTGGGGTCGGCGGCCGCCCGCCGCGGACGTCGGTGTAGTAACGCTCGACGTCGTCGGGACCGCTCGCGGTCCCGTACGCCATCACCAGCACGCCGATCGGGGTCACGGCCGGGTCCGCTCGGTCCGCTCGTGGACCAGCACTACGAGGCGCTGCAGGTTGCCCACCGGGGTGTCGGGCGGGACGCCGTGGCCGAGGTTGAACACATGCCCGTCCCGCATGGCGGCGCGGTCGAGCACGCGAACCGCCTTACGTTCCACCGCGTCCCACGGCGCGGTACACACCGCCGGGTCGAGGTTGCCCTGGATCGCGCGGTCGGCTCCGACCCGCTCCCACGCGGCGTCCAGCGGCACGCGGTGATCCACGCCGATCGCGTCGCCGCCCGCCCGGCGCATCAGGGGAAGGAGCTCCCCGGTCCCCACGCCGAAGTGAATCGTCGGCGCCTCGATCCCGTTCAGGAGCTGAGCCATCCAGGGCAGCACGTGTCGCTCGTAGTCGTCCGGGTCGAGCGCTCCGACCCACGAGTCGAAGAACTGTACGGCCTGGGCCCCCGCCGCGATCTGTGCGCGAGCGTGGGCGACAGCGATCTGCCCGAGCGCCTCCATCAGGCCGGCCCATACCTCCGGTCGCCCGTGCATCAGCCCCTTCGTCCTCGTGTGATGTCGGGAGGGGCCGCCCTCGACGAGATAGCTCGCCAGCGTGAACGGGGCCCCCGAGAATCCGATCACCGGCACATCGACTTCCTTGCGCAGGAGACGGATCGTTTCGAGCAGCGCCGGCTCGTCCGCCTCGGGCTCGAGCGGGCGGAGACGGGCGAGGTCGGCCGGTCCGAGGATCGGCGCGTCCACGAGCGGACCGGTCCCCGGCGCGACCCGCACGGGGATCCCGATCGCCGCCAGGGGCACCATGATGTCGCTGAACACGATCGCGGCGTCGAGCGGCATCCTCCGGAGCGGCTGGAGCGAGATCTCGACCGCGAGGTCGGCGTGGCGGCAGGTCTCGAGGATGTCACGCTCGCCGCGCAGGTCCCGGTACTCGGGCAGGTACCTCCCGGCCTGGCGCATGAACCAGACAGGGGTGCGGTCCACGGGCTCGATCCGGAGCGCGCGCAGGAAGCGGTCGGTCACGAGGCCCAGGATACGGGCCCTGTCCGAGCCCCTCTCATCATCGAAGCCGGGTTGCCCGGTCAGGCAACCGCACGGCCGAGACCCGCCTCCCCCGGGTGGCACCACCCAAGGGACCCTTCCCGGCCGAAGGTCGGTCCCCCGCCCAGAGCGGGCGAAACGGCCGGACGGGTCCTTCCGCCACCGGGCGCGGCCGAGCATACTTGCCGTCATGAGCGAGACCCACACCCGCCACCGCGGTCGTAGGGTCGTGGCGGTGGCGGCCTCGGCACTCCTGCTTGCCGGCGTAGGCACCGCTATCGCCCGCACCAGCTCCGGGCCGCCATGGGGCGCGGAGGAGGCCCTCACCGGGGCGACCGACCCGCTCGTCCCGCAGACGGTCGATCCGGAGGACGGGGCGGACATCGGGCAGTACTTCGATGCCTTCGCCAAGAGGTGCGGCGCCGACCTGCTCGGCGACGCGGACCTGGCAGACGTGGTCATCGTGGACGCGTTCGGCACGCTGATCGAGGCGCTGGACGGAGGCCAGACGAGCCACGGCGTCCAGGGGATCCGCTCCGTGCTCACGAACTGCGAGGATCACGCGAACCGCGGGCTGCGGAACGCGCTCGCCCACCTCGGCCAGAACTGGCTCCGCCACCACCAGCACGAGCTGTGGCTGCGGGAGAAGTTCGAGGCGAAGTGGCCGGACGGCAAGCCGGGCAACGGGAACGGGCAGCCAGGTGGCCCACACTCGCACGCGGCGCCCGGGCAGGCCGGAGCGCAGGGTAACGGCAACGCCAACGGGCCCGCGCACGCGAGCGCCAACTCGGCCCACGGCAGCTGAGGAAGGGAACGACGCGCGCGAGCGCGGCCGTTCTCGTCCGGTTCGGCCCGCAGGGTCAGTTCCTCCGGAACCGACCCTTCTTGGGCGGAACGTGATCGCGCGCCTTCCGACGCAGGATCTCCGCCAACGCCTCGGAGTCGATGTGCACCCGGAAGCTGCTGCGGATGAGGATCTGGCCGAGGTCGTCCACCTCGAAGGTGGCCCCCGGCAGGATGGCGGTGATCCTCGCCTTCAACTCGTCCAGCGTCATCCGCCTGTCCGCCGCGTCCGCGTCGCGCATGAGCGCCCGCAGCGTCGACTTCTGGTCGTCGGGCTCGGGGGGCGTCTCCTGCTCCTCGAACCGTTCGTACCCGTACCGGTAGTTCCCCTTCTCATCTTCGATGAGTGAGTATCTCGACATGGTCCCTCCTGTCCAGCCGGGCGGTGTCCCCAACGCCGCCGGGTCCTCAGGTCACGAGCCATCCGCAGGATGCCGGTCTCGCCAGGACGACGTTGACCGGGCGCCTGGCTGACCCTACTCGATCAGGTGCACCCCCTCAGCGATCGCCGTGTCGCCGGGCGTGGGCATCAAGGACGTGTGCCACGTCAGCCCGATGCAGGAGTAGCTGCCATTCGGGGGGACCAGGATGCCGTTGCCGCAGGTCTGCTGCGTCGTGTCGATCGAGGGCGGAGCCTCGTTGCCGCTCCCATCCCCGCTGTCCGGATCGGTGGCGACGTCGCTCCAGCTCTTCTGCTCGACGCTGACGACCGTGGCCTGCGCGAAGCCTTGCACGTAGTAGAACTTGCCGGACGGTTCGGTCACGGCCGGGTTGGTCAACGGGAACCAGCGAGTCAGCCCCGACAGGGTCGGCCAGGTCTGGGCGCTCTCGCCGGGCACCTTGCACGACCAAGCAGGGGCACCGTAGACGTAGCTCGGCATGTTGACCCCGGCGATCTGATCGCGGATGAGGTTGGTGCCGCCCGCGGAGTTGCAGTCCATCGTCAGCGGGTCGGTCCCCACCGGATACCAGTTCGTCAGGCTCAGGTATCCGAATTGACCCCCTTCATTCTGGTCGTTGTCCATCAGCATGTAGCACGTCCCGCCCGGGGTGGACTGGGGGGTGTCGCACGACGAGAACTCATTCGGCCCGCCGATGGAGGCCATGACCGGCACGGGCGGCCCGACCACCATGCCCCACGCCGCCGTGGCCTCAGCGGCGACGCCGTGCGAGCCGATGCCGAAGATCGGGGAGAAGTACAGGTCCTGATCGGTGGAGACCCTGACGGTCACGTACCCGTAGTCCCTGTTCGTCCCACAGCCTTCCTGCGCGACGATCGTGGAGGTTGTCCCCGAGAGGCTCGTGCCGGAGTCCTCCATGTTGGCCAGGCCGATCCGTTCGGCCACGACCGGCGCTCCGGCCGAGTCCCCATCGAAACAGGACTGCGCTGCCGCCAAGGCCGCGGCATCCGCCGCCTTGACCGCGGTCCTGCGCGTCGACACCAACGACCCCAGGTCGAACACGAGGGCGAGCATCCCGACCAGGGCCGCCAGAGTGAGCGCGACGACCAGCAGGACCGCGCCGCCCTCGTCCTCCCGGAGCCTACGGAACCTACGACCGATCAGAGAAGACATCCGTCCTCGCCCCCTTCCTCTGCGCCTCGAGGTCGATCCCCAGGAACGCGCCAGCAGCGGCGAACAGCAGAGCGAGGGCTGCGATGGTGACGAGCAGCCTCCATCCCTGGGGAGTCACGAGGGAGGCGGCGACGACCGCGCCGACCGCCACCTTCCCGGCGGTCAGGCGGGTGATCGAGGAGAAACCAACACGGATGTTCGCGGTGAACCTGCCAAGCATCACATCGCTCCTTCTGGCTCGATCTGCGGTAGCGGGCGATGCACCTGATCGACCTGCCCTCGGCCGATCGCGAGGACGTGGGACGCAACTCGACGATCCGGCGCCCCCCGGACGGTGTCGTGCTCGTCCCCTAACGCTCCTCCTGTAGCCCCATCTGGCGGAATCCAGTATGGGGACGGCAGGTGATGTGCTCTACCTCCGTTGGCCTACGGATGCACCCATCGTCCGGACTAGGCCAAGAGGTCGGCCTCGCGGGACGGCGAAGCGGTCGATCCGGTAGAGGTCACCGATCGACGCCGACGGCGTCGAGCCGCCTGGCCAGGGCTCAATCCACTCGCGCACGTCATCGCGAGCGAGGGAAGCGGCCGGCGACGTAGAAAGTAGTGGCTCGGACGCAGGACGGAAAGGACGGCCGGCTGAAGGCTTCCACCGGAACGGGGGGCGCGAACCCGCTGTGGACCCACGCGCCGCTGATCCTGCTCCGCTATCCGGGGCTCCTGATCGCGCTCGCGGTGGGGGCCCTCCTGCTCGCCGCTACGGCGGCGGCCCACCCGATGTTCCTGTCCGCGACGGCGAGCGGCCTGGTTCGGAGCCGCATCGCCGACGCCACCGTCACGCGTTTCGGAGCCGGGCTGACCCATCGGTCGGACAGCCTCCCGCCCCCGTCCGGCACCGGGCTCGGCGAGCCGGTCACGGTGGCGGACGAGGCGTTCCGGCGCCTCACCGGGTCGAGCCCGCTGCTCGATCGGGCGGTCGCGTCGATCCTCGGACCTCAGCTCCACGTCGCTCGGGCGGACGCACCCCGGAACACGCGGGAGATCCGGCTGTTCACGGGCGAGGGCGTCGACGCCCACGTCGAGGTGGTCGCCGGCTCGGGCTCGGGCGGCGTGTGGGTGCCGGACCTGGTGGCCGACGCGCTCGACATCGCGCCGGGGGACCGCATCGTCCTCTCGAGCGACCGGCAGGCCTCAGAGCCTCTGACCGTGCGGGGCGTCTTCCGCGGCCTGTACCGAGGGAGGATCTCCGGCTACTGGAACCCCTGGTACGACGAACTGGTGCTGTACTGCAGCAACTGTCCTCCGCCTCCCCAGCCCCTGATCGTCGAGCGGGCCGAGTTCCTCCAGATGTCCGACGAGCTCGGGATCGGCCGCGCCTGGTATGCGTGGCAGGCGCCACTCGCGCGGGACGTGACCCTGGTGGAGGCCCGGGGGATCGCGGATCTCGCCGACCGGTTGAACGAACGAACGCGGCCGGGGACCGCGCCCGGCGAGGCGTTCCACAGCTGCTACGTGAGCTTCTGTCGGTCCCAGTTCGATCCGACGTTCACGACCCGCATCGACGACGTCGCGACCGACGTCCAACGTCGCATGACCACGGTCGAGGGCCCGGCGGGGCTCCTCCGCGTGGCCGGGCTGCTGGTGGCGCTCGTCGTCGTCGCCTCGGCGGGCGCGTTCGCGATGTCGGCGCGCCGGGTCGAGGCCGCGCTGCTGAACGCCCGTGGGACCGGCCCGGGAACGATCGCCACCCGGGCCGCGCTCGAATCGCTCCTGCCCGCGGTCATCGGTGCGGTGACCGGGTTCGGCGTCGCGTTCGTCGTGGTCCGCACGTTGGGACCCGAGGGGAGGATCGACGCCGGCGCCCTCCAGGAGGCCGTCCTGGCCGGTACGCTCGCCGCCCTGGCCGCCGTGCTCGTGAACGGGCTGGTCGCGGCGGTGTCCTTCCTCCGACACTCCGAGCACCATCGGGCGCGGCTGGGCGTGCTCTCCCGCGTTCCGTGGGAGCTGGGGATCGCCGCCCTGGCGCTGGTCGTGCTCGATCGGCTCCGCTCGGGCGGAGCGCTGCTCGAGGATCCGTCCTCGATCTCGAAGCGTCCGAGCCCGCTCCTGCTGTTGTTCCCGGTGCTCTTCCTCGCGGGGTTCGTCTCGATCGTCGCCAGAGGCTTCACGCTCGCGCTCGTGGCGCTCCGGCGGCGGAGCGGCCGCCTGTCACCCGCCCCGTTCCTCGCAATCCATCGGCTGGCAGGTACCGCCGGGCTGACCCTCCTCGTGACCTCCGCCGCGGGGCTGTGCCTCGGCCTGTTCGTCGAGGCGCAGGCCCTCACGCGTTCGGTCCGGGCGACGGTCGATGCGAAGGCGGCCGTGTACGTCGGGAGTGCTGTGCAGGCCAGGATCGACTACGGGAACGTGGTCCCCGAGCGGATCGGCGAGCCGTTCACGCGTGTGAGCCGGGCGTTCCAGGCGGGAACCTTCCGCGATGACGTGCCCTTCGACCTGCTGACCATCGATGCGGCGACGTTCGCAGACGCCGCCTTCTGGGACCCCTCGTTCTCCGAGGTCCCGCTGGAGGAGCTCACCGGCCGGCTCCTCGGCGGCGGGACCCCCGAGGTCCGCGTGATCCTGGCGGCGTGGAACGGTCCGGATCCCTCGACGATCACGGTGGGCACGCAGACGATCCCGATCGCGGTCGTCGGTCACGCGGAGGCCTTCCCGGGGATGTCGTCGCTCCGCCCCCTGGTGATCGCGGACGAACAGCGGTTGTTGGCCGCCCTCGGAGGCACCCCGAACCCGTTGGACGCGTCCGACACCACGACCGAGCTCTGGATCCGGGCCACGCCCGACGCCGCGCGCGAGGCGCTCGCGACGCTCCCATACCTCCCCGATCTGGTGCTCACGACCGACGAGGTGAAGGACATCCCCTACATCTCGGCCGTGATCGACACGTTCCTGGTGATGAACGGTCTCGGCCTCGCGGCGGCGCTCCTGGTCATCGTGGCGACCCTGATGTACCTGCAGGCACGGCAGCGGTCGCAGATCGTCACCTACGGCCTGTCGCTCAGGATGGGGATGGACGGGCGCGGGCACGTGCGCGCGGTCGCGGCCGAGCTCGGCGCGCTCCTGGCGGCCGCGTACGTCGCGGGCGCCGTCCTCGGGGTGGTCGCGGCGCGCCTGACGATCCCGCTGCTCGACCCGCTCGAGGTGGTCCCACCCCCGCCCCTCACCGTCCTCCCGCTCTCGGTCGTCGCGTGGCTCGCTCCGGCGCTCGCCCTGGCGACGCTCGTCGGCGGTTGGCTCACGGGGGTGCGCGCGCGTCGTGCCGACCTGGGTGAGGTGATGCGACTTGCGGACTGAAGGCGTCGCGGCCCGGTCCGACGGGCTCGTGAAGACCTACCGCACCGACGCCAGCGAGGTCCGGGCCCTGGCCGGCATCACGGCCGAGCTCCCCGCCGGCGCCCTCACCGCCGTGATCGGGCCCTCGGGGAGCGGGAAGTCCTCGCTGCTGCGGTTGCTCGCGGGACTGGACCGGCCAACCGAGGGCACGCTGGTCGTCGGGGGGACCCCGGTGCACCGAGCCTCGGGACGAGATCTGCGGAGGTTCCGTCGCACGGTGGTCGGCTACCTCTTCCAGCGGCCCTCGGACAACTTCCTGCCACACCTCACGGTCGGGGAGCACCTCCGGATGGCCGCCAGGATCACCCATCGGCCACCGCGGATCCCGCCGGAGGATCTCCTGGAGACGCTCGGCATCGCCCACCGGATCGACCACCTCCCCGGCGAGCTCTCGGGCGGGGAGCAGCAGCGCGCCGCGATGGCCGAGGTCCTGATGGGCGGAGCGGAGACGATCGTCGCCGACGAGCCGACCGCCGAGCTCGACACGGCGTCGGCGCGGCTGGTGCTGGACACGATCAGGGCGCTCGTCGACCGCGGCGTGACGTTCGTGCTCGCCACGCACGACCCGGCGGTGATGCGTCGAGCCGACGAGGCGCTCGAGCTCGAGCACGGGGTGCAGCGGAGGCGCCCCGGCGGACGGGCAGCGCCCATCCGATCCGGCGAGCCGGGAGCGGCCCGCCCGCCGCGCGGCGTGCCGGACCGCGGCGTCCGGTGGGCACCCCAAGTCACGCCACCGGTCGCTGACGTCGAGGCGGAGGCGACGCCGGTGGTGACCGCAATCGGGCTCTCCAAGTCCTACCGCCGCGGCGACGAAGCCGTGCACGCGCTGGACCGCGTGTCGCTCTCGCTGCGCGCCGGGGAGCTGGTGGGGTTGGTGGGCCGGTCCGGCTCGGGCAAGACCACGCTCCTGAACGTCCTCGCGGGCTGGGAGCGTCCCGACGCCGGGACGCTCGAGCGTGTGGGCTCGTCGATCCCCGCCTGGCACGAGGTCGCCGTGGTCCCACAGAAGCTCGGCATGCTCGAGGAGCTCACGGTGCGGGAGAACGTCGGGTATCCGCTCCGGTTGACCGCACGGCTCGAGCGGGGGAGCGATCGGGTCGACGAGCTCCTGGCCGCGCTGGGCATCGAGCACCTGGAGCGTCGCTACCCGCGGGAGACGTCCCTCGGCGAGCAGCAGCGCGCCTCGGTGGCGCGAGCCCTCGTGCTCCGGCCGGCGCTCCTGCTCGCCGACGAGCCCACCGGGCACCAGGACGCGGGCTCGGCCCGACGGATCCTGGATGCCTTCGGGGCGGCCGCCGCCCTGGGGACCTGCTGCGTGATCGCGACGCACAACGAGGAGGTCGAGCCCCGCCTCGATCGCGTGCTCCGGATCACCGACGGCCGCGTCGCGGACGGTCGGGCCGCCGGGACGAAGGGCGCCGACCGCTCCACTGGGTAGCCGCGCGAACGCCCTCGGTCAAGCTCGGCGCGACGCGGACGATCCGGATCGATCTCCTGGTTCGTCCCCCTGGGAAAGGACGGAACCGGGCTCCGCCGGGGTATCCGTTGCCCGCGGCGACGCAGCCAACCGCGGCGCGACCGGCGTCGGCGGCCGCGCCGACGAGGACGAGCAGCCCGAGGATCCCCAGGGCGCGAGATCTCATACCCCGTTCCTTCCCCGACCAGGGAGCTGAGGCATCCCGCGATCGGATCCGGTCACCATCGGGCGCCGTTCGGTGGATGGCGGGAGGACTGGGATTCGAACCCAGGAGCCCCTTGCGGGACTAGCGGTTTTCAAGACCGCCGCCTTCGTCCGCTCGGCCATCCTCCCGCCCGCGAGCCTAGCTCAGCCGGCCCTCCGCGCCCGCTTCCCCCGGCACGGGCCTTCTGGCACCATGTGGGGCGATGTCGGCCCCCGACCACCGCGATCGCGGCGCGGCCGAGCCGCCGCGGCATCTGGACGCGTCCGGAGCGCTGTATCGGAGCCTCGTCGAGCAGGTCCCCGCGATCGTCTACGTGGCCTCGAACGAGCTCCGCTCGCGCACGCTCTACGTGAGCCCGCAGGTCGAGGCGATCCTGGGCCACACCCCCTCGCGGTACCTCCACGACCGCGACCTGTGGACGCGCTCGATCCACTCCGATGACCACGCCCGCGTGATGGCGGAGTGGTCGGCGGCGATGGGGCGCCAGGATCGGTTCGAGTCCGAGTACCGGTGCATGCGCCCGGACGGCTCGGTCGTTTGGGTCCGAGACGGAGCGGTCGTGCTCCGGGACGAGCACGGACAGCCGCTCTTCTGGCAGGGCGTGGTCTTCGATATCACGGGCTCCAAGCTCACCGAGGAGACCCTCCGCGGATCCGAGACCCGGTACCGGCTGCTGGTGGAGAACGTGCCGGCCGTCGTGTACATGGTGGCGCCCGACGACGACCGGCGAACCCTGTACGTGAGCCCGCACGTGGAGCGGACCCTCGGCTATACCAGACAGGAGTGGCTGGACCAGCCCGACATCTGGACCGAGCTGCTGCACCCCGACGACCGCGAGCTCACGCTCGACGCCCACGATCGTCACAACCAGACCGGGGAGCCATGGAAGCGTGAATACCGGCTGATCGCGAGCGACGGACGGCCGGTGTGGTTCCGGGACGTCGCGACCCTCGTCCGGGACGACGCCGGTCGCCCACAACACTGGTTGGGCGTCCAGCTCGACATCACCGAGCTCAAGCGCGTCGAGGACGAGCTGCGCACCGCGCGCGACGAGCTCGAGATGCGCGTGGTCGAACGCGCGGCCGCCCTGGAGGAAGCCAACGAGCTCATGTCCCTCGAGATCGCCGAGCGGCGGCGCGCTGAGGCGGAGCTGCGCGAGGCCGAGCACCGGTCACGTCTCCTGGCGGAGCAGATCCCCGCCGTGACCTACGTCTGGGAATGCTCCCCCCCACCCGACCGGTCGCGCTTCTACACGAGCCCGCGGATCGAGCGGATGCTCGGGTACACCGTCGACGAGTGGCACGCGACGCCCGACTTCTGGATGTCGCGTCTGCACCCAGACGACCGCACGGCGGTGATCGCCGCCGCCCTTCGCTCGGAGACCACCGGCGAACCGTTCTCGATGGAGTTCCGGTACCTGCACAAGGACGGTCGCATCGTGTGGGTCCTCGACGAGGCAGTGCTGCTCAGCCGCGATGCGGACGGCCGACCGGACCTGTTCCAGGGCGTGATGATGGATATCACCGGGCGCAAGGAGGCCGAGACCAGGATCCGAGAGGCCGAGACCCTGTACCGGACGCTGGTCGAGCAGATCCCGGCGATGACCTACATCGAGGTCCCCGGTGAGGCGCCGGATCAGGCGCGGTTCGTGTACGTGAGCCCTCAGGTGGAGCGGATCTTCGGTCTGACGGTCGAGGAGCTCATGGCGGATCCGGGGCACTTCGGCCGGATGCTGCATCCGGAGGACAGGGAACGCGTCCTGGCCGCCAACGCCCGCGCCGAGGAGTCCGGGGAACCGTTCGACGAGGAGTTCCGCGTCGTCCGCGAGGACGACGTCGTCGTGTGGCTGCACAGCCGGGCGACGCTGCTCCGGGACGCCGGCGGAACGCCACGCTTCTGGCACGGGGTCGCCCTCGACGTGACCCGACAGCGTTCGGCCGAGCACAAGCTCCAAGAGCTCGAGCGCCGATACCGGGACCTGGCGATCCGGGTTCGGGCCGAGCCGGCCCCGCGCAGGCGGTAGGCCGCCAGCGGCAGCCAGAACGCGACGAGCGTGCCCCGGAAACGGCCTCCGGGCTCAGCCCGGCGGGCGCAGCTCGCGGAGCGCCTCCGGCAGGTATGGATGGAGCACCGCCGGGAGCGCCACCGAGCCGTCCGCACGCTGGCCGTTCTCGATGAGAGCGATCAGGGTGCGGCCGACCGCCGTCGCGGTCCCGTTGAGGGTGTGGAGTGCCTCTATCGTCCCGTCGGATCGCCGGACCCGCGTCTGGAGGCGCCGAGCCTGGTAGTCGGTGCAGTTCGAGCAGGACGTGAGCTCGCGGTAGCGCCCTTGACCGGGGAGCCAGACCTCCAGGTCGTACTTCTTCGCGGCCGCGCCGCCCAGTTCGCCCGCGGCGATGTTCACCACCCGGTAGGGCAGGTCCAGGCGCTGCACGATCTCCTCCTCGACGGAGACCATCAACTCTTGCTCCGCCCACGAGTCCTCGGGTCGCGTGAAGCTGAACATCTCCACCTTGTCGAACTGGTGCACGCGGAACATCCCGCCCATGTCCTTGCCGTAGGTGCCGGCCTCGCGCCGGAAGCACGTGGAGTACCCCGCGTAGCGCAACGGGAGCGCGGCCTCCTCCACGATCTCGCCCATGTGGAACGAGGCCAGCGGGACCTCGGAGGTCCCCACCAGGTAGAGCTGATCCTCGGTCGTCACGTAGAGGTTGGGCTCGTCCGTCGGGAGGAACCCGGTTCCGTACATCGCCTCCTCGCGCACGAGCACCGGCGGGATCACCGGCGTGAAGCCCCTGGATGCCAGGATCTCGAGCGCGTGGCGGACCAAGGCGAACTGGACGTGCACGATGTCCCCCAGTAGGTACACGAACCGCGATCCGCTCGCGCGCGCCGCCCGTTCGGTGTCGAGCACGCCGAGGAGCTCGCCCAGGGCGACATGGTCCCGCGGCTCGAAGTCGAAGGTCGACGGCTCCCCGTGCCGGCGCACCTCCACCGCGTCCTCGTCGGTGAACCCGGCCGGCGCTGAGTCGTGCGGCACGTTCGGGGTCCGGGCCAACAGCCCGTTCAGCTCCCGCTCGGCCTCGTCGAGCTCCGGCTCGAGCTCCTTCAGGTCAGCGGAGACCCTGCTCGCCTCGGCGATCAGCTCCTGCTTCCGGTCGCCCTGCTCGCCACCGATCTCCTTGGAGACGCGGTTCTGCTGTGCGCGGCGCTCCTCGACCCGCGCGGTCAGTGAGCGGTGGCGTTCGTCCAGCCGCAGGATCTCGTCGACCGCGTCGGCCAGGCCGCGCCGGGCCAGGCCGCGACGGAACGGCTCGGGATCCTCCCGGATCGCCCTGACGTCGAGCACGGGCTAGACCTTGGCCTGCTGCGCCTGAGCCGCCTCGCCCTTGCCCTGGGCGGCCTGAGGCGTGGGGGCCTGGGCCTTCTGCTGGTCCATGATGCTCTGACCCTGGAAGACTGCGCCCTCCTCGACGACCAGCGTCTTCGACGTGATGTTGCCGTCGACGCGGCCCCCGCGGGCGATCTCGGCGCGCCCCTTGACGACGATCGAGCCGTTGAACCTCCCGGCCACCGAGACGTTCTGCGCGCGGATGTCGGCCTCGACCTGGCTCTGCGGGGAGAGCATCACGTCGCCGTCGGCGTTGATCTGTCCCTTCACCTGGCCGTCGATCCGGAGGGAGCCGGCCGAGACCACCGTCCCCTCGAGCTTGGCTCCCTGTCCGACGATGGTGACCTCACCGCTCTGCTCTGCCATCCGTCGCCCCCTCGTCTCCTGGCGCCCCTCACCGGGCGCATCCGGGTCCTCCCGTCGCCAGATCACGTGGCGGTCACCGCCTCCCGGGGTCCCGCGAGCGCTTGCCGGATCGCTTCCTCCTCCTCGACCGAGAGGTTGTAGCGGCTCTTCCCCTCGCCGATCGGTTTCGCGTACACGCGCGTGTCCTGCCGTCCATTGATCGAGGTCAGCACGACCCCGCTCCCGTGGTCGTCGAGCAGGGCGCAGGAGAAGGAGAGGCGTCCTCCTACGTCCTCGAACGCGTCGTAGCGGACCAACCCGACGCGACGCACCGCGCCGTGGATCAGCGCCTCCTGTCGGCGCGCGGTCGAGTTCAGCGACCTCACAGCCGACTCCAGCCGCTGGATCTGTCGGGCGTGTCCCTCCAGGACGCCGCGGAGCACGTCGTCCATCTGGATCGGTCCGCGCTGCTCGCTGCGACGTCGTCCCTGCGAGAGCGCCGACAGGATCAGCGCGAGGGCGCCGAGGCCGAGCGCGGCGAGGACCAGCAGGCTGAGCGCTTCGATGGAGAAGGTCATCCGGTCCCCAGGCGTCGATTCGAGGGTCGCCGGCCGGCAGCTTCCCGAGAGGGCGGAAGTATATATACGATCGAGCACCGCGCGGTCGAACGAACCGCGGGTGAGGCCTGCCGGATGCGCGTGGCCTACTTCGACTGCATCGCCGGCATCACCGGCGACACCGCGCTCGCGGCCCTGATCGATGTCGGCGCGGACCCCGACACGATCCGGACCCATCTGTCCTCGCTCCCGCTCGGCCCGTTCGAGCTCGACGTGACCGGGGTCGAGGAGCAGGGGATCCGCGCCACCCTGGTCGATGTGCGCACCTCGGCGGTGGGCGTGATCAGGACCTACCGGAGCGTGCGGGCGTTGCTGGACGCGGGGGACCTCCCCGAGGACGCGCTGCTGCTAGCGCACCGCATCTTCCGACGCCTGGCGGAGGCGGAAGCCCGCGTCCATCGTCGCGAGCTGGAGGCCGTGACCTTCCCGGCGGCCGCCGGCGTCGACGCCGTCGTGGCGGTCGTCGGCACCGCCATCGGCTTGACGACGTTGGGTGTGGACCGGGTGTTCTCCTCCGCGGTGCCGACGGGTCTCGGGCTGGCGCGGACCGAGCACGGGGCGATGCCGATCCCCTCCCCGACCGTCCTGGAGCTCCTGCGCGGCGCCCCCCTGTTCTCGCGCGGGGTGGCCGCCGAGCTCACCACCGCGACCGGCGCGGCGATCCTGGCCGCGACCGTCGAGGGCTTCGGGGAGCTGCCGACGATGCGGCTGGAGGCCGTCGGGTACGGCACGGGGAGACGTCGGGTGGATCTCCCGGACCTCCTCCGCCTGCTCGTCGGACAGGAGGTCGCTCCCAGCTCCCGTCCGGGCGATCCGCTCGAGCTACCCGACCTGCGGCTCCTCGGAGGCGCGTCGGAGCCATCGGATCCGAGCGAGGCGGGCTGATCCCGCGAACGCGTCCCCCCGCTCGACCCCTAGGGGACTACGCGACCCTGCTCGGCCGCCCACCGACGCAGGTTCTCCACGTGCGCCAGCGGCTCCTTCGCGTGATCGCAGGTCATCGGGGCGTCGCAGGGAGGATTGCCCTCCATCGTGAGGAAGTTGAACATGCAGTAGTCACAGGTCATGCGCAGATCGTCCGGGAGGTAGGGGCAGTCGCCCCAGGCGCACCCCCGGACCCCCTCACCCGTGAGCAGGTCCAGGCCACAGCCCGGGCACTGCTGGAAGCCCTGCCATCCAGCCATCCGTCTCGCCTCCTCGTCCCTTGGTACCGCCGTCGGGGGCGGGAGGAGAGGGCCGGACGCCCCGGCCGGGAGGTGCCGTTCGGCCTGACCGCCCCGATCAGCGACGGGGGCGGTGGCGGTGGGGGGTTCGCCGGTGCCCGGCCGGCGGCAGGGGGATCTTCCCACCCTCCCCGAGGTGGCGATCGACCCGCGCGACCTCCAGCAACGAGGTTCCGGCCAGGGTCGCGCGGATCGCCTCGGAGGCCTTGCTCCAGGTGGGGTGGAGGGCGCACACGTCGTCCCACCGGCAGGGGCCGCCCCGGAGGGGACAGCGCCTGGAGACCAGGTCCCCTTCAGCCGCCTCGATCACCTGCAGGAGGGAGATCTCGTCGGGATGCCGGGTCAGCCGGTACCCGCCGTCCCGACCCGCCTTGGCCTCGGCCAGCCTGGCCTTGGCCAGCACGCCGAGGAGCTGCGGCGTGTAGCTCGGAGGCAGGCGCATCTCGCCGGCGATCTCCCGGATCTTCCGGTAGGCGCCGTTCCCGTCCCAGGCGGCCGCGAGGCTGATCGCCGCTCGGACCACGTAGTCGCCCCGGCGGGTGAGGGTCAGGTCCACGAGGGGAGTCTACCCTACGTTGGGCTTGCCACCTGACGTTGAGTAGATTACTGTACATTTCTACCTCCTGCCCCACCGGGAGGGCGACGCGGACGGGCCGGCGCACCTCTCCTCCGTCGGCCCGTCCGCCCCAACCCGTCCGATCTCCTCCGCCGCTTCGAACCCCGTCGGCCCTGACGAACGCACCAAGGCCGGTCGGCCCTGTGCGACCGGGACCTCCGGCCCCTTGCCGCACCTGCCAACCCGGCCAGACTAACCCGAACGTTTAGTGCCGAACTTATGGAAAGGGTGGGGACGATGCGCAGGGTGCTTGCGGTGGGAGCGATGATCCAGGTCGCGCTGCTGATCGTGGGGCTGACCTGGGTTCGACCGATCGCCCGGGGTGGCGACGAGGGAGCTACCACCAGCCCAGAGGTTCCCGACGTCGCCGAGGCCTTCCGGCTGGAAGGCGAGGGGACGGGGAACATCGTCGAGGTCGATCTGGTGGCCGGGGAGACGACCCAGACCCTGGCCGATGGCGTCGACTACCAGGTGTGGACGTTCAACGGGACGGCCCCGGGTCCGGTGATCCGGGTGAAGCTCGGAGACACGGTCCGCTTCACCCTCACGAACGAGTCGGGTCTCGGCCTGTCGCATTCGATCGACTTCCACGCGGCCCAGACGCCGTGGAACGTGAACTACCAGCCCGTGGCCCCCGGCGAGACGCTCACGTTCGACTGGGTCGCGAGGTTCCCCGGCGTGTTCATGTACCACTGCGGGGTCCCCCCCGTGCTGCATCACATCGCGAACGGCATGTACGGGGCGATCATCGTCGAGCCCGAGGGCCTGGAGCCGGCCCGGGAGTTCGTGCTCACGTCGAGCGAGTTCTACGCCAGCGACGAGCCGGGACCCGACGCCCTGTACACGGGTGATGTGGCCAAGATGGAGGCCGCCGATCCGACGCACGTCGTGTTCGACGGGATGGCGAACCGGTACCTGGACGCACCCCTCCAGGCGCGCCCGAACGAGCTGATCCGGATCTGGGTGATGAACGCGGGCCCGACCCTCACGAACGCGTTCCACGTGATCGGCGCGCTGTTCGACCACGTCTACGCGGACGGGAACCCGACCAACGCCCTGAACGGAGTCCAGACCTACAACGTCCCGCCGGGCGGAGGCACGATGTTCGAGCTCAGGATCCCCGACGAGGGGCTGTACCCGTTCGTCACGCATTCGTTCGCGTACACGGGGCTCGGCGCGGTGGGCGTGCTCCAGGTGGCGGCGGATGCGCAGGCCGCCCCGGCGACCTACCCGGTGTTCGGTGATCCGTTCACCGCGGGTGTGCTCCGGTACGGCGCCACCCCTGCGGTGGTCGAGGGCGGATCGGACGACGGCGGCGCGCAGGAGGGGCCGGTGTCGGTCGATGCCACGATCACGGGGTTCTCGCCCGGCGACCTGGAGGTCGCCGAGGGGGAGGTCACGCTCGCGATCGCCAACCAGGACGCGTTCGAGCACGACTTCACGATCGATGAGCTCGATGTCCAGCTGGTGATGGGCGCGAACGAGACCGTGGAGGGGACGTTCGAAGCCATCCCGGGCACGTACACCTTCTACTGCTCGATCCCGGGACACCGGGAGGCGGGCATGGAGGGCACGATCACCGTGCTGCCGGGCACCGCCCACTAGCGATCCCGACGACGGCACGCAGATCCTGCTCCCGATCGCGCTGGGGCTCGCGATGCTCGCGGGGGCGCGACACGCTCCAGCGCGATCGGTCGATCGGGTGGAATGGCTGCGGGTGGGCGAGGGGGGACTTGAACCCCCACGAGGTTGCCCTCACAGGAACCTGAATCCTGCGCGTCTGCCAAATTCCGCCACTCGCCCGTGGGGTCACACATCGTAGCAGCGCCTCCCGGCCGACCCGCCAGGCGCGTGCGAGGCACGGCGGACCGGTAGGATAGCGGCAACGACGGCTGCTAGCTGCGCGAACGCATCTCGACGTGCCGATCCTCCGTGACTTCGAGCGCCGCCTCGGGAACCTGGTCGAGGGCTTCTTCGCGACCACGTTCCGGTCCGGCCTGCAACCGGTCGAGCTCGCCAAGCGCGTGATGCGCGAGATGGAGGCGAACCGGACGGTGGGCGTCCGGGAGGTCTGGGCGCCGAACCGGTACGTGCTGTCGGTCTCCGAGCACGACGGGCAACGGTTCGAGCAGGCCGAGCACGCGTTGGCGGCGGAGCTCAAGCGCGTGGTCCGCGAGACCGCGACCGAGCGCGGCTGGGGCCTGGTCGGGCCGCCGGAGGTCGAGCTCCTGATCGACCAGGACCTGTCGAAAGGGCGTTTCACCTGCGAGGCCTCCTTCGTCGAGGGGGAGGAGGAGCTCGCGCCGCAGCCTTCTGAGGCCGCGAGCCTGACGCTGTACGAGCGCGAGGGCGACGCACGGACGTTCCGACTGGGCACGGGCCCGATCACCCTCGGCCGCCTGCCCGAGTGCGACATCGTGGTAAGCGATCCCGGCGCCTCGCGTCAGCACGCCCGGATCCGACACGCGGACGGCGAGTACGTCCTCACCGACCTCGGATCGACCAACGGCACCCTCGTGAACGACGAGGCGGTGCAGGAGCGGATCCTGGACGACGGCGACCGGATCACGATCGGCGAGACCCTGCTCGAGTTCCGGAGGGGTTGAGGTGTCTCCGTTCGCGCTCTCGGTCCTCAAGTACGCGTTGCTGGTCCTCCTGTACTTCTTCGTCTTCCGCGCGGTGCGCTCGGTCGCGGTCGACGTGGTCGGTCGGCGCCGAGCGGAGCGGGCAACAGGGCGTTCGGCCGCCGCGGCCGCCCCCTCCAAGGGCAAGCCTCCGACGCAGGTCCTGGTGCACGAGCCCGACGGACATCCGCCGCGTTCGGTCCGCCTTTCCGGATCGGTCGAGATCGGCCGGGGCGCGTCCTGCACGATCCGCCTCTCCGACACGTACGTCTCCCAGGTGCACGCGCGCCTGGTCGGACGAGACGGGGGCTGGTTCGTGGAGGACATGGGCTCGACGAACGGAACGTTCCTGAACGACCGACGGGTCGCCTCGCCCGTCGAGGTGCACGCGGGCGACGTCGTGCGCGTGGGAAAGACCCTGCTGGAGCTCCGCCGGTGAGGATCCGGATCGGCGCGACCTCCGACATCGGACGGGTGCGGGAGGGGAACGAGGACTCCCTCCTGGTGGAGGAGCCCCTGTTCGCCGTGGCGGACGGGATGGGTGGCCACCGTGGGGGCGAGGTCGCCTCACGCGTAGCGCTCGAGACGATCCAGCGCCTGTTCGAGGAACGCACAGGGACGCTCGCTGAGCAGGTGGAGCGGGCCAACCGTGCGGTGTTCGAGCGCTCGCAGCTCGACCGCGAGGTCGCCGGCATGGGCACCACCCTCACCGCCGCGCTGTTCGAGGGGACTCACGTCCGCGTGGCCCACGTCGGTGACTCCAGGGCCTACCTGTTCCGAGGCGCACGTCTCCGACGGCTCACAGAGGATCACACGCTCGTGCATCGGATGGTGGAGGAAGGCGAGATCACCGAGACGGAGGCGGAGACGCATCCGCACCGGAGCATCCTGACGCGCGCGCTGGGGGTCGACCCGGCCGTCCGCGTGGACGAGGCGGTCGTCGAGGTAGGTGGAGGCGACCGGCTGCTCTTGTGCACGGACGGCCTGACGGGCATGCTCCCGGAGGCGAGGATCCGGGACATCCTGGGGCAGATCGCCGATCCCCAGGAGGCGGCCGATCGTCTCGTGAACGAGGCGAACGCGGCCGGCGGCGTGGACAACATCACGGTGGTGATCCTGGACCTCGAGGAGAGCACGGGGGACGACCCGCCATCGACCGCGACCACGGTTGGGTGGGCACCCCCGACGCCCCCGGAGCCGGGGGCCGTGCCGCGGCCGCCCGCCCGAGCCCGCAACCGCATCCGGCTGGCGATCACCGTCGGGATCGTGGTCGCGACCATCCTGGTGGGGCTCGTCGGGGTGCGGCTGTTCCTCGATTCGCAGTGGTACGTGGGCGTGTCCGACGGGCAGGTCGCGATCTTCCGCGGGGTGCCGGCCGAGGTCGCCGGCATCGAGCTGCACTCGGTCGTGGTCGAGACGCCGGTCGACGCGGAGGAGGCGATGGCCCTGGAGATCTACCGCGACCTGGACGAGGGCATCACCGCCGCCGACCGACAGGATGCCGAGGAGATCGTGGAGCGCATCAGGGTTGACGTGGCCCGCGCCGCGGCGGGAGGCTCGTGAGCCGGACCGCCGCCCGTACCGACCGGGCTCCGCTGCTGCCCGCGATCGCGTTCACGGTTCTCGCGCTGATCCTAGCCGTCGGGGCCTACGTGATCGCGGGGTACGGCAAGCGTGATCGGCTGCCGGCCACGTTCGGCCTGTACGCCACCATCTTCACGCTCGGGTACCTCGCCGCGCTGGTTGTGATCCGCCGGTTCGCGCCGAACGCGGACCCCGCGCTGTTCCCGACCGCGGGGGTCCTGGTGGGGCTGGGCTTCGCGATGATCTTCCGCCTCTCGGGCGGCCTGGCCGCCGAGCAGGCAACGTGGATCGTGGTGGGACTGTTCGCGTTCGCCGCCACCCTGGTCGTGGTGCGCGACCACCGGATGCTCGACGCCTACACCTACACGATCGGGCTGCTCGGCCTCGTGCTGCTGCTCCTGCCGATGGTCCCCGGCATCGGGCAGACGATCAACGGGGCCCGCCTGTGGGTCGAGATCGGTCCCCTCGGGTTCCAGCCCGCCGAGATCGGGAAGGTGCTCATCGTCGTCTTCCTGGCCTCGTACCTGGACCAGAAGCGCGAGCTGCTCCGGGTCGCCACCACCCGCCTCGGCCCCCTCCGGCTCCCGTCGGCCAAGCACCTCGGGCCCGTGCTGCTCGCCTGGGGCGCCTCGCTCGCGATCCTGTTCTTCCAGCGCGACCTCGGCGCCTCGCTCCTCTACTTCGGGATCTTCGTGGTGATGATCTGGGTGGCGACCGGCAGAGCCGCTTACCTCGTGATCGGGCTTCTCCTGTTCGCCGCCGGGGCGTACGCGGGGTGGGCGCTCTTCGACCACGTGCAGCTCCGGGTGGACGTCTGGCTGAACGCCCTCGATCCCGCGAACGTCTTCGAGCAGGGCTACGGCCAGCTCGCGCAGGCGCAGTTCGCGATGGCGACGGGCGGGCTGGTCGGGACGGGGCTGGGGCAGGGCTCGCCGGGCCTGATCCCGTTCGCCCCGACGGACTTCATCTTCGCGGCGATCGGGGAGGAGCTCGGACTGCTCGGCACCACCGCGGTGCTGCTCCTGTTCGTGGTGCTGATCGGCAAGGGGCTGCGGATCGGACGCGCGCTCGCCCCGACCGACGGGTTCGGGGCGCTGCTCGCGACGGGGCTCGCCACGATCGTCGCCCTCCAGGCGTTCGTGATCGTGGGAGGCGTCACCCGGCTCATCCCCCTCACGGGCGTGACGCTCCCGTTCATGTCGTACGGCGGCTCGAGCCTGGTCTCCAACTTCGTCCTACTCGCGCTCCTCGTCCGGCTCTCCTCCGGCCCGGTCGAGGTGCGGGGGGTGGGCTGAGGTGGACCGCCAGATCCGTCGCCTCGGCGCCGCGCTGCTGATCCTGTTCCTCGCGCTGTTCACGCAGATCAACTACCTCCAGGTCTTCGCCGCCGATCGGATCGCGAACGACCCCGCCAACGCGAAACGTCAGCTGATCGCCGAGTACGAGGTGGACCGCGGCAGCATCCTGGCCCGCGACGGGACCACCGTGCTGGCCTCGAGCCGTCGCAGCGCCGGCGAGCTCCGGTACCAGCGCCGGTACCCGCAGGGGCCGCGGTACGCGCACATCACCGGCTTCTACTCCTTCGTCTTCGGCCGGACCGAGCTCGAGGCGGCCTACAACGACTACCTGGCCGGCGATGCGGCCGAGCTCCTCCCGCAGACGCTCACCGATCTCGTCCTCGGCCGCGACAAGCAGGGCGCCACGATCGTCACCACGATCGACCCCGATCTACAGGCCGCCGCCGAGGAAGCCGCGGCGGCCGAGCCGGGCGACGTCGCGATCGCGGCCGTCGACCCGTCGACCGGTGACGTCCTCGCGCTGGTGGCCGAGCCGACGTACGACCCGAGCCCGCTCTCCTCACACGATCCGCAGGTGGTCCGCCCGACGTGGGAGGAGCTGAACGCGGACCCCGACAAGCCGCTCGTCTCTCGGGCGAGCGACGAGCTGTTCCCTCCGGGCTCGACGTTCAAGATCGTCACGGCTGCCGCAGCGCTCGAGAACGGGTTCGGCCCCGAGTCCACCTGGCCGAACCCTCGCGAGCTCGAGCTGCCGCTCACGACCGAGACGCTCGAGAACTTCGGCGGCGCACATTGCGTCGGCGGCGCGAGCCAGATCACGCTCGCCGTCGCGCTCCGCGTGAGCTGCAACGTCACGTTCGGCGAGATCGGGCTGGAGCTCGGGGCCGACGCGCTCGCGCAGCAGGCCCGGCTGTTCGGCTTCACCGAGGAACCGGGCCAGGACCTGGTGCCGTTCGACATCCCGTGGGTCTCGGGCGTGTTCCCGGCCCCCGAGACCTTCGAGCAGCGGACGCCAGCGATCGCGCTCTCGGCGATCGGGCAGCAGGACGTGGCCGCGAACCCGCTCCAGATGGCGCTCGTCGCGGCGGCGATCGGCAACGGCGGCGTGCAGATGCGACCGCGCCTGGTCACCGAGATGCGCGACCCCACGGGCCGGGTGATCGCCGAGTTCGAACCGGAGGAGTTCTCCACGCCCCTCTCGCCGACGAACGCCGAGGCGCTCACGCGGATGATGGTCGAGGTCGTCGACAACGGAACCGGGACGGCCGCCCGGATCTCAGGCGTGCAGGTCGCCGGCAAGACCGGAACCGCCCAACACGGCGAGGGAGCGGACCCCCACGCGTGGTTCGTGAGCTTCGCGCCGGCGCCGGCTCCGGTGATCGCCGTCGCCGTGATCGTGCTCGATGGCGGTAGCCTTGGCAGCGAAGCGACGGGGGGGCAGGTGGCCGCACCGATCGCGCGGGCGGTCCTGGAGGCCGCCCTGGGCACCTGACGACGGAGGAGGATCTCGAGATCGATCAGCCCGTGATGCTGGGGGGTCGCTACCGCGTCGAGCGCGAGCTCGGCCGGGGCGGGATGGCCAAGGTGTTCCAGGGCACCGACACGGTGCTCGGCCGCAGCGTCGCAATCAAGGTGCTCGCCCCGCAGTTCGCCGAGGATGCGGGGTTCGTGTCGCGGTTCAGGCGCGAGGCGCAGGCCGCCGCGAGCATCAGCAATCCGACGATCGTCTCGGTATTCGATACCGGATCGGACGACGGGGTCCATTACATCGTGATGGAGTTCGTCGAGGGCAAGACCCTCGCCGAGTACCTGACCGGCGGCGGACGGATCATGCCCGATCGCGCGATCGACATCTCCGAGCACGTGTGCCGGGCGCTGGGAGCCGCCCACGCGCAGGGCGTGATCCACCGCGACATCAAGCCCGGCAACATCATGCTGAACGCGCGCGGCGAGGTGAAGGTGACCGACTTCGGGATCGCGCGGATGACCTCGGCGACCGAGACGGTGGAACAGACCGTCGCCGTGCTGGGAACGGCCTCGTACCTCTCGCCCGAGCAGGCGCAGGGGCAGCCGGTCGACGCGCGGTCCGATCTCTACTCGCTCGGCTGCGTCCTCTACGAGATGGTGACGGGACGCCCGCCGTTCCTCGGCGACTCGCCGGTCACCGTGGCCTCCAAGCAGGTGCTCGAGCAGCCGCTCTCCCCCTCGCAGCTGAACCCCGACGTCTCGCCCGACCTGGACGCGGTGATCCTCCGGGCGCTGTCGAAGAACCCGGACAACCGGTACGGCTCGGCCGAGGAGTTGCGCGCCGACCTCGAGCGGGTGCGCCGGGGCCTGCCGGTGGAGGCCACGCCGGTCCTGCCCGCGACGGGCGCGACCCAGGTGCTCGAGCGCCCGGCGCCGGCCACGCGCACCGAGGTCCTCCCGCCCTCGTACGAGCCAGAGCCGGAGCGCGGCCGCTGGTGGATCCCGGTCCTGGTGACCCTGCTGATCCTGGGGATCCTGGGTGGCGTCCTGTGGTTCCTGGCGACGGGCTTGCTCGAGGACGAGCCCGGGCCGACCGGCCCGGAGGTGGTCCTGGTCCCGAACGTGATCGGCGAGCGCCTCAACCGGGCCCGCACGACCCTCGAGGAGGAGGGCCTGATCGTCGCCGACGAGATCGTCGAGCAGGAGATCGTGGAGCCGGAGAACGAGATCCCCAACACCGTCGTGGACCAGGACCCGGCGCCGGACGAGGAGGTCGAGGCGGGCACGGAGGTCACGCTCACCGTGCTGGTGGCGCCGGATTCCGTGACGATCCCTTCGGTGGAGAACCTCTCCCCCGACCAGGCGCAAGCCGAGCTCGAAGCGCTCGGGTTCGTGGTCGCCGGCTTCGAGGACCAGTCGAACGACGAGATCGACGAGGGGGACGTGATCGGAACGGACCCGCCCGCGGGCACGTCAGCGGACTTCGGGTCGGAGGTGACGATCATCGTGTCCACCGGCGCGGGCGCGGTCGAGGTCCCCAACGTAACCTGCCTCAGCTTCAACGCCGCGCAGAACCAGGTCCGGAAGGAAGGCTTGAACCCGGTGATCTCGAGCGAGACCAGACCCGTCAACCCGCTCTGCCCGCTGGGCAACAAGGTGGCGGCGCAGGATCCGGCGCCAGGGACCGATGTCCCGGCCGGCTCCACCGTGACCCTGTACGCGGGGGAGGAACCGGCGCCCACCGGGCCGACGGGACCGACCGGGCCCACCGGGGACGATGGCTGACGCGGGCCTCTGGTTCGTCCACGAGGACTTCACGGACGAGGAGCGCGCCCGGCTCGCGCCCCACTTCACCAACCTTGACGGGCCCGTGTTCGCCTTGGTGAACCTGCCCGAGGTCGTCAAGGGGGCGCTGTTCGCGCGGTACTCACGGACCACCAAGTCGCTCCGCCGGCTCTTCCTGGACGAGTTCGCCGAGGACGTGGAGTCGGAGGGGGCGACGAGCGAGGTCGGCGTGCAGCGCGCCGAGAAGCTCTACGACAACGTGTTCTTCGAGTACGGCGACGACTCCGTTGCCCAGCTCGGCGGGGTCCACCTCGCGTGCGAGCAGGCCTCGCAGCTCCTCGCCAAGACCATCGAATGGGGGCGGCTGGCGGCCTACCTCGAGCAGTCCACCCGGTACATGCGCTACGACGACCGGCCGGGCGGCCGCTGGCGCCTCACGGTCCCGCCCGAGCTCGAGGGCACGCCGGCCCTCGAGCGCTACGGGACCTTCGCAGACCAGATGTTCCGGGCATACGGCCGGATGTTCGAGCCGGTGGCCGACCTGTTCCGGCAGCGCTTCCCGAAGGACCCGAACGACTCGGATACCATCTACCGCTCGACGATCACGGCCAAGACCTGCGACACGCTGCGCGTGCTGCTCCCGGCCGGCACGCGTTCGAACCTCGGCGTGTACGCGACGGGGCAGAGCTACGAGCAGATGCTCCTGCGGATGCGCGCGCATCCGCTGGCCGAGGTGCGGGGGTACGCGGACCTGATGCTCACGGAGCTCCGCAAGGTGATCCCGGCGTTCCTCAGGCGCGTGGACCTCCCCGATCGAGGGATCGCCTGGTCCCGCTACCTGGAGGACGCGCGCGAGCGCACGCTCGGGGCGGCGGCGAGGTACACGGAGGACGTCGCCCCCGGCCCGACCGAGCTCGTCACGCTCACCGACTTCGACCCCGAGGGGGAGGAGAAGGTCGTCGCGGCGGCCCTGTACGCGGCGACGGACCTGCCCGACGCGCGGTGCCGGGAGCTCGCCCGCGGGATGAGCCACGGCGAGCGGACGGACGTGCTCCGCGCGTACGTCGGCGACCGGAGCAACCGGCGCCACAAGCCTGGTCGGGCGTTCGAGCGCACCGACTACCGGTTCGACGTCCTCTGCGACTACGGGGCGTTCCGCGACCTCCAGCGCCACCGCCCGCTCACGCTCGAATGGCAGCGCCTGTCGCCGATGCACGGTTACGAGACGCCGGCCGAGATCGTCGACTCGGGGTTCGAGGACGCGTGGCACGGCATCATGGAGGACTCGGCGCAGACGTGGGAGACGCTGTTCGCGGCCGCGAGCAAGGAAGTCGCGCAGTACGCGGTCTCGATGGCCTACAGGATCCGCTTCGTGATGCAGATGAACGCGCGCGAGGCGATGCACCTGATCGAGCTCCGGAGCTCCCCCCAGGGCCATCCGACGTACCGGCGCGTGGCGCACGAGATGCACCGGCTGATCGCCGAGGTCGCCGGACACCGCGCGATCGCCGGCGCGATGACGCACGTCGACGTCAGCGACGTGGATCTCGAGCGCCTCGAGGCCGAGCGCCGAGCCGAGGCCCGGCGTCGGGCCGTAAGGCCCGGCTGAGTCCCGACGCTCGCTCGCGACCAGGGACTTCGGGTACCCTGTCGGTCCCCATGGACCGTCAAGCGACGTTCCTGCTGGCCCTCGGGCTGCTGATCGCCGCCGCGGCGTTCGTGTCCGCGAGCGGCTGGATCCTGTTCGTCCGCGACCGCCACGCCGAGCGCGCGGCCGCCCCGGCGCATCACGAGGCCCTCGAGGAGCACTAGGTGCTCGAGATCCTCGACCTCCGGGAGCGGAGGGAGCGGCTCGAGCCCCGGCACCTCGAGATCGACCCCCACGTCTCCGATACCGTCCGCGGCATCCTCGCGCGCGTCCGCCAGGAGGGGGACGACGCGCTGCTCGACCTGACCTTGCGGTTCGACGGGGCCGACCTGCGCGACCGTGGGGTGGTCGTCTCGCCCGACGAGTTCGCCGCTGCGATCGACGGCGTGCCGGATGGGCTCCGCCGGGGCGTCGACGCGCTGATCGCGCGCGTGGCGGACCTGCACCGCCGCCAGCTTCCGATCGAGTGGCAGGACGAGAGAGGAGGCGTGCGGTTCGGCGAGCGGGTCCGCCCGATCCGCGCGGTCGGCTGCTACGTCCCCGGGGGCCGCGCCGTCTACCCGAGCTCGATCGCCATGACCGTGACACCGGCGACCGTGGCTGGCGTCGAGGAGATCGTGGTCTGCACGCCGCCACGGCAGGACGGCTCGATCCACCCAGAGGTCCTGTACGCGGCGCGGGCGGCCGGCGCCACGCGCGTGGTGAAGGTCGGCGGCGCGCAGGCCGTGGCCGCGATGGCCTACGGTACCGGCTCGGTGCCGGCCGTGGACAAGGTCGTGGGGCCCGGCAACGTGTACGTCACCGAGGCCAAGCGCCAGCTCGCCGGCGTGATCGGGATCGACGGGCTCGCCGGACCGACGGAGCTGGTGCTGGTCGCCGATCCCGACGCCGATCCGCGGTGGCTCGCGGTCGACCTGATCGCGCAAGCGGAGCACGACCCGGATGCGGTCGCGACGCTCGTGAGCCACGACGAGGAACTGGTGCGCGAGGTCCAGCGCTACCTGCAGATGGAGGTCCTCCGGGCCGCGCGACGCGAGATCGTCGTGAGCGCGCTCGAGGGCGCCCGCGCCGTGCTCGTCGTCGACCGGAAGCACGCGGTCGAGGTCGTGAACGACCTGGCCCCCGAGCACCTCCAGCTCGCGGTGAGCTCGGAGGAGGTGTTCGCCAACGGCGTACGGAACGCCGGTGCGATCTTCCTCGGAGCCCACACGCCCGTGCCGTTCGGTGACTACGGCGTGGCCTCGAACCACGTGCTTCCGACGGCCGGAACCGCACGGTTCGCGAGCGGCCTTCGCGCGAGCGACTTCGTGAAGGTGATGTCGGTGGTCGAGATCTCCCCCGACGCGGCCGTCGCCCTCGCGCCGGAGATCGCGGAGCTCGCCCGCAGCGAGGGCTTACCGGGCCACGCCCGCGCCGTCGAGGTCCGCGCCGAAGATGGGGGACGCCGACCGTGAGCCCCGCGCTCCCGCGCCCCGGGCTCCGTGACGTCGAGCCGTACCAGGCCCCCCAGCTCGACGTCCCGATCCGCCTGAACACGAACGAGTGCCCGTACCCATTGCCGGATGGGTTCCGCGACGACCTCGCCGAGGCCGTCCGCGCACAGACCTTGCACCGGTACCCGGACCGCGAGGCCGTCGAGCTGCGCTCGCGCCTGGCGGCCCTGAACGACCACGTCGTCGAGGGGACGTGGGTCGCGAACGGCTCGAACGAGGTGATCCAGCAGCTGCTCCAGGCCTACGGCGGGCCGGGCCGGTGCGCCGCTCTGTTCGAGCCGACATATGCGCTGCACCCGCGCCTCACGTGGGCTACGCACGGCGAGGTCGCGTCCGTGCATCTCGACCCGCCCTGGATGATCGGCTCGGAGCACGTCGAGCGAGCGATCGAACTCGAGCCGCACGTGATCTTCGTCTGCTCGCCGAACAACCCGACCGGCAATTCGCAGCCGATCGAAGTCGTGGGCGAGCTCGCGGCACCAGGCGACGCGCTCGTCGTGGTGGACGAGGCCTACCTCGAGTTCGGGGGTCGCAGCGCCATCTCGCTCCTCGCGGCGACCCCGAACGTCGTGATCGTCCGCACCTTCTCGAAGGCATTCGCCCTGGCCGGCGCGAGGATCGGCTACTGCCTCGGCGACCCAGAAGCGATCGAGGATCTTCGTCGCGTCCGGCTCCCCTACCACATCAGCGCGCTCACGCAGGCCGCCGGCCTGGTCGCGCTCGACCACCGGGAGGAGGCGCTCGCGATCCTGGATGCGGTCCGCGCGCAGCGCGACCGGATCCTAGGGGAGCTGCCCCGTCTCGAGGTCGAAGCGTTCCCCTCGGACGCCAACTTCGTCCTGTTCCGTCCCCCGGGGGATGCCGCCGCCGTCTGGCGCGGCCTGCTCGATCGCGGCGTCCTCGTCCGTGACTTCTCCGAACAGGTGCCCGGCTGCCTGCGCGTCACGGCCGGCACCTCGGAGGAGGTCGACGGGTTCCTGTCCGCCTTGGAGGAGGTCCTCGCATGAGCCGTTCGTCGGTGGTCGAGCGCGTCACGAAAGAGACCGACGTCCGGGTCGAGCTGGAGGTCGACGGCTCGGGCACGGCGAGCGCGGACACCGGTCTGCCGTTCTTCGACCACATGCTCCAGCAGCTCGGCGTCCACGCCGGGTTCGACCTCTCCCTGGTGGCGAAGGGCGACCTCGAGGTCGACGGCCACCACACGGTCGAGGACGTGGGGCTCGCCCTGGGCCAGGCGCTGCACCAGGCGCTCGGCCACAAGGCGGGGACCCGGCGGTTCGCCTCGATCACGGTTCCGCTGGACGAGGCGGCCGTCGAGGTGGCGCTCGATCTGTCGGGCCGGCCGTTCGTGGTACACGAGGTGGACGTCCCGGCCGAAACGATCGGCACGTACGACACCGGCCTGACGGAGGACTTCCTGCGCGCGTTCGCGACCGCGGCCGAGATGACCCTCCACGTGCGCCGGGTGAGCGGCCGATCGCCGCATCACGTGGTCGAGGCCGAGTTCAAGGCGCTCGCGACGTGCCTCCGCGACGCGGTCAGCGTGGTGGGTGAGGGCATCCCGAGCACCAAGGGCACGCTGTGACGATCGCGATCTTGGACTACGGGATGGGGAACCTCCGGAGCGTCGCCCGCGCGGTCGAGCACGTGGGCGGCAAGCCCGACGTCACCGATGACGCGGAGCGGGCGCTCGCCGCCAACGGGCTCGTGGTGCCGGGCGTCGGGCACTTCGGCGCGTGCATGCGGAACCTGGTCGAGCGCCGTCTCGACGACGCGATCCGTGGGTTCGTCACGAGCGGGCGACCCGTGTTCGCCGTCTGCGTGGGCATGCAGGTGCTCTTCGACGGCAGCGAGGAGGACGCCACGCCCGGGCTCGGCCTCTTCGAGGGCCGGTCCCGCCGGTTCCCGTCGCGGGTGAAGGTGCCGCACATGGGGTGGAACGTCGTCCGGTGGACCGAGCGTCATCCCTACGTCCGCGACGTCCCCACGGGGACCCGCTTCTACTTCGTCCACTCGTTCGCACCCGACGTGCACGCCCACACCACGGTGGGCGTGACCGAACACGGCCGCCCGTTCGCCGCGGCCGTCGCGCGCGACACCCTGTTCGCCACCCAGTTCCACCCTGAGAAGTCGGGTGAGCCAGGGCTCCAGCTGTACGAGGCCTTCGTACTGGAGGCCGGGGCGTGAAGGGCGAGGTCGGCACGTGATCGTGATCCCGGCGATCGACCTTCGAGCCGGGCGCTGCGTTCGGCTGGTCCGCGGGGACCTGTCGGCCGAGACGGTCGTCGGGGAGGATCCGGTTGCGGTCGCCCGGCGGTTCGAGGCCGAGGGCGCCCGGTGGCTCCACGTCGTGGATCTGGATGCCGCGGCCGGAGAGGGGTCGAACCGCGACGTCGTGAAGGAGATCTGTCGGAGCCTGGCCGTCCCGGTGCAGGTCGGCGGTGGCCTCCGGACGGTGGCCGCGATCGACGACGCGCTCACCGACGGCGCCGCCCGGGCGATCCTCGGGACCGCCGCCGCGACCGATCGCCACCTGGTGGCGGAGGCCGTGCGGCGGTTCGAGCCTCGGATCGTGGTGGCGCTCGACGTCCGCGACGGCCGCCTCCGGACCCACGGCTGGCGGGAGGAGGGACCGAGGCTCGAGGAGGCCCTCGCCTCGCTCGAGGAGGGTGGGGCGCCCAGGTACCTGGTGACGTCGATCGCGCGTGACGGCACGCTCGAGGGACCCGACCTCGAGCTGTACCGGCGCGTGCTCGAGCTCACCGACCGTCCTGTGATCGCGAGCGGTGGGGTTCGGACGGCGGAGGACGTCCGCACGCTGTCCAGGCTCTCGCTCGAAGCCGTGGTGGTGGGCAGGGCCATCCACGCGGGGACGCTCGTGCTCGCGGAGGTGGTGACGGGATGACGCTGGCCAAGCGGGTGATCCCGTGCCTGGACGTCGACGCCGGGCGGGTCGTGAAGGGGACCCGGTTCGTCGACCTGGTGGACGCGGGGGACCCGGTCGAGCTCGCGTCGCGCTACGACGCGGAGGGGGCGGACGAGCTGGTGTTCCTCGACATCGCCGCCACCGTCGAGGGTCGGGAGGCCACGCTCGACGTGATCGCCGGGACGGCCGAACAGGTGTTCATCCCACTCACCGTGGGCGGCGGTGTGCGGAGCCAGGAGGACGTCCGGACGTTGCTGCGGGCCGGCGCGGACAAGGTGGCGGTCAACAGCGCGGCCGTCCGCGACCCGGAGCTGCTCGAGCGCTGCGCCGACCGGTTCGGGACCCAGTGCATGGTGATCGCGATCGACGCCAAGCGCCGGGACGGCGGGTGGGAGGTGTTCGTCGATGCCGGACGGACGCCGACCGGTCGGGAGGCCGTGGGGTGGGCGGCAGAGGCCACGGCCCGCCGAGGCGCGGGCGAGGTCTTGCTCACGTCGATGGACCAGGACGGGACCGGGGAGGGCTACGACGTCGAGCTCCTCCGGGCGGTCGGTCAAGCCGTCGGGGTTCCGGTCGTCGCGAGCGGCGGAGCGGGCCACGTCGAGCATTTCGCCGAGGCTCTCACCGAGGGGGGAGCGGACGCCGCCCTCGCCGCGTCCCGGTTCCACTTCGGACAGCTCACGATCGCCGACGTGAAGCGGTACCTCGTCCAGCGAGGGCTCCCGGTGAGGCTCACGTGACCACGCGAAGCCGACCGATACGCGCGTGTGCAGCGACCTCGAGGACATGCCCCGGGCCGCCCGGGGCCCCGTGCCGGATCCGGACGGCGGGAAGGTCGAGCTGAACGAGCCTCACACTCGAAGAGGTGCTTGATGGAGCGCGTCGAGATCGACGAGCTGCGATTCGACGACCGGGGCCTGATCCCGGCGGTAGTCCAGGAAGCGGAGGGCGGCGACGTCCTCATGGTCGCGTGGATGAACGAGGAGTCCGTGCGGCGAACGCTCGAGGAGGGGCGCACCGTGTTCTGGAGCCGCTCCCGCCGCGAGCTGTGGCGCAAGGGCGACACGAGCGGGCACGTGCAGCACGTCGAGGAGATCCGGGTCGACTGCGACGGCGACGTGCTGCTCGTCCGCGTGCACCAGGTGGGTGCCGCCTGCCACACCGGCGCGCGGTCCTGCTTCTTCCGAGCCGTCACGCGGTGACGCGTCAGGACCGGGAGGGGGCGACGACTTCCAGCCGCCGGAAGTACGCCCGGTAGAAGCCACGACCCCGGCTCGGCATCCGGTCGGAACGCATCGAGGCGTGGGCGCCACCAGGAAGTCGGCGATCACCGCGTCCGGGAGGGGGAGGGACCCGGCTATCGCCCCTGGCCCACCCGGTGTCCATCCGTGACCGGCTACACTCGCCGCCCATGCTGAAGCTCGTCATCCCGAAAGGCTCGCTCGAGGAGCAGACCCTGCGCCTGTTCGAGGACGCCGACCTGCGCGTCATCCGCAGCTCCGAGCGCGACTACCACGGACGGATCGACGACGACCGGATCGAACGGGTCTCGCTCCTGCGCCCGCAGGAGATCCCGGTCTACGTCCAGGACGGCCTCTTCGACATCGGCATCACCGGGCAGGACTGGCTGGCGGAGACCGGTGCCGACATCGAGATCCTCACGTCGCTGGCGTACGCCAAGAGCGGCACCGGGCACGGCACCAGGGTCGTCCTGGCCGTCCCGACCGACCACCCGGCGAACGGCGCCAATGAGATGCCGCCCGGATCCAGGATCTCGACCGAGTTCGAGCGCCTCACCCAGCGTTACTTCGATGAGCTAGGGATCGACGTCCACGTCGTGTGGTCCTTCGGGGCTACCGAGGCCAAGGTGCCCGAGATCGTCGACGCGATCGTGGATGTCACGGAGACGGGCAGCACGCTCCGGGCGCACGGGATGAAGATCATCGAGACCCTGATGACCTCCGAGCCGGTCCTGATCGCCAACCGGGAGACGGCCTCCGACCCGGACGTACGCGCGGCGATGGACGACGTCGTCACCCTGCTCCTCGGAGCCCTCCGGGCCGAGGGGCAGGTGCTGATCAAGCTGAACGTCGCGGCCGCGGACCTGGCCCCGGTGCTCGAGGTGCTCCCGGCGATGAAGTCGCCCACCGTGTCCTCGCTCCAGGAGGGGGGGCACGCGGTGGAGACCGTGGTGGACAAGTCGCAGGTCAACCTGCTGATCCCGCTGCTCAAGGCGAAGGGCGCCACCGACATCCTCGAGCTGCCGATCTCGAAGATCGTCCCCTGACGGTGGTCAGCCGTGGCCTTCGGCGTCCTCGCCGTCGACCGGCTCCACCGTGTCCTCCGAAGCGCGGCGCTCCACGGTGACTTCCTCGGACGCCACCGTCCCGAGGGCGGCGCCGACCCACTCGTGGCCGCAGGAATACCGGCGGACCTCGCGAGCGTCCGCATCCTGGTGCGGGGCGAAGCTGCTCATCACGCGGTTCGCGTAGGCGACGTCGGACAGCACGCCTTCGCCACAAACGGGGCACTTCAGACCCTCGCCGGTCTCTAGGTCCATACCGGTCGCCTACCCCGCCAGGCCGAAGCCAAACCCAACTCCCGGAGAGCGGTCAGGCCAGCGCCTCGACCGAGCGTCGTCGAAGATCACGGAGAAGCGACCGTTCGGGCCCAAGACGCCCGGGGGGTTCCCCTTCACCCTGGCGACCGGGTCCCTCCCGCGAGAGCTGTTCCCTCACCCACCGGGAGACGAACCGGTCTTGCTAGAGTCGTGAGCCGGAGGTGGGTCGGTGGAACAGCGCCTCAGGGAACGCCGCGTCGCCGTGCTGCTCGAGGAGGGGTTCGAGGACCTCGAGTTCTGGGTGACGGTGATGCGGCTGCGCGAGGAGGGCGCGGAGGTCGCGATCGTGGGGACCGAGGCCGGGAAGCGGTGCCGCGGCAAGCACGGCCTCGAGGCCGAGACCGACGTCTCGGCGCGGGACGTGGCGCCCGACGCGTTCGACGCGCTCGTCGTCCCCGGTGGCTGGGCTCCGGACAAGCTCCGCCGGTCCGCGGCCGTGACCGACCTGGTCCGGAAGATCCACGACCAGGGGAAGGTGGTGGGGCTCATCTGTCACGCCGGCCTCGTCGGGATCTCGGCGGGGATCGTGGAGGGGTCACGCGCCACCGGCAGCCTCGGGATCCGGGACGACCTGGTGAACGCCGGCGCGACCTGGGTGGACGAGCCGGCGTTCCGCGACGGGAACCTGGTCTGGGGCCGAGTCGTGGATGACATCCCCGACTTCTGTCGCGAGCTGGTCGACGCGGTCGGCGGACGGGGCTGAGGTGCTGAAGGGCGCGATCGCCGCGGCGGTGACACCGCTCGCCGAGGGTGGCGAGGCCATCGACGAGGCGGCGATCGGCCCCCTCGCGCGCTTCTTGGCCGACGGCGGCATCCAGGGCGTGCTGGCCTGCGGCACGACCGGTGAGGGGATCCTGCTCTCGGTGGACGAGCGCCGGCGAGTGGTGGACGCGTACATGGCGAGCCGCCCGGACGGGTTCGCGATCGCCGTTCACGCCGGAGCGCAGACCACCGCCGCCACGATGGCCCTCGCGGCCCACGCGAGGGAGGTCGGCGCCGACGCGGTCGCGGTGATCGCTCCCCCCTACTTCCCGCTCGACGCCGAGGAGCTGTTCGTGCATCTGCGTTCCGCGGCGGCCGCCGCCGATCCCCTGCCGTTCTACGTCTACGAGTTCGCCGGCCGTTCGGGGTACCCGATCCCGGTCGAGGTCGTCGGGCGCCTCCACGAGGCGTCCCCGAACCTGGTCGGGATGAAGGTCTCCGACACGCCGTGGAGCGCGGTCGAGCCATACCTGGTCGAGGGCCTGGATCTGTTCGTGGGTTCGGAGCCGCTCACCCTGGAGGGGTTCGAGCACGGTGCGGTCGGGACGGTGAGCGCTCTGGCCACCGCGTTCCCCGAGATCGTGACCGATCTCGTGCACCGGCGGAGCGAGGAGGCCCACGAGCACGTGGTGACCCTCCGCCGTCTGCTCGGCGCGGTGCCGTTCCTCGCCGCCCTGAAGGCCATCCTCCGCGCCCGCGGCGTTCCCGTAGGGCCTGATGTCCGTGCCCCCCTCCGCGGGCTCGCCGGGGACGAGCATGAGCGAGCGCTGGAGGCCGCGCGAGCAGTGGACGTCCTTCCGTAACGGGTAGAAGGCCGTCAGGCCATGCGCGCCGCGTCCCCTTCGTCCAGGATCGCGAGCACCTCGCGCAGATGCTCGATCCGCTCCCCCTCCCAGGGATCCGGGTGCGGGCGCAGCGCTGGGGTCTCCGCCTCCGCCGGGTCCCGGAGCAGCACCGCTCGCATCCCGACCGCGGCCGCGCCGGTGAGCTCACCGTAGCTCCCGTCCCCGACGTACAGGCAGTCCGCAGGCTCGACGCGCAGCCGCTCGCACGCCAGGTGGTAGATCGCCGGATCGGGCTTGCGCAGGCCGACCTCGGAGGAGAAGACCTCGACATCGACGCTCCCGGCAAGCGGCGAGGCCAGCCACAGCGGCGGGGTGTCGGGGGCGCACATGCTGATCAACGCGGTGGGCACCGGACGGCGGCGGAGCTCCGCCAACACCTCACCGGCGCCGGGCCGGGGGACGAACCACTTCCGGTACAGGGCGGCGCGAGCCTCCAGCGCCTCCGCGATCTGGGAACCGGTCGGCCAGGCACCCGCCCGGGCGGCCACCGTCCGCAGGTTCTCCTCGATGTCCCCCAGCCCGCCCGTCTGGCGTTCGACCGCCGTGGCCTCCCAGGCTCGCCGGAACCGTTCCGGGTCGGCCTCCATCGCGGCCGCGCTCACCTCGAGCCAGGCCTCCCAGTCCGCGCGAGGGAACTCGTGGACGAGCGTCCCGAACAGGTCGAAGATCACGGCCCCGATCACGCGCGAGGCCACTCCTTCTCCAAGAGCCCGTACACCACGAGGTCGTAGAAGCCGCCCGAGCCGCGCCCCTCCTCGCGGGCGATCCCCTCCCGCGAGAACCCGAGGCGTTCGGGGATCGCCCGGCTCCGGGCGTTGTCCACCCCGGCACGGATCACGATGCGGTGCAGGCGAAGCTCCCCGAACCCGATGTCGATGAGCGCACGGACCGCCCGCGTCACGAACCCCCGCCCCTCGAAGTCGGAGCGGATCCAGTACCCGATCTCCCCGACGATGCCCCACGCGTCCGGCATGAGCCCCACCCCACCGAGATACTCCTCGCCCAGGAACACCCCACATCCCTCGAGACCACGCTCGTCCGCGACCACGCGTTCGAGCCAGCCGCGCTCCTCCTCGATCGTGCGTGTCACCTCGACCCAGGGCATCCAGGCACCGACGCGCGCGCGCTCGGACTCGACGGCTCCCCAGAGCGCCTGGATGTCGTCCATCCGCAGGCGGCGGAGGATCGCGCCGTCCCCGAGGTCGGCGGGCAGTGGGCTCACGGGGAGGAGGTGCCCGCCGCCGCCTTCCGGCGCTCCTCCTCCATCAGCACCCGGCGCAGGACCTTGCCGATCATCGTCTCGGGCAACGACTCCCGGAACTCGATCAGCTTAGGCACCCGGTAGCCGGTGAGGCCGTTCGAGGGGTCGCGGACCCATTGCATGATCTCTTCCGCCGTGGCCGTCTCGCCCTCCTTCAGGACGATGAAGGCTTTCACCGCCTCTCCCGTCCGCTCGTCCGGGACCCCGATCACCGCGGCCTTGGAGATCTTCGGATGGTGGTACAGGGCCTCCTCGACCTCGTTCGGATACACGTTGAACCCGGACACGATGACGAGCTCCTTCAGGCGATCCACGATCCGAAAGTACCCGTCGGGGTCCATAACGGCGACGTCCCCCGTGTGGAGCCATCCGTTGATGACCGTCCGCGCGGTCTCCTCGGGGCGGTTCCAGTAGCCGAGCATCACCTGGGGACCGCGGATGCACAGCTCCCCCCGCTCGCCCGGCCCCACCTGGCGGTCGGGATTCTCCAGGTCGACGATCTTGCAGTCGGTGTCGGGGACAGGCAGCCCGATCGAGCCCGCGCGGCGCTCCCCGTGGAGCGGGTTCGCATGGGTGACGGGCGAGGCCTCGGTGAGCCCGTAGCCCTCGACCAGGGTGGCGCCACCCGTGATCTCCGCGAACCGCGTGGCCACGGCCGTGGGCAGCGGCGCCCCCCCCGAGATGCAGGCCCGGACCGACCGCAGGTCGTACTTGGCCACCAGCGGCGATTCGTTCAGGGAGGTGAACAGCCTGGGGACGCCCGGGACGAAGGTCGGCTTCTCGTTGTGGATCTCCTCCAACACCAGGTGCAGGTCCCGCGGGTTCGGGATCGGGATCAGCTTCCCCGCGACGAGGATCGCGACATTCATCACCAGCATGCCGAAGGAGTGGAAGAACGGGAGCGACCCCAGCAACCCCTCCTCCCCCTCGCGCAGCCCGAGGTACGCGGCGCCCTGCATCGCGTTGGCCACCAGGTTGCGGTGGGAGATCATGGCCCCCTTGCTCACGCCGGTGGTGCCACCCGTGTACACGAACGCCGCGGCCTCCCGGCCGGGGTCCACGTGGGCCGCGACCGGGACGGGCCCCGCACCGCGCACCCAGGTCTTCCACCGCCGGACGGGCGCGCCCGAGGGCACCGGGGGCCAGGGCTTGCCCTGCTCACGCTGCATCTTCTTGAAACGGAGCGCCTGCGCGAGCTGCTTCTTCGGGAACGGCATGTACTCCTGCAGTCCGGCCACAACCACGTGCTCCACCCCAAGCGAGGGGAACAGGCTCGCGAAGTCCCGGTACAGCAGGTCGAGCACGATCACGACCTTCGGGCCGTAGTCGCGGAGCTGATGCTCCATCTCCCGCTTGGTGTACAGGGGGTTGTTGCCTACGGCGACCGCGCCGAGGCGCGCCGCCGCGTAGTACGCGATCACGTACTGAGGACAGTTGGGCATGATCAGGGCAATCCGATCCCCGGGCCGCACGCCCAGCCCGGCCAGGGCGGCCGAGCACCGCTCGGTCTCCCGCAGCAGGTCCGCGAACCGGATCGTCCGGCCGAACCATCGGATGGCCGTGGCATCTGGGTGCTTGCGTGCGGACGACTCGAGGAGGCCGAACAGCGACATGTCGGGGTACGGCTCGAGGGTCCGCGAGACCTCGGGCGGGTAGCTCCCGAACCAGGGCCGGTGCTCGGTCATGGCGGGGGCATCATCCCAGGCCGGACGGCGCGGGCTCAAGCCGGTTCCGCGGTAGGCTGCCGGCCGTGGGCGGCTGGGGCGAGGAGGTGCTGGCGGCCGCTTCGGCGGCGCTCCCACCCGTCGAGGGTGAGCTCGCGGTTCCCGGACTCGCCGCGCCCGTGGAGGTTCTCCGGGACCGCTGGGGCATCCCGTACGTGTCCGCGGCCTCGCTGGATGACCTGTGGTTCGCCCAGGGCTTCGTGACCGCCTCGGAGCGCCTGTTCCAGATCGACCTGATCCTCCGGGCATCGAGCGGCCGGCTCTCGGAGCTGTTCGGCGACCTCACCCTGCCGGCCGATCGCTTCGCGCGCACCGTGGGCTTCGGGCGTATCGGAGCACGGGAGGTCGAACGATGGCACGAGCGATCCCTCGGCATGGCGTCGCGGTTCGTGGCGGGCGTCCACGCCTGGATCGCCGCGATGCCGGCCCCGCCGGTGGAGTACGCGATCCTCGCCGCGACCCCCGAGCTGCCCGACGAGCTCGATGGGTGGGCCGCGGCATTCGCCTATGCGGCCTGGGGACTCTCGGGCAACTGGGACCACGAGCTCCTCCGGGGGCTCCTGTCCGACCGGCTTGGTGCCGAAGCGACGTCGGCGCTCCTGCCACCCCTCCCCGACGATCCACCAGAGCTCGCCGCAGGCGCGCTCGGCGGCCGGCTGCTGGACGCGCTGCCCCGCGCCCGTGGCCAGGGCTCGAACGCCTGGGTCGTGTCCGGGTCGCGGACCGCGAGCGGCCGGCCCCTGCTGGCCAACGACCCGCACCTGCTGACCCAGCAGCCCATCGCGTGGTACGAGCTCCATCTCCGTGCGGGGGACTTCGAGGCTCGCGGGGTTGCCTTCCCGTTCTCGCCCGGGATCCTGATCGGCCGCACGCCACACCACGCCTGGGGGATCACGAACGTGAGCGGCGACGTCCAGGACCTCTACCGCGAGCGGTTGAGCGCCGACGGGACCGCCGCCGAGCGCGACGGGCGGTGGGAGCCGCTCGCCGTCCGGCACGAGGAGATCGGCGTCCGCGGCGGTTCAACCGTGCCGCTCGAGGTGCGAGAGACCCGACACGGACCCATCCTGGAGTCGGTGGCGGTCGACCTCGCCGGGAGCGAGTTCGCCTCGCTCGAAGGAACGTTCGCGCTGCGCTGGACGGCGGCCGACGGCCTGCTCGAGCCCTGGACCCTGGTCGAGGTCGTCCGAGCCTCCAGCTTCGAGGCCTTCCGGGAGGCCCTGCGAGGGCTCTCCTGTCCGGGCCAGAACATCGTCTACGCGGACGTGGAGGGGACCATCGGGTACCAGTGCACCGGTCGGTACCCGATCCGACGGGCTGGCGATGGAACGGTTCCGGTCCCGGGCTGGAACTCCGCGCACGACTGGGACGGCTTCGTGCCGTACGACGAGCTGCCCTGGTCCAAGGACCCCGAGCGTGACTACCTGATCACGGCGAACCATCGGATGCACGAGGCCTCCTATCCCTACCTGATCGGGCGCGACTTCCACACGGCCTTCCGCGCCCGGCGGATCCTGGAGCTGCTCGAGGCCGAGGACGCCCTGACGCCCGAGGACATGGCGCACATCCAGACCGACACCGTCTCGCTGCCGGCACGCGCGCTCCTGCCCCGGCTCATCCGGGTCGAGCCCCAGAGCGAGGGAGGCCGGTGGGCGCTCGGCGAGCTCCGGGGCTGGGACGGCGATCTGGCGGTCGGCTCGCTTCCCGCCGCCCTGTACCAAGCCTGGCTCTCGGCGATCGGCCCCAGGCTGTTCGGCGATCCTGAGATCCGCGACCGATACCTCGTGTGGCGTGAGGCGTTCACTTGCCTCGCGCTCCCGACCCTCCTGCAGGACGACCCGCCGGGGTGGTCACCGTTCCGCACATGGGACGAGCTGCTGCTCCACGCGCTCGACGACGCCCTTGCCGGGCTCGAAGAACGGCTGGGACCAGACCGCTCGGCGTGGCGGTGGGGGGCGCTGCACCACGTCCGCTTCGCCCACCCGCTCGCCCGGATGCCCGGGCTCGACGAGGTGTTCGTCGCGGCCGAGCACGAGCTGGGGGGCGACGAACAGACGGTGCTCCAGGCTGCCTTCGACGGACGGGAGGGGTTCGAGGCGGTGGTCGTCCCGAGCTGGCGGACCGTGGCCGACCTGTCCGACCAGGATCGGACGATGGCGGTGCTCCCGACCGGCCAGTCGGGCGATCCCGCCTCCGATCACTGGAACGACCAGGCTCCGCTGTGGGTCGGCGGTGAGCTCCGGCCGGCGCCACTCACCCGACCGGCGGTCGAGGCGGCGGCCCTGCGGTCCCTGCGGTTGCTCCCCGGGTAACATCGGAGCATGCCCAGGTCCCGTCAGCGTCAGAAGCGCTCGTCCCGGCCCTATGCACCCCCACCCCAGAAGAAGCGCCCCAAGGAGAGCCCCCGCTGGTACGGGTTCCTGGTCCTCGGGCTGATGCTCGTCGGCGTGACGGTGATCGTCCTGAATTACATGGATCTCACGCCGGGCGGCACCCAGCAGCACTGGCTCTGGATCGGCCTGGGCGTGATCGCCGCGGGGTTCGCCGCCGCCACGCAGTGGCGGTGACTGGGATCACACCGATGTGATTTCCCACACCGGTTCTCCACACCTGTGGAGAACCGGTGAAAGCCCTGGTGGCGGCGCTGTGCTGCGCTCGGGCCATCCGTCAACCGGTCGGCCCCCGGACGATCTCCATCGGCTCGCCGCAGTGGCGAGGGATCTGGAGCTCGCCGAGGCGCGTGAGCCTGAACTCGGTCCCGCACTCCCGGCACACGAGGAAGACCTCCAGCTCCTCCACATCCTCGACCCCCGAGCGCCCGGCAGGCGCCCCGACACCGGAGGCCGCACGCAGGGCCGTGATCCCCAGCCATGCGATCGCCAGACCGATCAGGATGGCGGTCAGGATCAGCCACACGCTCACGAGCCGAGTCTACGCGCGTGTTCCTCGCCAATGACTCAGACGTCCGCCCGCGCGCTCGTGCCACCCGGCCCGCACGGGGTGGGCCTGGTGGCCTGTTCCCGGGCGACCGCCGTTGACAGTCTTGCCACAGAGCCAACGAGCAGGAGGACCGTCGATGAGCGGATACGTCGAGCGGTTGATGGCGACCGTCGTCTCGAAAGACCCGCGGGAGCCCGAGTTCCACCAGGCCGTTCGCGAGGTCGCCTCGTCGGTCGAGCTGGTGCTCGACCGACACCCCGTCTACCGCGAGCAGAGGATCCTCGAACGCATCATCGAGCCGGAGCGCGTGATCGAGTTCCGCGTCCCCTGGGTGGACGACCGCGGGGAGATCCAGGTCAACCGGGGCTATCGGGTGGAGATGAACAGCGCGATCGGTCCATACAAGGGTGGTCTCCGGTTCCACCCCAGCGTGAACCTGGGGATCCTGGCCTTCGAGCAGGTGTTCAAGAACGCGCTCACCACGCTGCCGATGGGCGGCGGCAAGGGCGGATCGGACTTCAACCCGAAGGGGCGGAGCGACGGCGAGGTCATGCGATTCTGCCAGTCGTTCATGACCGAGCTCCAGCGGCACATCGGGCAGTTCACGGACATCCCCGCCGGCGACATCGGCGTCGGTGCCCGCGAGATCGGCTACCTGTTCGGCCAGTACAAGCGGATCCGCAACGAGTTCACCGGCGTCCTCACGGGGAAGGGCGTCAACTGGGGCGGTTCGCTGATCCGTCCCGAGGCGACCGGCTACGGCGCCGTGTACTTCGCGCAGGAGATGCTCGCCACGCGCGGCGAGGCCCTGGAGGGCAAGGTCTGCCTGGTGTCCGGCGCGGGGAACGTCGCCCAGTACACGATCGAGAAGCTCCTGGACCTGGGGGCCACACCGGTCACCCTGTCGGACTCTGGCGGCTTCGTGCTCGACCCCGACGGGATCGACCGTGAGAAGCTCGCGTGGGTGAAGGAGCTGAAGAACGTCCGACGTGGCCGGATCGCGGAGTACGTGGAGACGTTCCCCCGAGCCACGTTCACCCCGGTCGACCCGGAGGCGGACTCGAACCCCCTGTGGGAGGTCAGGGCGGACTGCGCGTTCCCCGGCGCGACCCAGAACGAGATCGACGAGAAGGACGCCGTGAACCTGCTGGGCGGCGGGGTGTACCTGGTCAGCGAGGGCGCGAACATGCCGACCGTGCCCGAGGGGGTGCAAGCCTTCCAGACGGCGGGGATCCTCTACGGCCCCGGCAAGGCCGCGAACGCGGGCGGTGTCGCGGTCTCCGGGCTCGAGTTGACCCAGGACAGCCTGCGGCTCTCCTGGAGCCGCGAGGAGGTGGACGAGCGTCTTCGCGGCATCATGCGCGAGATCCACGCCAGCGTCCGACGGACGGCCGACGAGTACGGGCAACCCGGGAACTACGTGGCCGGGGCGAACATCGCCGGCTTCGTCAAGGTCGCCGACGCCATGCTGGACGAGGGGGTCGTCTAGCGGTCGTCCCGCCGCGGAGGCGCGGATGCCATGATTCCCTCCGCGCGCTCGCTGCGAAAGGAGGGGGGATGAACGCCTCGGAGGCGGTGGAGAGCTTCTTCCAGGCCGCTGCGGACCGGCTCAACCTCGAGCCGTCGATCCGTGCGGTGCTGGCGGCGCATCGGCGGGAGATCACGGTGCAGGTCAGGGTCCCGATGGACGAGGGCGTGACGGCCGTGTTCCAGGGCTACCGCGTCCAGCACAACGATGCGCGGGGTCCGTTCAAGGGAGGTCTGCGCTTCCACGAGACGGTCTCGCTGGACGAGATCAAGTGCTTCTCGGCGCTGATGACATGGAAGTGCGCCCTCCTCGACATCCCCTTCGGCGGTGGGAAGGGCGGCGTGAGCGTCAACCCCAAGCTGCTGACGGATGGCGAGATCGAACGCCTATCCCGTGCGTTCGTCCGGGAGATCGCCCCCGTGATCGGCCCCACCACCGACATCCCGGCCCCCGACGTGAACACGAGCGCCCGGGAGATGGGGTGGATGGTCGACGAGTACGGTCGGATGTACGGCGACACGCCCGCCGTGCTGACCGGCAAGCCGATCGCCCTCGGCGGCTCGCTCGGGCGCGAGCAGGCCACCGGCCGAGGCGGGTTCCTGTGCCTGGACCGGATCGCCCACCACCGGGGCTGGACGCGGGACAAGATCCGCATCGCGGTCGAGGGCTTCGGCAACGCGGCCACCTGGTTCGCGCTCCTGGCCGATCGCGCCGGGTACCGGGTCGTGGCCGTCTCCGACAGCAAGGGTGGGATCCACAACCCGGAGGGGCTGGATCCGCGCACGGTCCTCGATCACAAGCGCGTCACCGGCAGCGTGATCGACTTCAAGCACGCCGACACGATCCTCGGAGAGGACCTGATCGGGGTGGACTGCGAGGTGCTGGTTCCCGCGGCGATGGAGGAGCACATCCGCGAGGACAACGCCGACCTGGTCAGCGGGAACCTCGTGCTCGAGGTGGCGAACTACCCCACGACACCGAAGGCCGACGACCTCCTCAAGGCGCGCGGCGTGACCGTGATCCCCGACATCCTGGCGAGCGCCGGAGGCGTGGTCGTGTCCTACCTGGAGTGGGTCCAGAACCTCCAGCGTGAGCGGTGGACGGAGGACCGGGTCAACCAGCGGCTGGCGGAGCTCATGAACGCCGCCACCGACGCCGTCCTCGCGCGCGCGAACGAGAAGGGCATCACGCACCGCGAGGCGGCCTACGAGATCGCGGTCGAGCGGGTGGCCGAGGCCGAGCGCCTGCGCGGACGCTGGTAGCGGACCCGGCGGAACCTCAGCGGGGCCCGGGCGCCTGGGCTCGTGAGATGGTGCTCACGGACGTGCGCGACGATGGCGTCGTCGGGCGGTGGCATCGGCCCGCGCGAGGCGATCCACGAGCACGGGCGATGGCGCAACTACGTCACCGGCGGCGACTGAGCACCGTCCGGCGGAGGAACTCGAGCACGGTGCCCCACTCACGCACCTCCTCGTCGACCACGTAGGAGCTGTGTCCCGCCTCGTAGGAGTACAGCTCGGCGGTCCCACCGGCGGCCCGGAGCGCGTCGACGTACGCGTATACCTGGCCCGGCACGCAGCGCGTGTCGTGCTCGCCGACCAGCACGAGCACCGGCGCCCGCACCCGGTCGACGTACGTGATCGGCGAGCGCTCCCGGACGAAGTCCTCCCGCTCGTGGACCGTCCCCCCTACCAGCGATCGATCGTACGCCCGGATCGCCGGGGCCGAGTCGTCGTAGGAGGCCAGGTAGTCCCCCACCGGCACGCCCGCCACCCCCGCGACCCACCGGTCGGGGCGGGTCCCCAGGGCCAGGAGCGTGATGTAGCCGCCCCAGGACCAACCGCCGATCACCATGCGAGCGGGGTCCGCCACGCCGCGAGCCACCAGGTCGTCGGCGCCGGCGACCACGTCCTCGACCTCGGGGAACCCGATGTCGCCGACGATGTGGTCCCGGAACGCTCGCCCGAACCCGATCGAGCCGCGGTAGTTCACCATCCCGACCGCGAACCCGTGATCCAGCAACATCTGCACGTCGGGCCACCACGTGTCCAGGTACAGCCAGCTGGGGCCCCCGTGGACCTTGAGGTAGGTGGGGAACGGCCCCTCCCCATCGGGGGTCGCGACCCAGCCCTGGATCTGGTCCCCCGCGGGGTTGTGGAACAGCCACTCGCGGTACGGCCTGCCCTCACGCAGGCCCCCCGGCGGGGCAGGGAGCACCTCCCGGCCGCGATCGTCCAGGACCCGCGATGCCCGATCGCCGCTCGAGACGCGGATCCAGACCCGCCCGTCCGGCCGGACCCGCGCGCCGTGCACCTCGCCGGTCGGGTGCGGGATCTCCGTCAGGGTCAGGGTTCCGAGATCCAGCCGGTAGAGCCCGTACCGTCCCCGGAACAGGTGTCCGACGAGGATCGAATCGGCGCCGGGCCACCAGTCGACGGGGACGACCTCCCCGGGCAGGTCGACCTCCACGTCGACGCGCTCGCCGGAGGTCGGGTCCCACACGGCCGGTCGCAGGAAGTCGGACCGCTCGTGCCCGATCAGGACCCGCTCGTCGCCCGGAACCGGCGACCATGCGAACGCCGACACGCCCAACCCCTTCCCGTCGGCGAGCTCGCCGACGGCGGCGCCGGTTCGAACGTCGAGCACGCTGAGCGCACGATGGATGGTGTCCCCCTCCCGGGCCACCTCCAGACAGAGCAGGGTCTCGTTCGCCGACAGACCGGCCCTCCCGTACCCCTCCAGATGCAGGTCGGATCCCGAGATCGAGATCTGTTCCGGCTCCCGGTGGATCTCCCGGACCGCGCCCCCGTCCTCCGAGGCGTACACGCCGAACCCCTCCCGGTCCGCGAGGACCGCCGCCGCTACGTGCCGCCCGACCGCCAGGCCGTCCGGCCACCCGACTGGGGCGCCGGGCAGGAGCTCGCGCGGATCCCCGCCATCGAACGGCGCCGTCAACCACCGACCGGACTCGTCCCCGGTCGGGTCGGAGAACCACACGACCTCGGATCCGTCGGCGGAGACGGTCGCCAGCGCCACGCCGACCCGCTCGTCCGTGGCCCGTCGGATCGTTCCGGCGGCGAGGTCCCACGCGTAGGCTTGGAACGAGCCGTCCTCGTCCGACAGGAAGACGGACCGCTGAGGCGCATGCGATCCCCAGACGGGCAGCGTTCGGGTCGGAGCCCGGAATCGCCGCTCCCAGTCCGGCAGGGAGGTGCGGGCGGGCATCGCGTCGCGGGCGGGCATCGCGCTCGGGAGCCTAGCAGCGCCCCGATCGGAGCGTTGACCGCCGGTCGGCCCCTCACGCGCCGGGGACGAGGGTCACCGGGATCCTCACGAGGAACAGCTCGGATCCATCCTCAGCGCTGGACTCGAACACCTCGACCGTCCCCGGCTGCGCTCGATCGACGAAGAAGTACAGCTCGGTCGAGTAGCGGCCGCGGCACCCGCTCCCGCAGGTCGCGGTGGCGAATCCAGCCGCGAGCTCCAGCCCGGTCTCGTCGAGGATCCGGATGCTGACCGTGGCCTCGAACACGTCCGCGGACCCCGCCACCGTGACCGGGCTGCGGATCTCGCCGCCGGCCGCCGGGATCCGCACCTCGATGGGCGGCTCCCCCGTCGGGGTCGGCGACGGCATGGTCGACTCCGAAGGTGTGGGCGTCGGGACGGGGGGCGAGGTGAGCACGCCCGCCGTCTCCCGGATCCCCCCACCGCAGCCGACGGCGAGCAAACCGAGCGCGAGCACCAGAGCCAGCGGGCGGCGGGCCACACCCGATGATAGGCCCGAGGCACCCGTCAGGGGGAGCGATCGCGGATCGCCCGCCATACGCGCTCGGGCGTGAGCGGCGGATCGAGGTGACGCACGCCGAGGTGCGAGAGCGCGTCCACCACCGCGTTCACCACCGCCGGCGTCGAGCCGATCGTCGCGGACTCGCCGATCCCCTTCGCACCGAGCGGGTTCCGGTCCGTGGGGGTCTCCATCACGCCGCGCTCGAACGGAGGGAGCTCACTCGCCGCGGGCATGTGGTAGGTGGTCAGATCGGCTGTCAGCGGCGTGCCGAGATCGTCGTACACGAAGCCCTCGAACAGCGCCTGGGCGATGCCCTGCGCCAGACCACCGTGGACCTGACCCTCGACCAGCAGCGGGTTGAGGATCCGCCCGCAATCGTCGACGGCCACGTGGCGGATCGAACGTGCGTCGCCCGTTTCGACGTCGACCTCTACCACCGCCACGTGGGCGCCGAACGGGTACGTGTGCTCCCGTAGGAAGAAGCGGGTCTCCGCCGACAGACCAGGGTCCATCCCTGCGGGGAGGCGGGAAGGGTCGTTCGCGGCAGAAGCCAGCTCCGCCCAACCGAGGGCGCTCTGCGGCGCCCCCGCGACCGCGAGCCGGCCGCCGTCGGTGAGAACCACGTCGGCCTCCGCTGCCTCCAGCAGGTTGGCCGCCAGGCGACGTGACTTGTCCAGGACCTCCCGGGCGGTCTCGAACACCGCCGAGCCGGCGATCTGGAGCGAGCGCGACCCGAAGGTCCCTTCTCCTCGTGGGACGACCGACGTATCCGAGTGGAGCACCCTGACCGCCTCGATCGGGAGACCGAGCATCGCGGACACGAGCTGGGCGAACGCCGTCTCGTGCCCCTGTCCTTGGGACGAGGTCCCAACACGGACGACGGCGGTCCCGTCGCCGAGGATCGCGACGGCCCCGAACTCCTTGCGGGCGAAGCCGGTCACCTCTACGTACACGGAGAGCCCGATGCCGAGCTGGTGACGGTCGCCGCGCGATCGTCGCTCGGCCTGTTCGAGCCGGAGCTCCCGGTACGCGACCATGCCGAGCGCCAGGTCGAGCGCTCCTTGGTAGTCGCCCGCGTCGTAGCGCTCGCCGACCGCGGACGTGAAGGGGAACGCATCCCTCGGGATCAGGTTCTTCCGCCGGAGCGCCGCGGGGTCCTCCCCGAGCTCGTCCGCGAGAAGGTCGATCGCCCGCTCGATGGTCCCCGTCGCCTCCGGCCTGCCGGCGCCCCGGTACTCCCCCACCGGGGTGGTGTTCGTGACCACGGCACGGCCTCGCGATGCGACCCGTGGGATCCGGTACACGCCCGGGAGCATGGTCTCGGTGGTGACCGGCAGGTAGGCGCCGACGGGGTACGCGCCCATGTCCGCGAGGATGTCGACCCGGAGCCCAACCAGGCTCCCATCGCGACGGGCTCCCAGCTCCACGTTGTGCACCTGCGCCCGCCCGTGGTTCAGGGCGACCATGCTCTCCGAGCGTTCCTCCTGCCAAGCGACCGGTCGCCCCAACCGGAGCGCGGCGGCCGCACACGCCAGGTACTCCGGGTAGACGTGCAGCTTGGCGCCGAAGCCCCCACCGACGTCCGGCGCGATCACCCGCACCCTTCGCGGATCCAACCCCAGGTCGTGGGCGAGGTCCCTCCGGACGTCGAACGGCACCTGGGTCGAGACGCGGACGCTGAGGCCATCCGGCCCGTCGGGCTCGACCACGATCCCGTTCGGCTCCATCGGCGACGGCGCCAGCCGTTGGTGCAAGACCCGGGTCCGCACCACCACCTCGGCACCCGACAGGACGTCCTCGTCCCAGCCCGACGTGAAGAGGTGCGCGAGGTTCGTACCGGCCTCGGGGAACAGCGTGGGCGCGCCGTCGGCCAGCGCCGCCTCCGCGCTGAGGACGGGAGGCAGGGGTTCGAGATCCACGATCGCCACCTCCGCGGCGTCCTCGGCCTCCCCGAGCGATCGGGCCACCACCATCGCGATCGGCTCGCCCACGTGCCGGACGACGCGCGACGCCAGCACCGGCCGCTCGAACGGGCCCTCCACGTTCCCGGCCGGGGGACGAGCCGGCAGCGCCAGGTCTTGGTGATCGAACACCGCCACCACGCCCGGACCGGCGGCGGCTTCGGCGAGGTTCACCCGCGAGATGCCCGCATGCGCCATCATCGAGCGGACGAAGACCGCTCGGAGGGCGTCGTCCGGCCTGAGGTCGTCCACGTACCGGGCCCGGCCGGTCAGGAACCTGGGGTCCTCCACGCGGCGGACGACGCTGCCGAAGATGGAGGTCGTCATCGGGGGGTCACTGTAGTGGAGCCGCCGGTCCGAAGGACGTCGGGGAGGCCGAGGTGAGGCGCTCGAGCCGACGCATCGCGCTCGCGATGCTGGCGGCTCCGGTCGCCCTGGCGGCGCCACGGGTCGCGCTCGCCGCGACCGGGGCCGCGCCGGTGGTCGTCGGACTCGACCAGCCGGTCGCGTTCACCTTCGACCCGTCCGGACGGATCTGGTACGTGGAGAAGACCACGGGCGCCGTGCGGGTCCACGACCCCACGGACGGCACCGACCGGCCCTTCGTCACGGTCCGCGGGGTCAACGGCGACGGCGAGCGTGGGATGCTGGGGATCGCGCTGCACCCACGCTACCCACGGAAGCCACTCGTGTACGTGTACGCCACCCGATCGGTGTCCGGTCGCCTGCGAAACCAGGTCCTCCGGTACCGCGAGGAAGATGGCGTCGGCGTTCGGCTCCGCGTCCTCCTCTCGAGCCGGGCCAGCGCCAGCCCCTATCACAACGGTGGCCGGATCCTGTTCGGCCCCGACGGGTTCCTGTACGTCGTGACCGGGGACGGTCACGACCCCGCCACCGCGCAGGATCTCTCCGGGGAGCTCCGCGGGCAGATCCTGCGGATCGCCCCGAACGGCGCCGTCCCGCGGACGAACCCGTTCGGAGACCCGGTCTTCGCCTACGGGCTCCGCAACTCGTTCGGCTTCGCGTTCGACCCGCGCTCGGGGCGGCTGTGGCAGACGGAGAACGGTCCGGCCTGCAACGACGAGATCAACCTGATCCGTCGGGGGCGCAGCCACGGGTGGGGGCCGCGAGCCTCCTGCGACGGGGCATCGCCCGGCAACACCAACCGTGACGGACCGAACCCGGTGCGCCCCAAGGACTTCTACGCTGTCCCGATCGGGATCACCGGGATCGCGTTCTGCGAGGGCTGCCGGCTCGGCCGCCGGAGCGAGGGGGCCGCCTTCTGGGGCTCGGTGAACCAGGGGACCGTCACCCGAGCCCGGCTGAACGCGCGCCGGAACGACATCGCCCGTCGGACGACCGTCTATCGACACGCGCAGGGAACCCTGTCGTTCGAGGTCGGGCGGGACGGCAGGATCTACTTCAGCGACTTCGGCGGGATCTACGTCCTCCGTCGGGGCTGAGCCACCCCACCGCTGGCGCTCCCCCACGGACTGCCGGTAGTCTCGGCGATGAGGGGTGAGCACCCGCCGATCGGAGGACGTCGTGGACATCGGTCCGATGCGCCGCATCATCGAGGTCGAGCCCGTCACGCTGCCGGTCCCCGAGGAGCTCCCGGAGCCCGAACGCGTCCCCGAGCCCGAGCCTGAGCCCGTGGAGCGCTCCACGTAGCGGGATGCTGGGGACGCGGGTCCAGCCCAAGCGCACCCGCCTGGTCGAACCGATCCTGGCCTGGCGGGCGTGGGCGCTGGCGGGTTCGCGCCGAGGCGAACGCCCAATCCTCCTGCCCGTCGTCGGGCCTGGTCGGCCCTGGCGGCCTCGCGAGCCCGCTCGCGCCGTGTGCCGGCGTCGGCACCGCCACGACGGACTGGTCCCCGGGATCGACTGCCGATGCGGCCTGCACGCCACGAGGGACGTCGCGCTGCTTCGTCGCGCTCGCGAGCCAGCCGTGCTCGGCCGGGTCGCCCTGTGGGGTCGCGTGATCGAGCACGATCGGGGGTTCCGCGCAGAGTTCGCCTACCCGCAGCGGTTGCGCCTGATCTGCCCGCTCTGCCTGTGGCGCCGGGGCGCGGGCGGGTCGAGCGCCTGCGAGGCGGTGGTGCGGAGCAGGGGCGGCCGTTTGACGCCGTTGTGCGGCTCCCACCTCCGACTTGCTCGGCGCTCGGGCTTGGTGCGGGCCAGGGGCCTGCTCTCGGCCAAGGCCGTGGGGTCGGAGCTGCTGTCCGCCTACGCGGTGGATCCGTTGGGCTGAGCCTCGGTCAGGACCCGTCGGCTTCCCGAGCGTTGGGTGCTGCGCCGCCGAAGGGTCCCTGGCCTGCGTGGAGACGAGCGGACTCGAACCGCCGACCCCCTGCGTGCAAGGCAGGTGCTCTACCAGCTGAGCTACGTCCCCGCATCGCCATCATAGGGCCGGGGCGGCGACGGGGATGGGCCCAGACTCGCCCGATCGCGGTTGCGACGGGCGGAACGGACTCAGCCCTCCGTGCCCTCCGCGGGACCACCGCCCGCCGGCACCGCGCCCGGAGCCGTCCACATCGGGTCGCCGTCCTTGTCGAGGAACTGGAGTACCGGCGTGCCGTCCGCGGTCAGCCCCATGATCGCGCGCAGCTCCCCCTCCTGGTTCAGCAGACGCAGGATCGGCGAGCCCTCGGCGGCCAGACCCAGTCGTGCGCGGACCTTCCCGTCCTCGTCTTGGAGGCTGATCGTCGGCGATCCCTGCTGTGCGAGGCTGTAGACGAACCCCAACGCCCCGTCCTTGTTGCGGAGCGCGAGGGTCGGCGATCCCTCCGAGCCCAGGCCGAACTTCGCCCGGACCTTCCCGTTCCGATCGACCATCGCCAGGCTCGCCGATCCATCGGAGAACAAGCCGAACGTGGCCCGGACCTTCCCCTGATCGTCGGCGATCGCCAGGCCGGCGGAGCCGTCGGGCTGCACGCCGAAGCGAGCGCGCAGCTTGTCGTCGGCGCCGTAGAAGGACAGGAAGGGAAGGTCGTCGTTCGTCACGCCGAACCGTGCACGGACCCGCCCCTCCGAGTCCTCGATCTCGATCTCCCCGGCCCGGATGACGCGCTTCCTCATCGACCAGCCTCTTCCTCGACCGCCGCGGACGCGGAACCCGATCCGCGCTCCCCGCGGAGTCTAGGACGGCCCGCCGGGGGGCGCGACCCGGCGGGGCGGCTCTCCTATCCAGGAGCGACCCGCTCGACGCGCAGCGTGCATCGCTCCAGCCGCTCGGGATCGGGCTCGACCCCGATCCCCGGGCCGGTCGGGACGGCCATCGTCCCGTCCGAGGTCATCTCGAACGGCGGGGTCAGATCCTGGGGGAAGTATCGGCGGCTCGCGCTCGTGTCGCCGGGGAGCACGAACCCGGGCATCGCCGCGAGCGCGAGGTTCGTGGCCCGGCCGATCCCCGTCTCCAGCATCCCCCCGCACCAGACCGGCACGGCGCGTTCGAGGGCGACATCGTGGACCCGGTGAGCCTCCGGCACGCCGCCCACCCGTCCCTGCTTGATGTTCACGATCCGGCACGCTCCGAGCCCGATCGCCGCCGCCGCGTCGGCCGCCGAGCGGATCGACTCGTCCAGGCACACGTCCGTCCGGAGCCGGCGCTGGAGCTGCGCGTGGTCCACCAGATCCTCGTGGTGCAGCGGTTGCTCCACCATCAGGAGCGAGAGCTCATCCAACCCGCGGAACACGGGGAGATCCTCCAGGGTGTAGGCGGCGTTCGCGTCCACCGACAGCGGAACGTCGGGGTTGGCCTCGCGGACCGCGCGGACGCGCGCTACGTCGACACCGGGGGCGATCTTGAGCTTGATGCGCCGGTACCCCTCCTCCCGATACCCGGCGACCTGCTCGAGCAGGGCCTCGGTCGATGCGGCGATCCCGAGCGAGACCCCGCACTCGACGCGGTCGCGCGTCGCCCCCACGAAGCTGGCGAGCGATCGCCCCGTCTCCCGCAGCTCGGCGTCCAGGAACGCGTTCACCAGCGTCGCTTTGGCCATCCGGTGCCCGCGCACGGACGCGAACACTCGGTCCAGGTCAGGAACCGCGGTCTCGCCCGCCGCGAGCAGCGCGGGCGCGAGGAGATCCCGGAGGATGACCCACGCCCCCTCGTTGAACTCCTCGGAGAAGTCCGGCTCCATCCCGGCCACGCACTCCCCCCATCCGACGGCGCCCTCGGTCTCCACCCGGGCCAGCAGGCACTCCTTCCGCTCCATCACGCCGAAGCTCGTGCGGAACGGTCGGACCAGCGGCAGTCCGACGAGGCGGAGCTCGATCGACCGAGCGAGGGTCACGCGGGGTCCTCGTGCGCGAAGACGTACGCGGACCGCGTGCGATCGAACGCCCGGGCGACCAGGCCGACCCCCACGCATGCCTCGATCGCCTCCGCGGAGGCGTCCCGCCACGCCCTGGCGAGCACCGGGGCCCGCGTGCGCAGCTCGGCGTGGTCCGCGGGGATCTCGATCAGCGCCGCCGCTCCGTCCGGGGCGAGGACCCCGGGACCCGGTCCCTCCTCGTGCGTACGGGAGAGGAGGACCTCGCCGCCCGACGGGACGGGGCGCGGCCCAGGTTCGCGCCGCAGATCCCACCGGACGACCAGACGGTCCGTCCGTTCGCCGCGGTTCAACGTATCGGTCATCGGCCCGTAGAAGTCCCTCTCGAACCGGTCCGCGATCGCCCCCAGCTTGTGGAGGTTGAAGTACGCGTTTCGCGCGACCAGGGGGTCGAAGGTCCAGCGCGCGACCGGGATCCCCTGGTCGAGCGCCTGGGCCCGCTGGGCGAGCTTCAGGGCGTACCCGACCCCCGCGTGCCTGCGCTCGGGCAGGGCCGCCAACATGTGCGAGTGCACGTGCAGCCCGTCCGCGCGGTCCACACCGACCCAGCCGAGCACGTATCCGACCATCCGGTCGCCCGCGAACGCCCCGAACGGGGCGTTCCCGCTGTCGGCCAGGGCCCGGATCATCTCCCGGGGGACGAGCTGATGCTCACCCCAGGTCGCGATCATGATCTCCAGGATCGGATCGGCGTCTGCGAGGGCGGTGAGCGGTCGGAGCGCGACGTCAGCCCGGGCCGCCGCCCGGTGCGCCAGGTCCCATGCGTCGGGGGCCATCGCCGCGGAGTGTACCGGTGGCGCTCGCGGGACCCGACCTCGCGATCGGCCGGAACGCTGGAGGTCCCGCGGCGTCGCCGCGGGACCTCAACGCTCTCGGACGTTCGACCCAGGCTACCCGCCGGCGGGTGGGGGCAGCTCCTGCCACTCGTCCTCGCCGAGATCCTTCCCGCGCCGCCGCTTGAAGATGGCGACCACGCCCCCGACAATCGCCGCGATGAACGCGAACCTCATGAGCCGACCGAAGAAGCCCCGCTTCTTCTTGGTCTCTTCCGTCTCCTCGGCCATCGCCGTCTCCTCCTCTTCCGCTGGTGGGCCTGGTTGGACTTGAACCAACGACCTCATCCTTATCAGGGATGCGCTCTCACCGAGCTGAGCTACAGGCCCGAGGTTCCTGGGGGACCTTCACCCGGCCCTGGCCAAGCGTACGCGGGGCCTCGAAACCCTGTCAATCGCCAGCTGAGCTGCGCGAACACTACCGGCGTTCCGAGAGCGTCACCTCGACCCCACCCACGATGTCGGCGAGCAGGTTATAGAGGAAGACCACGAACACGTTGATCAGCGACCAGAGGATGACCATCGCGATCCCGACCGCGATCCCTCTCGTGAAGAGCCAGTCGCCGTGGATCTCGAAGGTCTGGTCGGCGAATAGGTCCCGGATCAACCGGGTCACCGAGTCCAGGGCCCCAATCGCTCCGAGGATCCCGTACAGGATGATGAAGGCCCCCATGATCACGGCCATCACGCACAGGTAGAAGAGCAGCGAGAGCTTCAGAACGGACCAGGGGCCCACCTTCCGGACCACGACCCGCGCCTGGCGCGACCGCCTCGTGCGCGATCGTCCGGATCCTTCCTCAGCGACCGGCGGGCGCGCGCGGCTGCTGGTCCGGTCTGCCACGGGGGTCGTCCCAGCGGGCTGGCTCATGGGCTCCCGCCCTTTCTACGCGGCGCCGGCCCGCACGGCAACCACCGACGGGTCATCGGCGCGTCCCGGGCGGCCCGAACAGCACCCGCGTGTGGATCGGGGTGAGCATCGCCAGCACCGCGGGGGCGATCGCCCAGTCGCCCGGACCGGGTCCATCCTGGACGAGCAGCGCTCCCACGCCGACGCATGCCCCGCACGCCGCGAGCGTGCCGAACGCGATCGCCGGCGGCAGCCGGCCCCACGAGACGGACAGGAGGACGCCGACCAGGGTCGCGCCGGTCATCACGGCGACCCCTTCCGCCACGGCCGGTTACACGCCCTCGACCTGCATGACCACCGGCGCGATCGCTACGACGGTCTCTCCCGGGTCCACCCGCATCGTCCGCACGCCCTGGCTCGCGCGACCGACCCGTCGGATGTCGGAGGCGGGAACGCGCTGGACCTTGCCCGAGCTCGAGATCGTGAAGAGGTCCTGATCCTTGGACCCAACGAACGCGCCGGCGAGCAGCCCGGTCTTGGTCGTGAGCGTGTGCCCGATCACTCCCCGGCCCCCGCGCCCCTTCCGCGGGTAGTCCCGGAGCGGGGATCGCTTGCCGTAGCCCCGTTGGGTCACGCTGATCAGCTCCTCGCCCGCCGAGGCCGCGCCGAGGGCGATCACCTCGTCCTCGTCCGAGAGGCGCATGCCGATCACTCCGGCTGTCTGGCGTCCCATCGGGCGGACCAGCGACTCCTGAAAACGGATCGCCCGACCGAGCCGCGAGATCAGGAAGACGTCGTCCTTGCCGTCGGTGAGGAGGACGTCGACGAGCTCGTCCCCCTCCCGCAAGTTGACCGCGGCCAGGCCGGCGCGAGGGGAGTCGTACTCGGGCAGCGGCGTCTTCTTCACCATCCCTCTGCGCGTGGCGAACAGGAGGAGCCGGCCGGCCGCGTACTCCTTCAGGTCGATCACGGCCTGCACGCGCTCGTCGGCCGTGATCCCCACCCCGGGGAGGTTCGCCGCGTAGGTGCCGCGAGCGGTGCGACCGGCCTCGGGCACCTCATGCACCTTCACCCGGTACACCTTCCCCCTGCTGGTGAGGAACAGCAACCAGTGGTGCGTGGTGGTGGTGAACGCATCCCGGATGACGTCCTCTTCCTTCAGGTTGGCACCGATCACACCCCTGCCGCCGCGCCCCTGTCGCCGGAACGCGTCGATCGGTTGCCGCTTCACGTAACCCGCGCGGCTCACGGTGATGACCACGTTCTCCTCGGCGATCAGATCCTCGAGGTCCAGCTCGCCCACGTCGGCCTTCAGCTGCGTCCGGCGCTCGTCGGCGAACCGTTCGCGGATGTCGCCGAGCTCCTCCTTGATGACCGCGCGGATCTTCTTCGGGTCCCGCAGGAGGGCCTTGAGGCGCCGGATCTTGGTGAGGAGGTCCTTGTGCTCCTGTTCCAGCTCCTCGCGGGCTAGGCGCGTCAGCCGGCGGAGCGGCATGTCCAGGATGTGGTTGGCCTGGATCTCCGTGAGCTTGTACTTCCTGATCAGCCTGGTCCGCGCCTCGTCCGCGTCCTGCGAGCCGCGGATGATCTTCACCACGTCGTCCAGGTGCTGGAGCGCGATCAGCAGCCCCTGGACGACGTGGTCGCGCTCCTCGGCCCGCTTCAGCTCGTACCGGGTCCGACGCGTGACGACGTCGATCTGGTGATCCACGTAGTAGCCGACCAGCTCCGCGAGGTTCAGCGTCCGCGGGACCCCGTCGACCAGCGCGAGCATGATCGCGCCGAAGTTGTCCTGCAGTTGCGTGTGTCTGAAGAGCTGGTTGAGCACGACCTGCGGGTTGGCGCCGCGCTTGGTGTACACGACCAGCCGCATGCCTTCCTTGTTGGACTCGTCGACGACGTTCGCGATCTCGCGCACGCGCCCCCCCGTCGCGAGCTCGGCGATCTTCTTCGCCACGTTGGCCTTGTTCACCTGGTACGGCAGCTGGGTCACGACGATCTTCGATTGTCCGTGCGACCCCTCCTCGATATGCGCCACCGCGCGGACCTTGATCGAGCCCCGGCCCGTCTGGTACATGTCGGCGATCCCCTGCTTCCCAAGCACCACGGCACCGGTGGGGAAGTCGGGGCCCTCCACGAACCGCATCAGCTCCTTGGGCTTGGCCTCCGGGTGGTCGAGGAAGTGGACGACCGCGTCGATCACCTCGCCGAGGTTGTGCGGCGGGATGTTCGTCGCCATCCCCACCGCGATGCCCCCGGCACCGTTCACGAGGAGGTTGGGGAACCGGCTGGGCAGGACGAGCGGCTCCTGCTCGTACCCGTCGAAGTTCGGGGCGAAGTCGACCGTCTCCGCCTCGATGTCGCGGAGCATCTCCAGCGCCATGGGCGCGAGCCGAGCCTCCGTGTAGCGGTAGGCGGCGGGGGGGTCGCCGTCGACCGAGCCGAAGTTGCCGTGGCCGTCGATCAGCGGCACGCGCATCGACCAGTCCTGCGCCATCCGGACCAGCGCGTCGTACACGCTCTGGTCGCCGTGGGGGTGGTACTTCTTGAGCACCTCGCCGACGGCGGAGACCGACTTCCGGTGCGGGCGATCGGGTCGCAGCCCCTGCTCGAGCATCGACCACAGGATCCGCCGGTGCACGGGCTTCAGGCCGTCGCGGGCGTCGGGGAGCGCCCGGCCCACGATGACCGACATCGCGTAGTCCAGGTACGAACGCTGGATCTGCTCCTCGAGCCCCACGGGCTCGATCCGGCCGGCGAGCAGCGTTATCTCGCCGCCCGCTCCTCCGCTCGCGCGACGCCTAGACATCGAGGTTCTGGACGTCCTTGGCGTTCTGCTCGATGAACCCCTTGCGTGCGGCCACGTCCTCGCCCATCAGGACGGAGAACAGGCGGTCGGCCAACGCCGCGTCCTCCAGCGTGACCTGGAGGAGGGTCCGCCGCTCGGGGTCCATCGTGGTCCCCCAGAGCTGATCGGCGTTCATCTCGCCCAGGCCCTTGAACCGCTGCGGGTCGAGCTTCTTGCCGTTGCCGTGGTCCTTGCGCCACAGATCCCACTCGCGCTCGGTGTAGAAGTAGAGCTCCTCCCGCCCCTGGCGGAGGAGGTACAGCGGCGGGCGGGCCAGGTAGATGTAGCCGGCGTCGATGAGCTCCCGCATGTAGCGGAAGAAGAACGTCAGCAGCAGCGTCTGGATGTGTGCGCCGTCGACGTCGGCGTCCGCCATGATCACGATCCGGTGGTACCGGGCCTTGGAGAGGTCGAACTCGTCGCCGATGCCGGTGCCGATCGCGGTGATCAGCGCCTGGATCTCCGCGTTCTCCAGGATCTTGTGCAGCCGCGCCTTCTCGACGTTCAGGATCTTGCCCCGGATGGGCAGGATGGCCTGCGTCGCGCGGTCGCGCGCCTGCTTGGCCGAGCCGCCGGCGCTGTCGCCCTCCACGATGTAGAGCTCGCAGGCCGCCGGATCGGTGAGCTGGCAGTCGGCGAGCTTGCCTGGCAGCCCGCCCCCCTCCAGGAACGACTTCCGCCGCGTGAGGTCGCGGGCCTGCTTGGCCGCGAGCCGCGCCTTCGCGGCTGAGGAGGACTTGGCCACGATCCTCTTCGCGTCCCCGGGATGCTCCTCGAGCCAGGTCATCAGGTGCTCATTGACCGTGGTCTCCACCAGCGATCGCATCGTGGTGTTCCCCAGCTTCGTCTTGGTCTGGCCTTCGAACTGCGGCGCCCGGAGCTTGACGGACACGATCGCGATCAGGCCCTCGCGGACGTCTTCCCCCAAGAGGTTGTCGTCCCTCTCCTTCAGAAGGCCCTTGTGGCGTGCGTAGCGGTTGATCACGTTGGTGAGGGCCTTCTTCAGCCCCTCCTCGTGCATGCCGCCCTCGTGCGTGTTGATGGTGTTGGCGAACGAGTGGATCGACTCCGCGTACCCGGTGGTCCACTGCAGGGCGATGTCGGCTTCTGCGTCCTCCTCGCGGGCCTCCATCGCGATCACCCTGGCGTGCAGCGTCTCCTTCCCGGTGGCCAGGTGGCGGACGAAGTCCGAGATCCCTCCCGTTGCCTTGAAGACCTGCTTGACGGGCTTCGACTCCCGCTCGTCGATCAGCTGGATCTCGATGCCCTTGGTGAGGAACGCCTGCTCCTGGAGACGCTCGGCGAGGATCACATGGTTGAACTCCACCCCCTCGACGAAAATCTCGGGGTCAGGCCAGAAGGTCACGATGGTCCCGGTCTTGCGCGTTGGCTTGCCCTTGGTGAGCTTGGTGGTCGCCTTCCCACGGGAGTAGGACTGCGTCCACGTGGAGCCGTCGCGCCTCACCTCCACGGTCAGCTTGGAGGACAGAGCGTTCACCACGGACACGCCCACCCCGTGGAGCCCGCCTGAGATCCGGTACCCGCCGCCCCCGAACTTGCCGCCGGCATTCAACGTGGTGAGCACCACCTCGACCGCCGGCCGCCGATCCTTCGCCCTCGGGATCGGCTTGACGGGGATGCCGCGTCCGTTGTCCTCCACGCGGCACCCACCGTCGCGGAGGAGACGGACGACGATCCGGTCGCAGAACCCGGCCATCGCCTCGTCGATCGCGTTGTCGACGACCTCGTACACCAGGTGGTGGAGGCCTCGGCTCGATGTGGTGCCGATGTACATCCCGGGCCGGAGGCGGACATGCTCGACGCCCTCCAGCACCTGGATGTCGGCGGATTCGTAGCTGCCCGACCGACGGGTCCTCGCCTGCTTCGCCGCTGTGGCCAACCAACCTCCGTCCGGGGGGAAGCGGACACGCCGGACCCCCCAAGGTGCGTCTCGGGGCCCCGCGGAACCGCAGGTCTGCGTGCTGGATTCTACCAACGACGGGTGACAGCCGGCCGCCATGGTGGGCGCGACTGAGTTCCCCGCTCACCCATCGGACCGTTGCCCTACAAGCTTTTCCGGGGTTCTGGCCGGATCACCACGCGAACGTGCTTGACCCGCTCGGCTCCGAGCGCCGCGTTGGCGTTCTTCCGGATCTCCTCGGCCAGGAAGCGCGCCTGCGCCCCCCACGGACCCGTGCTGGCCGCGACCACCAGGACCCCGGCCTCGAGGCTGACCGGAGCGGACTCCGACGCCAGCCGCGGACCCACGACGCGCGACCAGCCGGACGCGAGCCGACCGATCGCCTGCCCCCGGGCGAACGCGCGCTCGCGGAGCAGCCCGTCCAGGACCTCGCCGATGGGGGTCTCGCGGAGGGTCCGCTCGTCCCGGCGCCCACGCCAGCCGGTGCTGTGCGGCACCAGCGTCACCCCCTCTGCCGGACGGTGCCGGCACGGACGTCCCAAATCCGCAACGCCTCCGCCGGCACGTGCGCCTCGTCGGCCACACTCACCAGGACCTGACCTCGGTCGGCGAGGCCCTCGGCGACCACCCGCTGCCTCCGCGGATCAAGGGCCGAGAACGGATCGTCCAGGAGAGACACGGGTCGCTCCCCGATCTCCTCTTCCACTGCCGTCGCGAGCCCCAGCCGGAGGCACAGCGCCGCCGCCCACGCCTCCCCGTGGCTCGCGAACCCACGGGCGGACAGATCGCGGACGGCGAGCGCCAGATCGTCCCGGTGGGGACCCACCAGCGTGGTCCGCCGCACGATCTCGTCGTCCCTGCGCTCCGCCAGACGCTGGGCGAACGCCGTCTCGGGCGGCTCGCCGTACACGTTCGGAGCGTAGTCGCAGGCCAGGCCGTATCCCGCCAGGCGGCGGAACTCGAGCTCGGCGTGAGGCGAGAGCCGTTCGGCGGCCTCGGCCCGCAGCCGGATGAGCGCGCAACCGGTCTCGACGAGCTCCGCGTCCCAGGCCTCGAGCCCGGCCGGAGCCCCCCGGCCCTCCCAGTCCTTGAGCAGCCGGTTACGCTGGCGGAGCGCCCGCTCGTACGCCGTGATCGCCGATTCCCTGAGGGGCCAGAGAGCGCGAAGGGCCTCATCGAGGAACTCCCGCCGCCGCGCGGGCTCCCCGAGCACGATGGCTAGGTCCTCGGGTCCGAAGTACACGGCCCGGATCTGACGCCGGAGATCGCGCTTGCGGCGCACCGGCGACCGGTTCACGTGCACCCGGTTCGCCCCCCGAGCCGGGATCTCCACCTCCACCAGCACCCGCCCGGTGCCCGCCTCGACCTCTCCCCGGACGTAGGCGGCGTCAGCCCCTCGTCGCACGATAGGTTCGGCCGCCGCGGTCCGCGGGGACCGCAGGAGGAAGAGGAACGCAATCCCCTCGAGGAGGTTGGACTTCCCCTCCCCGTTCGGACCGACAGCCACCACGAGACCATCGGCCACGTCGTCGATCCGTGTCGCCACGTGGTTCCGGAAGTCACGGAGCTCGACCCAGGACAGCAGCAACGCCGCTCCGGTCGGCGCTCAGCCGACCGGCGTGGGGAGGCGGACCGGCATCACGAGGTACGTGAAGTCCTCCGAGCCACCGCGCACGACCCCCGGCTTCAGCCCATCCCGGACCTCCAACCGAACGGTGTCGCCCGTGACCGCCGCCAGCCCGTCGGCCAGGTAGTGCGGGTTGAAGGCCGCCGTGATGTCCTCCCCCTCGTATCGCGCCTCGACGGCCTCGACCGCCTGGCCCAGGTCGGGCGACGACGACGAGAGCTTCACACCCAGCGCGTTGAACTCCAGCCGCACGGGTGACGTGTCCCGAGCGAGGAGCCCGACCCGGCGCACCGCGTCGAGGAGCTGCTGGCGTGGGACCGTGAGCCGGTTCTCGTACCGCTCGGGCAGGAGCTGGCGATAGTTGGGGAACTCCCCCTCGATCAGCCGGGACGTCAGCATGAGATGCCCGACCTGGAACGATGCCTGGCTCTCATCCACGAAGAGCTCCACCTCGCCTTTCTCGGTCGCCAGCGCTGCCCGCCCGGCTTCGGCGATCGCCCGCTCCGGCACGATCGCCTTCGCCTCCCCACCCGCCGTCGCTACCAGCTCCCGGATCGCCAGCCGGTACGAGTCGGTGGCCACCAGCGTCACGCCCTCCCGCGAGACCTCCACCAGGACCCCCGTGAGCACCGGTCGCGCCTCGTCGCGGGAGGCAGCGCGAGACGCCTGGCCGACCGCCTCGGCGAACGTGGGGCCATCGACCACCACCCGCGTGCCGGACGGGGGCTGGAGCGCCGGGAAGTCCTCGGCAGGGAGCAGCCGCAGCGCGCCTTCGTACGCCGCGCACCGGATCCGCGCTTGTGCTTGGTCGGCGTCGAACTCCACCGGCGCGTCGGACAGGCTCTTGACCGTGTCGGCCAGGAGCCGGGCGGGGACCAGGGCGGTTCCCTCCTCCGACACTTGCACCTCGATCCCCAGAAGCGCCGCGACCTCCAGATCCGTCGTCGTCAGCGTGAGGGAGCCCTCGCCCATCGCCTCGATGAGGACACCGGTCAATGCCGGGATCCCCGGCCGGGACGAGACGCCCCGCATCACTGTTTGGAGCGCGTCGGACAGGGCATCGCGATCACACCGGAACTTCACGTGTCCACCCCCTCACGGCTTCTGCTGTGTCGGTCCTCTTCCTCTCAGTAGTAGTAGGCCCTGGGGGTTCGGGGAGAACCCCCCTATCGTCGCAGCGTAGTCGGGCCCACCGACATGGGGACGGGGTGTGAGCGATCGGGGACGGCCCGGGTGGCCATGCTGTGGTTCTCCCCGAGTTCCCCACGACATCCCCACGCTGGTCCACACGCCTCAGGCGCTGCGCGCCCGGTCCCGGATGATCCTGGACAGGTCCTGGACCTGACGGTACGTCGTACTGCGGGCCCGCATGTCTCGCTCGATCTTGAGGATGCCGTGCCGGGCCGTGGTGTGGTCCCGGCCGCCGAAGGTCTCGCCGATCTTGACCAACGACTGCCCGCTGCACTCGCGCATCAGGTACATCGCCACGTGTCTGGCGGTGGTGAGGGGCCGAGATCGGTTGGGCGAGACGAGGTCCTGGACGGAGAGGCCGAAGTACTTCGCGCTCTCCTCCAAGATGAGCTGTGGCGGGATCTCCGCGTCGGCCTGCGGCAGGAGGTCTTCGAGGGCCTGCCCGGCGAGGTCGGTGGTGATGGGATGCCCGGTCAAGTCGGACCAGGCCACGACGCGGACGAGGGCGCCTTCCAGCTCGCGGATGTTCTGCTCGAACGTGCTCGCGATGAACTCGATCACGTCGTCGGGGACGTGGGCCGATTCCCGCTGCGCCTTCAGTTGCAGGATGGCGATCCGGGTCTCGAGATCGGGAGGCTGCACGTCCACGCAGAGGCCGAGGCGGAAGCGGGACTGGAGCCGCTCCTCCATCCCGAGCTCCTGCGGCGGGCGATCGGAGGCGATCGCGATCTGGCGCTCCTTCTCGTGCAGGGCGTTGAACGTGTGGAAGAACTCGGTTTGGGTCTCCTCGCGCTTGGCGAGGAACTGGATGTCGTCGACGAGCAGCACGTCGACGTCGCGGTACCGGGCGGCGAACTGGTAGCCCTGGCGTTCGCGCACGGCCTTGATGAACTCGGCCATGAAGCTCTCGCTCGTCACGTACTTCACGCGGAGGCGAGGGGCGAGCCGGTGCATGTGGTGCCCGATCGCCACGAGCAGGTGGGTCTTGCCCAGACCGACTCCGCCGTAGATGAACAGTGGGTTGTAGGCCTTGGACGGCGGCGCCTCGGCCACCGCCATGGCTGCCGCGTGCGCGAACCGGTTCGAGGGTCCGGGGACGAAGGTCTCGAACGTGTAGTTGGGGAAGGGCAGCCCCGGAGCGCCCATCGGGATGTCCCGCCGAGACGCCGGTTGCGGGTCCGCGGGTCGGTCAGTAACGGCTTGCGCCGCAACACCTTCGGGCCTCGCCGCGGCGCCGAGTCTGACCCGGATGGGCGTACCTGCAGCTTCGGTGGCAGCCCGCTGCATCAAGTCCAGGTAATGCTTGGCGAGCCAGTCCCGCACGTAGTCGGATGGGGCGACGACATCGAGGACGCCATCCCGGAGGCTCGTGCCGCGGACGCCGTGGAACCACATCGCGAACGAGCTCTCCGGGAGCGCGTGCTTGGCGCGTTCGACGACGTGGGCCCACGTCCGCTCGGCGGGTCCTTCGAACGATGCGACGGCCATAACAGATTCCACAGTGCCTTTCCACATATGTGGAAACCCTTCGGGGGAAGGGCTGCGGCCCGTGGGGATGGGCGGGGCGCGCCGGGGAAGCGCGCCGGAATATAGCACCGGCGTTCACGCCTCGTGACCCCCTCAGGGGGCTTTTGACGCACTTTCTCCCCCGTGGCGGTGATCGCACGGACGCGTCGCCGATGCGCTGGGGGCGGGCACCGTCGGTATACTCGGACGACCGGCCGCCAGGGCCGGTTCACTATCTTCGAGAGGCGGCGGATGAGCAAGCGGACCTACCAGCCCAACAACCGACGCAGGGCCAAGCGGCATGGGTTCCGGGTGCGGATGCGCACTCGGGCCGGGCGCGCGATCTTGGCGCGACGGCGATCTCGGGGCCGCGCGCGCCTGTCTGCGTAGATCACGGCGACGGACGGACGCGACGTCGCTCGCACGCTCGCCGAGGGCAGGGCGTTCCACGGAGACCGGGTGGTAGTGTTCGTCGTGCCCGGCTCGGGGGCGGTGGCCGTCGTGGCCGGCCGCGGGGTGGGTGGAGCGGTGCAACGGAACCGGGCCCGGCGCATCCTCCGGGCCGCATGGCAGGAGCTGGCGCCCTCGGTGCGGGGGGACGTCGACGTCGCCCTGGTCGCCCGAGGGGCCATCCGGGGAGCGGGGACACGGGAGCTGGTGGCGGAGATCGGCGGGTTGGTCGAGCGCGCGCAGGTGATCGTCCGGTGACGCGGCTCCGTCGCGTGACCTGGGCGGTGGGCGCTCCGGTGCGGAGGTCGCTCCTCGGGCTCATCGGGCTGTACCGGGTCGTCCTGTCGGGATGGCTGGGGGGACAGTGCCGCTTCTACCCCTCGTGCTCCAGGTACGCGGAGGAGGCGATCAGGGGTCATGGGGCCCTCCGCGGGACCGCGTTGACGCTCTGGCGGATCGCGCGATGCGGCCCGTTCACAGCGGGTGGCGTGGATCACGTGCCGCCCCCACGCCGGTCGCCTCGGGTTCCCTTGTATGACATTGGCATACAGCAGGAGGCTGGCCGGTGATCGCGTTCGGTCCGTGGCAGGCGCTCCTAGACGGCCTGGGCTGGCTGGTGGCACAGATCTACGAGCTGATCCCGAACTACGGGGTCACGATCATCGTGCTGACCGTTCTGATCCGCTTGGTGCTGCTCCCCCTCGGGATCAGGCAGATCCGGTCGATGCAGCACATGCAGATCATCCAGCCGAAGGTGAAGCAGATCCAGCAGAAGTACAAGCAGAATCGGCAGCGCCAGCAGGAAGAGATCATGAAGCTGTACAAGGAGTACGGGGTGAACCCGTTCTCCGGGTGCTGGCCGGTCCTGCTCCAGTTCCCGATCCTGATCGCGATGTACTCGGTGGTGCGGTTCCCCCAACATCCGATCCACCTCCCCCAGGACACGCGCCTGTACGAGGTGGTTACCCGGCAGATCCCGCCGGTGGACGCGGACGGGAACCCCATCTCATCCCAGGCGCAGATCGACGAGCTGCTCCCGCAGCCGGCGCCGTCCGGCGGCACCTCGTTCCTCGGCATGAACCTGCTCTGCTCGGCCACGCAGGCCGGGAACGAGGACGCTCGCCTCGGTGACCGAGCCAGCGATCAGCAGGGGGAGACGGTCAGCCTCCAGTACCCGGTCGATTGCGGGGACGATCTCGCGCGGGCCCCGTACTACGTGTTCGCGCTGCTGATGTTCGGGACCACCTACTTCCAGCAGCGCCAGATGCAGAGAGCGAGCCCTCCCGGGGCCGCGTCCCAGCAGCAGCAGGCGCTGCTCAAGGTGATGCCGATCATGTTCGGGGTCTTCGGGATCTTCTTCCCCGCGGGGCTCGTCCTGTACTGGACCACCTCGAACGGGTGGCAGATCGGGCAGCAGTACTTCATGCTCAGGAACCGACCCACGGCGGAGACGCTGGCCGCCGCGGCCAACGACCGGGGCAAGTCGGAGAAGAAGAAGGGCCTGCTCTCCTCAATGATGGAGCGGGCCGAGGACGAGCGCCGCCGCCGCGATGGCACGACCCGGAAGCCGTCGAGCGGCCGCCGACCTGGCGGCTCGGGTCGTCCGGGAGCGCCGAAGCCTGGGTCCGGATCCAAGCGCAAGCCGGGAGGCAGCGGTGGACGAGATCCGAAGAAGCGCCCCAAGCGTTGAGGAGGCGGTCGAGGCCGCCCTCGGCGAGCTGGGCGTCAGCGAACAGGAGGTCGACGTCCAGGTTCTCCACGAGCCGCGTCAAGGGCTGTTCGGTCTGGGCGCGCAGGATGCCGAGGTGCTCGTCCGGGTCCGCCGCCGGCGGGACGAGGTCGGCGAGGACGAGCTCGAGGAGCAGGGCGAGGTGGCCGCGGAGTTCCTCCAAGGGCTCCTCGCCCGTATGGGGATCGCGGCCGAGGTGGAGCCGACGTTCGAGCACGGGACGATGTACGTCGACGTGGTCGGGGACGATCCGGACGACGAGGACATGGGGCTGCTGATCGGGAGGCACGGGCAGACGCTCGAGGCGCTCCAGGAGCTCACCCGGGTGGCGGTCGTCCAGCGCCTCGATGCTCGAGCCCGGATCACCGTCGACGTGGAGGACTACAAGCGGCGACAGCGCTCGCGCCTCGGTGCCCGTGCGCGTGAGATCGCCCAGCGCGTGGCGCACACGGGGCGAGAGGAACGTCTGGAGCCGATGAACGCGTTCGAGCGGAAGGTGGTCCACGATGCTGTGGCCGGCGTCCCGGCGGTCGAGAGCCTCAGCGAGGGCGAGGACCCGGATCGGCGCGTCGTCATCCGCCGCAGGGCCTGAGCTCGCCGTCCTCGGGCGCGACTCCCCCATCCCTCAAGTTTCACGTGAAACACGGGCGTTCGAACGATGAGCGTCGACCTCGAGATCCTCGGCGCCGCCCTGGGGGTGAGGTTCTCGAGGTCGGTGAAGGGGCTTCTCCGGCGGTTCGAGGCGCTGCTCCGGGATCGGGCGGTCCCGATCGGGCTGGTCTCGGAGGGCGACGCCGAGCGGATATGGACACGGCACATCCTCGATGGAATGCGGGCCGTGGCGGCCGTCGAACCGGGGGACACCGATGCCTACGACCTGGGTTCGGGGGCGGGTCTGCCCGGGGTGCTGGTGGCGATCGCGCGCCCGGACCTTGCCGTGGGCCTCGTCGAGACCAGGCGCCGGGCGATCGGGTTCCTCGAGCTCGCCGTGGACGAGCTCGATTTACCGAACGTGCGGGTCGTCGGCGGCCGGATCGAGGAGCTGACGGACCCCGTGGACCTGTGCTTCGCCCGCGCGCTGGCGCCGCTCCGGCGGTCGTGGTCCCTGGCCCGGCAGTGCCTGCGCTCCGGGGGACGCATGGTGTACTTCGCAGGCCGCGAGGCGAAGCTGCCCATGCGGGTCCCTGGGGCTCGTGAGGCCCGGCTGCTGGAGACGCCCGTGCTTGAAAGCACCGGGCCGCTGGTTATCATGACGCGGCAGTGACCGAGCGCAGCTCCCCCGCGGCAGCCCGAGCGCCCTCCCGGAACGCGCCGAAGGGGGCCGATGCCTCCCGGAAGTCGCCCCAACGCAGGTCCTCTCCACGGACGCAGCGGGCGCCCGAGGCCCACGCCAGGATCATCGCCGTCGCGAACCAGAAGGGCGGGGTCGGCAAGAGCACGACCGCCGTGAGCCTCGGGGCAGCGCTGGCCGAGCTCGGCCACCGGGTGCTGGTGGTGGATCTGGATCCACAGGGCAACGCGTCGACGGGCCTGGGTATCCGCCACGAGGGGCGCGAGACCACCGTGTACGACGTGCTCGCCTCCGAGGCGCCCATCGAGCGTGCCATCGTGCCCACGCCCGTCGAGAACCTGTGGGCCGTCCCGTCCACGATCGACCTGGCGGGAGCCGAGATCGAGCTCGTGAGCCAGTTCTCGCGAGAGCTCCGGCTGCGCAGGGCGATCGAGCCCCTGCGCGAAGGGGCCTTCGAGTTCGTGTTCCTTGACTGCCCTCCCTCGCTCGGCCTGCTCACGGTGAATGCCATGGCGGCGGCGGAGGAGCTCATCGTCCCGATCCAGTGCGAGTATTACGCGCTTGAGGGGCTCGGACAGTTGCTGCGGAACGTCCGCCTGGTCCAGCAGAACGTGAACCCCGGGCTCCGCCTGACGGGGATCGTGATGACGATGTTCGACCCCAGGACCAGACTCTCCGAGCAGGTCGTCGACGAGGTCCGTCGGTTCTTCGGCGATCGCGTGTACCGGACCATCATCCCCCGGACCGTCCGCCTGTCCGAGGCGCCCGGCTTCGGTCAGCCGATCACCGTGTACGACCCGCGCTCGCGCGGAGCCGCGTCCTACCGGGACCTCGCGCTCGAGGTGGTCGAGAAGCTTCCCGACGCGTCACCGCTGCCCGTGCTGGACGAACTTCCGACGGTGGTCGTCCCTCCTCCGGAAGCGGCGCGGGCGCCGCGACCGCTGGTTCCACCGGAGGACGAGGTCGAGGAGGCGACCGGACCGGACGAGGAGCCCCAGGCCGCAGGGACGCCCACCGAGACAGAAGCTGCGGTGGAGACCGAACCAGGGTCCACACCGACGGAGAGGACCGAGACCCCGAGCGAGGAGCGGCGAAGGGTGCCTCGCGACGAGGTCGAGGGCGGCCCGGGTGGCCCGTCTGCCGCGGCGGAAGGTTCGGCGGCGGACGAGCCTCAGCCTGTGCTCGACCGCGAGGCTCCGCGGCCTCCTCGGACCAGCTCACCTCCTCTCGTCGAGCCCGTGCAGTCTCGACCTGAGGGGGCGGAAACGGTCCAGCAGATCCGGCGACCGGGTCGCCTGATCGTGACCGAGGAGCGGGAAGTGGACGCTGCCGAGATCCCGCGGACCGAACCCGAGGACGAACAGGAGCCCGCGCCCAAGCGGCGTTGGGGGCTCTTCCGGAGAGGGAGGGACCGATGAAGCGTGGTGGGTTGGGGCGCGGGCTGTCGGCCTTGATCCCCGGGGCGGTGGAGGAGGGCGCCGCCCTGCTCGAGGTGCCGGTGGAGGCCGTGACGCCCAACCCGCGGCAGCCCCGGACGACCTTCGAGGACGAGACGCTGGAGGCTCTGGCGGCCTCGATCCGGGAGGTCGGGGTGCTCCAGCCGATCGTCGTCCGCCGCGCCGGTCAGGGGTTCGAGCTGATCGCGGGGGAGCGGCGGCTGCGAGCCGCCAAGCTGGCCGGGCTCATGACGATCCCGGCCGTGGTGCGCGAGAGCGACGACACCGAGTCCCTCCGAGAGGCGTTGATCGAGAACATCCATCGGGAGGACCTGAACCCGATCGAACTCGCCGATGCGTTCCGGGAGCTGCTCGATGAGCTCGGGCTCAAGCAGGAGACCCTGGCCGAGCGGCTCGGGGTCTCCCGGTCTCACATCGCGAACACCATCCGGCTGCTCCAGCTCCCCTCTGACGTCCAAGAGTTGCTGGCCGAGCGGAAGATCCAGGCCGGTCACGGGCGCGCTCTGCTCTCGCTGGCAGACGCCGAGGCGCAGAAGAACCTGGCGTTGCGGATCACGGCCGAGGATCTCTCCGTGCGAGAGGTGGAGGAGCTGGTCCGCAACTACCTGGAGCATCCATCCGGCGCCCGGCCGGCCCCGGATCTGAAGGCGACACCCGAGCCGGAGGGGAGTCCGCTCGCCGAGGTCGAGGAGATCCTGTCCGAGCAGCTGGCGACCAGGGTTACGATCCAGATGGGGCGGCGGCGAGGCAAGGTCGTGATCGAGTTCGGCTCGGCGGACGATCTCGACCGGATCGTCTCCGAGATCGTCGGGTCGGGACCCGGCCTCGCCCCGGACTGACCGGACCGCCGCGGGATCCCGCGCTCGCCCGGAGATTCATTGCCCTGCAACGTTCTTGGCGTATAGGAGCTCAGGCTCGACTGATAGCGAGGCGTAGCACTCGGTCGCACAGCTCGTCGAAGTCGATGCCTGCGGCTTGAGCGGCCATGGGAAACAGGCTGGTATCCGTCATCCCCGGTGAGACGTTCACATCGACGATCCACGGGCGGTCGGTCTCGTCCACCAGCATGTCCGCCCGGGCCACGTGGCGGAGGCCGAGCGTCCGGAACGCGCTATCGGCCACCGCATGGCACGCGGCGGTCACCTCGGCGGACAGACGGGCGGGAGCGTAGTACTCGGTGGCGCCGGGCGTATACCGGGCCGCGTAGTCGAATACTCCCGAGCGCGGGACGATCTCCACGAGGGGGAGGGCGCTGGTGCCGTCGAGCATGCCCACGGCCACCTCGGGGCCGACGACCTTCCGCTCGACGACCGCGGAGTCGGAGAACGACAGCGCGTTCATCACCGCCTGCGGCAGCTCGCGCTCGTGCTCGACGAACGAGAGCCCCATCGCCGAGCCGGAGCGCGAGGGCTTCACCACCAGGGGGAGCCCGAGGCGCCCGACGACCCGCGGGAGGATCGAACCGGCCGCGAGATCGCGCAGCGCGTCCTCCTGGATCGCAGCCCACGGAGGGGTTGGGACGCCTGCCGAGTCGAGCATCTCCTTGGCGAGCACCTTGTCGAAGGTGAGCTCACAGGCGAGCGGGCGCGTGCCGCTGTAGGGGAGATCGAGCATCTCGAGGAGTCGCTGCACCGTCCCGTCCTCGCCCTCCTTCCCGTGAAGGGCGACGTAGCACGCGGAAACCCTTGCAGCGGAAAGGTTCTGAACGAGCGGACCCTCGGCGGGATCGATCAGGATCGCCTCGTAGCCGCGCGCCCGGAGCGCGGTGAGCACCCGGTGACCGGATCGGAGCGAGATCTCGCGCTCCGGCGACCGCCCGCCGGCGAGGACCGCGATCCGCTCGCTCATCCCGACAGTGACCGGTAGAGCTCCTCCTCGTCATACAGGAGCTCGCCGAGCCGGTGGATCCCTTCCTCGATCCGATCCTCGGTCGGATAGCAGAACGCGAGCCGCATCCGGTCCCGTCCGCGCCCGTCCGGGTAGAAGGCGGTCCCGGGCACGTAGGCGACGCGGCGCTCGACGGCGGCGGCGAGCAGGGACGACGTGTCGACGTACCCGGGCACCGTCACCCAGACGTAGAAGCCCCCCGCTGGATGCGTCCATGAGGCGTCGGAGGGGAACCGCTCGCCCAGCGCCGACAGCATCACGTCGCGCCGTCGACGGTACGTCTCGACGAGCCGCTCGAGGTTCCGACGCCAGAGCTCGCCGGCCAGGTACCGCTCCGTTATGAGCATCGCCAGGCTGCTGCCGCAGAGGTCGGCGGCCTCCTTGGCCAGCACCAACCGTTGCAGCACACCGGGTTCGGCGAGGGCCCAGCCCACGCGCACACCCGGGGAGAAGACCTTGGAGACGGTGCCGAGGTAGATCACGTTGCGCGGATCCATCGAGCGCAGGGTGGGTTCGGGTTCGCCCTCGAACCGCAGGAGCCCATAGGGGTTGTCCTCGACGATCGGGATCCTGGCCTCACGGCAGAGCGCCACCAGGCGCTCGCGCCGGGGGCGGGACATCGTGACCCCGGCGGGGTTGTGGAAGTTCGGAACCGTGTAGACGAACTTCGGCCGCTCGCCGCGGAGCAGCGCGTCCTCGAGCCGATCCACGATCAGACCCTGGTCGTCGAGCTCGATCTGTAGGAATCGAGGCTCGTACGCGCTGAACGCCGAGAGGGCCCCCACGTAAGCGGGTGCCTCGACGGCGATCAGGTCGCCGGGGTCGGTCAGGACCTTTCCGACGAGGTCGAGCGCCTGCTGGGCGCCGGTGGTGACCACCATGTCCTCCGGGTCGGCCGCGGTGTCCTCCTCGGCCATCAGCATCGCGAGACGCTCTCGGAGCGTCGGCGACCCCTGCCCGGCCCCGTATTGGAGGGCGAGGTCCGCGCCCTCGGCCAGGACCGACTCCACGACCTCCCGCAGGTGCTCGGTCGGCAGAGCCTTCACGTACGGCATCCCGCCAGCGAAGGAGACCACCTCCGGCCGTGCGGCGACGGCGAACAGGGCCCGCACCTCGGAGGCCGACATCCCCGAGGTGCGGCGCGCGTAGAGCTCCGCGTACGGATCGACGTTGAACTCGGCCATGGAGGGGCGATCGTACCCGGCCGGAGGGGTGGGGGCACGGAGGCGCTCAACCTCCCACGCGCGGAAGGACCTCTTCGGCGAGGAGCTCGATGTGATCGGGATCGTCGAACAGCTCGTGGTTCAACACGAAGCGCTGGACGCCCGCCGGAACGTACTCGTTCATGCGATCGACGACCTGATCCACCGTGCCGACGAAGCAGTCGCGGGAGAGGTCGTCCAGGTACGCGTCGAAGGGGCCGGCGCTCGGGTCCATCCGTCGCGCCCCCTCCACGCGCCCCCGCCACTCTTCCTCGGTCCGGCCGACGAACACCCACGTCATGAAGGACGTCGTCACCTCGTCCTGCGACCGGCCCGCGGTCTCCACCGCCCGCCGGACCCGCTCGAAGGCCTCCCGTACCTCCTCGGGGGTGCCGCCCACCCGGTTGAACTCGTCGGCCCACGCCGCGACCAGCCGGGCGATCCGAGGGCCCCCCTTGCCGCCCACGATGATCGGCGGGTGCGGGTGCTGGACCGGCTTGGGCAGGAACCGGCACGCCTCGATCGCGTAGTGTCGGCTCTCGAACGAGAACACGTCCTCGGCCCAGAGCCCGTGGACGATCTCCAGCTGCTCCTCCAGCATCTCGAACCGCTCGTCGGTGGGTGGGAACGGGAAGCCGTGCGTGCGGTGCTCCTCCTCCCACCACCCGGCACCGATCCCGAGGTCCACGCGACCTCCGGAGACGTGGTCCACGGTGGCGGCGGCCTTGGCGAGCACCGTCGGCATCCGGAACGTCACGGGGGAGACCATCGTGCCCAGGCGCAGCCGCTCCGTCCGGGCCGCCAGCGCGGCGAGTAGGGTCCATGCGTCGTGGGAACCGGGCTCCCGATCCTGCACGATCGAGAGGTAGTGGTCGGACGTGAACAGCCCCTCGAGCCCCAGGCGCTCGCACGCCTCGGCGGTCCGCACCCACCGATCCCACGAGACGCCTTCCTGCCCCTCCAGCATCAGGTTGAAGCGCACCGGAACCTCCCGCACAGGATCGGGACCTACCATAGCCACGTGCAACGACCCTCACCGGAGGAGGTTCGCCGGGCCGCTGGCGCCCTGGTGCTGGGGCTCGGCCTCGGGCTGGTGATGCTGCTGCTCGCCCGGCGCGGTCCCGCGCGCTAGGCCTCGCTCACAGGCTCGCGGCCCGTGGCGGATCCTCCATGCGGTCGGCGGCGCCCAGGAACCGCTCGATCGCGTCGGCGATCGAGGCGGCCGCTCGCGGCGGGAAGGAGGGGTCGGCCACCACGGCGGCCTCGTCCGGGTTGGTCACTACCGCCGGCTCCACCTGGACCGCCGGCATCCGGGTCTCGCGAAGGATCGCGACCGCGAGGGGCCCGACCCCTCCGTCCGGAACGCCGAGCTTCCGCACCAGCTGGTTCAGGATCAGCTCCGCCAGACGGCGGCCCATGGGGGAGTACGTGGTGGGGGTGCCCCAGTGGTAGCACGCGGCGCCGGCCCGCGCCCCGTGACCGGCACCCAGGTGGATCGAGACGCACACCGAAGCCTCGTCGGCGTTGGCGCGCGCCGCCCGCTCCCCGGGCTCGGGGTCCGTGTCCTCCTCGCGCAGGAGTCGCGGTCGCGCACCGCGACGTTCGAGCTCCGCGGCCAGGCGGATCGAGATCGCCCACGTGGTCTCGGCCTCGACCAGGCCCGTGACCTCCACGCCCGGGTCGCTCCGACCGTGGCCAGGGTCGATCGCGATCACCGAGCCGGCCAGGGCCGTGCCCATGGTGCGGGCCGTCTCGGCCTCGCGCACCACCGCCCTGCTGGTCGCCCCCACCGTGGGGCGCATGCGCTCGAGCGATCGGACGGTCTCGAGGCCGACGATGCCGTCGGCCGGCTCCCCCACGTTGCGCTGGAACTCCATCACAGCCCGCGAGGTCATCGCCCCGAGGATGCCGTCCTCCTTGCCTGCGTCGAACCCCAGCGCGTTGAGCATCTGCTGGAGCTCCCGAACGTCGTCGCCGCGGAAGGCCGGCGAGCGCAGGTACAGCGTGCGGTCACCGATCCGGTACCCGGCCTCGACGAGCTGCCCCCACGTGTCGGTCCCCACGATGCCGTCGGCCGGCAGGCCGCGGCGGGCCTGGAACGTGCGGACGGCTCCCTCGGTCGAGGCGCCGAACGTCCCCTCCAGCTCCTCGGGCTCCACCCGGAGGCCGGCGGCCGATAGTCGGCGCTGGATGTCGCGGACCTGCTCGCCGCGGTCGCCTCGCCGGATCGGTCGCATGCTCCCGAGTTTCCGCGCCACCGGGAGATCGCGGCAACCCGGGCGGCCCCGGTCAGGTCGAGAGGTGCGGGTCGATCTCCTTGAGCACGGCGTCCTTGCCGCGAGCCCCCACGAGCCGGGCCGCCTCCTCGCCACCCTTGAAGAGCATCAGCGTGGGGATGCTCATCACGCCGTAGCGGCGCGTCATCTCCGGGTTGTCGTCGATGTTCAGCTTGGCGACCTGGAGCATCTCACCCTTCTCCCGGCCGATCTCCTCCACGACCGGCGAGACCATGTGGCAGGGGACGCACCACTCGGCCCAGAAGTCGACCAGCACCGGGGACCCCGCCTTCAGCACGCGCTCCTCGAAGTCCTGATCCGTCACCTCGCCCATGAGCCCCACGATCCTCTCCCTTTCCGCTCGTCGCGCGCGCTCGCAACCCCGACCGGCGGTCCGGCGCTCCCTCAGTGCCCCTCGGCCTCCAGGAACCGTTCGGCGTCCATCGCCGCCTTGCACCCCTGGCCCGCGGCGGTCACCGCCTGACGGTAGATCCGATCGGTGACGTCGCCGGCGGCGAACAGCCCGGGCACGCTGGTGCGGGTGGTCGGCTCCTCGACCACCATGTACCCGCCGTCGGTGAGCTCCACCTGTCCCTCGAGGAGCCCAGTGTTCGGCGTGTGTCCGATCGCGACGAACACACCGCGGGTCGGGAGCTCATCGATCTGTTCGGTCTCCACGTTGCGCAGCCGGACGCCGGTCACCGCGCCGTCGCCGACGATCTCCTCCACGACCGTGTTCCAGATCACGGAGATCTTCGGGTTCGACAGGGCCCGTTCCTGCATGATCGCCGACGCGCGGAACTCGTCGCGGCGGTGGACGATCGTGACCTCGCTCGCGAACTTGGTGAGGAAGGTCGCCTCTTCCATCGCCGTATCGCCGCCACCCACCACGACCAGCTCGCGGTCGCGGAAGAAGAAGCCGTCGCAGGTCGCACAAGCCGAGACGCCCCGACCGCGCAACCGCTCCTCTCCCGGGACGCCGAGCCACTTGGCGCTGGCTCCGGTGGCGACGATCAACGTCTCGGCCCGCCATCCCTGGTCGCCGGCCCACACGCCGAACGGTCGCTCGGACAGGTCGACCTCGGAGGCGCCCTGCGCCACGATCTCGGCGTCGAACCGCGCGGCCTGCTTCTCCATCGCGTCCATGAGCTCCGGGCCCAGGATCCCGTCGGGGAAGCCGGGGTAGTTCTCCACGTCGGTGGTGAGCATCAGCTGCCCGCCCGCCTCCAGGCCCTTCAGCACCAAGGGCCGCAGGTTCGCCCGGGCCGCGTACAGCGCCGCCGTGTATCCGGCGGGCCCTGAGCCCAGGATCACCACCTTGCGCGTCTCGGTCATCGACGTCCGTTCCTCCCACCGAGCATAACGCTCGCCTATTCCGTCCCCGAGGAGGCGACCGGCTCCGAGGTCAGCGCCTGCCGACGGACCTTGCCCGAGAAGGTCTGCGGCAGCGCGTCGACCAGGACCAGCTCTCGGGGAGCCTTGTGGCGCCCGATCCGGGCAGCCGCGCACGCGCGGAGGGCCTCCAGGGTGGGCGGTTCGGCTGGATCCGATGGCACCACCCAGGCCACCACCCGCTGGCCCCACTCCCGGTCGAGCCTCCCCCCGACGGCGACCTCTGCGACCTTCGGATGGTCCCGGAGGGCCGCCTCGACCTCGTCGGGCCACACACGCTCGCCGCCGGTATTGATCAGGTCGTCGATCCTCCCCACGACGTGGAGCCGTCCCTGCGCGTCGATCTCGCCCGCGTCGCCGGGCCGGAGCCATCCGTCCTCGGTGAAGGCCGCGGCGGTGCCCGGGGCATCGAACCGGTACCCGAGCATCAGGGTCGGCCCTTGGAGCTCGATCCCGCCTTCCTCGTCGATCCGGACCTGCGTGCCCGGCAGCGGGAGGCCGTCGTAGACCACACCCCCGCAGCTCTCGGTCAAGCCGTAGGTCTCGATGACGCGACCGCCCGCCCGCTCGGCTGCCTCCCGGACCGTCGGGGACAGGTGCGCGCCCCCGACCAGGATGCCGCGCGGTCCGGACAGATCGGCACCGTGGTCCAGGAGCCGGACCAGCATGGTCGGCACCAGGGACAGGAAGGCCCCGGGGGCCTCGCTCGCCACGGCCTCGACGTCGAACCCTCGTTGGACGCTCACCCGAGCATCCAGGAGCACCGCCCTGAGCAAGACGAGGAGCCCGCCGACGTGCGCGAGCGGCAGGCAGCAGACCCAGGGGTCCTCGCCGGTCGTGTCCAGGGCCAGCGCGGAGGAGGCAACCGCGGCGTCGATCGCCTGGCGGTCGAACTGCACGAGCTTGGGCGTGCCGCCCGTGCCGGACGTGTGGACGATCAGGGCGATCTCGGGCTCGCCCGGGACGCCGTCGATCCGCCCCGCGCCACGACCATCGAGCAGGATCGTGGGCCGTGTGCGCTCCAGCAACGATCGCGTCGGCGCGGCCGGCATCCGATCGTCCACCGGGAACACGGCCGCGCCCGCCTCCCACGCCTCGGCGACGATGTCCCGCCACTCGGGTCCGGGCGGGAGGGCGACGGCCACCACGTCCTCGGGTCGAGGTGCGACGTGCTGGAGCCAGGCCACTTCGGATAGGCTAGCCGACATCGTTCGAGCGCACGCTCTCTGAGTGGATGGTCGCATGGAAGAGCCGATCGACTGGCGCCCGGGCGGCACGTACACGGACATCCGGTACGAGACCGCCGAGGGCATCGCGAAGATCACGATCGCGCGCCCGGAGGTCCGCAACGCCTTCCGGCCGCTCACCGTGCAGGAGATGTCCCACGCGTTCGAGGTCGCCCGGGACGACCGGGGGATTGGGGTGGTGATCCTGACGGGGGAGGGCACGGAGGCCTTCTGCAGCGGCGGGGATCAGCGGATCCGGGGCGACGACGGCTACGTCGGGCACCACGACGGGGTCAGCCGGCTGAACGTGCTCGACCTCCAGATGCAGATCCGGCGTCTCCCGAAGCCCGTCGTGGCGATGGTGGCCGGGTACGCGATCGGCGGCGGCCACGTGCTCCACCTGTGCTGCGACCTGACGATCGCCGGCGACAACGCCCGGTTCGGGCAGACCGGGCCCAAGGTGGGTTCGTTCGACGGAGGGTACGGCATCAACCTGCTCGCACGTCAGATCGGCGAGAAGCGGGCCAAGGAGGTCTGGTTCCTCTGCCGGCAGTACGACGGCATCACGGCGCTGTCCTGGGGGCTGGTGAACGCGGTCGTCCCCGTGGAGGAGCTCGAGCCGGAGACCGTCCGCTGGTGCAGGGAGATGTTGAGGATGAGCCCACTCGCGCTCCGGCTCCTGAAGGCGGGCATCAACGCCGGGACCGATGGGCTGGCGGGCGTGCAACAGCTCGCGGGCGACGCCACCCTCCTGTACTACATGACCGAGGAGGCGCAGGAGGGACGGGACGCGTTCGTCCAGAAGCGCCCGCCGGACTTCACCAGGTTCCCCAAACGACCGTGAGCCGACTGGCGGTCTGGGTGCACGGGGCCCGCCCCCGGACGCTCGGCGCGAGCCTGACCCCGGTGGTGGTCGGCGCAGCCGCCGCGGACCGCGTGGTGCCGTGGCGGTTCGGCGCCGCGCTGGTCGTGGGGCTGGCGCTCCAGATCGGCGTCAACTTCGCGAACGACTTCCACGACGGGATCCGCGGGGTCGACACCCACGCCCGGCTCGGGCCCCCGCGCCTCACGTCCTCCGGCATGGCGTCGTCGGGAGCGGTGTTGGCGGCCGCGCTCGGCTGCATCCTCGTCGCCGGCCTCGCTGGACTCGCCCTCGCGCTCGCGACCACGCTCTGGCTGATCCCGATCGGCGCGGCCGCGATGCTCGCGCTCTGGCTCTACAGCGGTGGTCCGAAGCCGTACGCGGGACTCGGCTTGGGCGAGCTCTCGGTGTTCGTCTTCTTCGGCGTGATGGCGACGGTGGGCACGGCATATGTGAACGCCGGCACCGTGACCGCCGCCGCCTGGTGGTCGAGCGTGCCGATGGGCCTGCTGATCGTTGCGATCCTCGAGGCGAACAACGTCCGGGACATCCCGACCGACGCCGCGGCCGGGAAGCGGACGCTCGCCGTGCGCCTTGGCGCCCGGCGAGGGCGACGCCTCTACCGGGCGCTCGTCGTGGGGGCCTTCGTCGCCGTGGTCGGGGGCGTCGTGATCGACCTCGTGGACCAGGGGAGCGGGCTGCCGATGTCGGCCCTCCTCGCGCTCGCCGCTTGGCCGATCGCGATCCGACCGATGGAGCGGGTGGGGGCGGCACGGGGACCGGACCTGATCCCCGTGCTGACCGGGACCGTCCTGCTCACCGTCTGCTTCGGCGCGCTCCTCGCCCTCGGGCTCTGGGCCGCGTGATGGGTCACGCCGAGCGTGCGTTCGAGGCGGCCTGGGGGGTCGTCGACGAGCTCGTCCGGGCGGGGATGGAGCGCGCGTGCCTCTCCCCGGGCTCCCGTTCGACGCCGGTCGCGCTGGCGCTCGCGCGGCACCCCGGCGTCCGGCTCCACGTCCACCTCGACGAGCGCGCGTCGGCGTTCTTCGCGTTGGGGGTCGCCAAGGCCACGGGGCGACCGACCGCGGTCGCGTGCACGAGCGGGACGGCGGTGGCGAACCTCCTCCCGGCGGTGGTCGAGGCATCGATGTCGCGCACGATGCTGTTCCTACTGACCGCCGACCGGCCCCCGGAGCTCCAGGGGGTCGGCGCCAACCAGACGATCGATCAGCGCCGGATCTTCGGCGCACACGTACGGCGCGAGATCCATCTGCCGCTCGGGGAGGGACCTCCGGACCCGGCCGCGTGGCGTGCGCCGATCGAGGGCGCGGTTCTGGCGGCGCTCGGTCCGCCGCCAGGCCCCGTGCACCTCAGCCTCCCGTTCCGCGAGCCGCTCGTGCCCGAGGCGACGCCGCTGCCGGCGTCGCCTCCCGACGCGCACGAGCCGCGCCCGGACAGGCGCCTCGGACCCGAGGACATCGAGCGCCTGGTGGCCGAGCTCGCCTCGACCGAGCGCGGCCTGTTCCTCGTGGGGACGCTGCGCGAAGGCCCTGCCGGCCTTGTCGAGCTCGCCGAGCGGGTCTCCTGGCCCCTGCTCGCTGAGCCGACCTCCGGGGTGCGCGCGCCCGGCGCGCTCGCCGCCGGCCAGCACCTGCTGGCGGCAGGCACGTTCCTCGATGCGCACCTGCCGGAGGCGGTCGTGCAGGTCGGCGCCGCGCCCACGTCGCGGCCGGCGCTCGAGCTCGTCCGCCGCGTCCCGAGGCTCGTGATCCTCGATCCGGACCATGTGGTGGGCGATCCCTACCGGAAGGCGGCGTGGTCGATCCGTCCTGTGGCCCGAGCCCTGGTGGCCGAGCTCCTCCAACTCCTCGACCCGGTCCCGGAGACGCCTTGGATGCGGTCCTGGCGCGAGGCGGACCGGATCGCGCGCGGGGCGGTCGACGCTCTCCTCGACTCCTGGGTCGAGCCGTCCGAGCCGCGGATCGCGCGCGACGTGGCGATGACCGCGCCCGCCGGCTCGACGCTCGTGGTCGGCTCGAGCATGCCGGTCCGCGACCTCGACGCCTACATGGCGCCGAGGGCCGGACTGCGCGTGATCGGCAACCGCGGGGCGAGCGGGATCGACGGGTTCGTCTCGACGGCGCTCGGCGTCGCCGCCACCGGCACGATCACCACCGCCCTGTGCGGCGACCTCACGCTGCTGCACGACGCCAGCTCGCTGCTGTGGAGCGCCCGCCAGGACCCGGACTGCGTCCTCGTCGTCCCGAACAACGGGGGCGGCGCGATCTTCTCCTTCCTTCCGCAACGGGCGCTCCCCGAGCTCGAGGCGCTGTTCACGACCCCGCACGGGCTCGACCTGGCCGCGGTGTGCGCAGCGGCCGGCGCTGGCAACGCCCTCGTGACGCGGCCGGGCGACCTCGTCCCCGCGATCGAGGCGGCGCGCGCCGCGGGCGGGGTGCACGTCGTTGAGGTGCCGATCGACCGCGAGGCGAACCTGCGTCGGCACGAGGAGGTCTGCGACGCGGTCGTGACGGCGCTCGATCCTCGCTAGGATCGCGGCTCGATCCGGCGAGGCCCAGAGCGCCGCCCGCTGAGGGGATCAGCCCCAGCGGAGCGCGTCGAGCAGGGCCCGGAACTTCCCCTCGGTCTCGTCGACCTCGGCCTCGGGGACCGAGTCGGCGACGATCCCGGCGCCGGCGAAGAGTCGGGCCGTGGCCCCGGTGATCTCCGCACAGCGCAGCGCGATCGCGAGCTCGCCATCCCCGTCGGCGTCGACCCACCCGACCGGGCCCGAGTACGCGCCGCGGTCGATCGGCTCCAGCTCCTCGAGCGCCTCGCGCGCCGCCTCCCGAGGGGTCCCGCAGACGGCAGGCGTGGGGTGCAGGGCGGCGGTGAGGTCGAGGACGCTGGCGCGGCGGTCGTGCAGACGACCCCGGAAGGGCGTGGCGAGGTGCCAGACGTTCGCGGTGCCCAGGAGCTCGGGCTCGTGCGGGTGCTCGAGGTCGTCGCAGTAGGCGGTGAGCACACGGGCGACGTCCTCGACCACCAGGGCGTGCTCCTCGCGGTCCTTGTCCGAGCCGAACAGTCGTTCGGCGGAGGCGCGATCGCGTACGAGGTCGCCGAACCGGGGCGCGGAGCCGGCCAGCGGCGTCGCCTCGACCACCCGGCCGCGCCGACGCACGAGGAGCTCGGGAGAGGCCCCGACCAGGGTCGCGCCCGGTGTGGGGATCGACACCGGCGTCGCGAACGCGTAGCAGTCCGGGTCGACGGCGCGGAGCCTCCACAGGAGCTGCCGGGGATCGAGCTTCCGCTCGGCATCCACGAGCAGCGTCCGGGCGAGCACGACCTTGCGGAGCTTGCCCGAGCAGATCTGCTTGGTCACCCGCTCCACGGCCTCCGCGTACTCGTCCGGATCGGGGTCGGGACGGAGCTGGATGTCCTCGAAGGCCTCGTGCGGCGTCGTTCGGCCGGTCCAGCGGTCGCGGGACCCATGCGGTCGTCCGATCCCCTCGGCCACCACGTCGACCTGCCACGTGCGCCCCCGCTCGCGTCGCACGACGGTGCGCGCCGGGATCGTGGCGTCGATCGGGCCGGCGTCGTCGAACGGGATCGAGAGGACGGCGATCGGCGGAGGGCCATCCGGGTCGCGGCGGATCTCGGCGAGGGCCTCGGCGACCGAGCGGGACAGGCTGAGGATCCGCTCGGGTCCGGGCTCGGCATGGAGGGTGCGCGCCACGCCGGCGGTGGCGACCCCGAGCCCGCTTCGCTCGAAGAAGAAGCCGCCGCCGTGGTAGGTCGCTAGCAGGTCGAACGCCGGCCCCAGCGGCGACGCGAACGCGCGGAGAGGCGCCTCGTTCATCGCCGCGTCCCGACCAGCAGCTGCGCGATCCCTCCCGACAGCGGGCGACGTCCCGCGTCGGGGAACCCGGCGTCCCGGAGCAGCCCGATCAGGTCGTCCGTGGGCGGGAGGTAGGCCATCGAGCGCGGCAGGTACGCGTACGCCCTCCGGTCCGACAGCGCGCCGCCGATCAACGGGACGAGGCGGCGGAAGTAGATCGCGTGGCCGGCTCGCATCAGGTGCCCATCCGGTTCGCTCGCCTCCAGGAACGTTACCCGTCCCTCCGGCCTCACGACACGGGCCGTCTCGGCGAAGAACGCGTCGAGGTCCGTCACGTTCCGGAGGGCGAACCCGCAGGTGGCGCCGTCCACGCTCGCCTCCCTGAGCGGGAGCCGGAGCACGTCGGCCTCGACCAGCGGTGCGTGGGTGGTGGCGCGGAGCAGCATCCCGTGGGCGAAGTCGAACCCGACGGCCCGGTAGCCGTCCCGCACGAGCTCGCTGCACAGGTCCCCCGTTCCGCACGCGAGATCGGCCACGAGCGCCCCGCCGGGCAGCCTGAGCTCGCGGACCGCGCGCCGCCGCCATCCGACGTCCATCCCGAACGTCATCAGCCGGTTCACCAGGTCGTAGCGGTCGGCGATCGCGTCGAACATGCTCCGAACGGCCGGAGCCTTCGCGTCGCCGCGGGGGAGCTCGTCTGCCGTCACCCCAGGCGCTCCCCGGCTCGGTCCAGGAGCACCCGACGGAAGTGGTTGGCCACGAGGTTCGTTGCGGCCGGCAGGAGGGTGTCGAACGCATCGACGAGCTGCTCGGCCGTGTCCTCCTCGGACCTGGCGGTGTCGCGGATCGGCTTACGGACGTGCTCGTCGAAGAGCTCGACCGCGCGGTCGGCCAGGCCGACCATCGCATCGTGCGCGTCGCGGGCGAGCGCGAGGAGCTCGCCGAGCGGGAGGCCGAACTCGAGGAGTCGGAGGGCGGCCCGCACCATGTCGATGTCCGCGGTCGTGTAGCGCATCTGGCCGTCCACTCGCCGCCCGAGCAGGATCCCCTCGCGCTCGACCGCCTGGATCAGCGATGCGGGCACGCCGCTGCGCCGCGCGAACGCCTCGAGCGGCAAGACCTCCTCCTCGCCGGTTTCGCCCCGTGCAGCCGCGACGGCGGCGGCCAGGTCGGCGTCCGCGCGATCGCCCTCCCCGTCCAGCACCCGCTTGATCGCGGCCAGCGTCAGCCCCCGGCGCCGGAGCGAGCGGATCTCGCGGATCCGGCGGGTGTGCTCGGTCCCGTACCAGGCCACGCGGCCCTCGCGCTCGGGAGGGGGGAGGAGCCCACGGGACTGGTAATAGCGGACGGTGTCGACGGAGACGTCGCAGGCGGACGCGAGCTGCTCGACCCGGTACCTCACGGACCGTAACTCTACGAGTGGACGCTCGAAGCATCCAGGCCAGGAGGAGATCCTCAGAGCTGCTGCGAGGCGGTGATCAGGATGCGGCAATCGTCCATGGCCACGACCCAGACCACGGCATGGTCCGGCGGCTGCCGCGCGCCGGGACCTTCGAGGAAGACGGCGAGGTAGGCGGGGGTGTCGCCGTACGTCGCCTCGATCAGCCGAACCAACAGGTCGGCGGGCTCGTCGACCGGGGCGCCGCTGGATCGAAGGCACGCCAACGCCTCGTCGGGAGGGGCGAGCCGCGCGGCCCCGCCCCGGTCCTCGGCCGCGGCCGCCGCGTCCCTGGCGAGCGAGCGGATGGCGGACTCGTCGTAGGTCACGTCGGGTCGGCGCTCCAGACCCGGAGGCGCCGCTCCGCCGAGGACGGCCTCGGCCTCGCCGGCGGGAGCCGGGGCGCCGCTCGCTCCGCCGACGCCGGCGCGCAGGTCTTCGTCGCCACCACCGCGGAGGCTCAGGGCCACCACGGTCACCAGGGCGGCGGCCGCGGCCAGGCCGGCCGCCCACTGGAGCCGCTCCCACACGACCGCCCGACGCCGCTCGAACCGGCGTTCCGCCTCCGCCAGCACGGGGCCGGTCACGCCGAACGGAACCGGCTCGTCCTCGAGCCGCGCGAGCGCGGCGAGGGCGGTCGTGGACAGCTCGATCTCCTCCCGGCACGACGAGCACCCGGCGAGATGCGCATCGGCCTCGGCGCGCTCGGCATCGGTGAGCGTGCCGTCGACGAGGCCGGCCAGGAGTTCCTCGGGATGGGTCATCGGACCACCGTCCCGTCTGACGGTCCGGCCCCGCCGTGGCGTTCCCCGTCGGGGGGGGCGTGCCCCGGCGACCTCTGAGCGGGCTCGACGTCCAGGGCTCGGGCCAGCGCGATCCGTCCACGGTGCAGGCGCGACTTCACGGTCCCGATCGGGATACGCAGGATCGCCGCCACCTGATCCTGTGGGAGATCCTGCACGTCGTGCAGGATCATCACCGCTCGGTAGTCCGGCGGGACCTGCAGGAGCGCCCGCTGGACGTCCAGCGAGGTGACCGCGTCCTCCGCGTGGTCGGGCGCCGGGGGCGGTTCGGGCTCCGGGCGCTCGTCGTCGCCGCGGTCCAGCAGCGGCGCCCGCTGGCGCTTGCGGAGCAGGTCGTAGCAGGCGTTCACGGTCACCCGGTGGAGCCAGGTGGCGAACGCCGCCTCCCCGCGGAACGATGAGAGCTTGCGGAGCGCCGTGAGGAACGCTTCCTGGGAGGCGTCGCGGGCGTCCTCCTCGCGGCCGGTCATCCGCAGGGCGAGGTTGTACACGCGGCGCTCGTGCCGCTCGACCAGCACCGCGAACGCGGCCCGGTCCCCCGACACGAACCGGCGGACCAGGTCCTCGTCGCGATCGGACGACCCCTCAGGCACCGGGAGCCCCGAGCACGTCGAACTCGGCCACCACGGCGCGGTTGCCGTTCCCGGCCTGCACCACGGATGTGATCCACACCAGGACGTACCGCCCCGAGCCCTCCAGCGTCCCGATCGTCTTGGCGGTGGTGAGGATCGGCTCCCCCACCTGGTCCGGCAGCGATCCGGGGTCGTCGCCGACCGCGAGCGCGATCGCGTAGCCGGGGTAGGGTGTCGACAGCTCGAACCCCGTGACCGTCCACGCCTGGCCGAGATCGAACAGGAGTCCGACGCCCGGCTTGTTCAGCCGCCCGTCGAAGTAGTCCTCGGACCGCCAGGCGGTGGCGGCGTCCCCATCCAGGATCAGCCCGAGGTTCGCATCGTGCTCCTGACCATCTCCGAACGGGTCCACCGTCGACACGTCGACCGGTCGGATCACCACCGGGTCCGGCATCGACGAAGCACGCACGGCCGGAGGGTGGGTCGGGGCTTCGTCCCCTGCGGGTCGGATCCCCAGAGGGCCGCCCACCTCCAGGCCGCCGAGCCACAGCCCGATCCCCATCGCCGTCGCGGCCAGGACGACCACGAGCACGGGGGCGATGAGCCAGGAGCGCACCCACCTCTCGCGGTGGGCCGGTCGCTCCCGCGGGGCGGTGACGCGGGCGAACGGCTCCAGGGACGCACCGAAGCTCGCCGCATCGGGGAAGCGATCGCCGGGGTCCGTCGCCAGCGCCCGGGCGACCGCGCGGTCGAGCGCTCGGGGGACCTCGGACCGCATCCGCCGCGGCGAGGTCCGGCCCCGCGGCCGCTCTCCGGTGAGCAGCTCGAAGAGGAGGGCCCCCACGGCGAAGATGTCGGTACGTCGGTCCACCCGTCCTCCCCGTTGTTCGGGTGGTGGGTCCCGCAGGCCGAGGAGCCGGAAGGCCTCGGATGGCTCCCGCGACCCCTGGAGCGCGGCGCCGATCCCGAGGTCGGTCAGCCGCACGTCGCCATCGGCGGTGAGGAGCACGTCGTCGGGCTCGAGGTCGAGGTGCAGGACCCCGGCGGCGTGCGCCCGCGCGAGCCCCTCGAGCACGCGGTGGGCGATCCGCGCGGCCTCCCGGACCGGGCGTGGCCCATCGGCGTCGATCAGGGCCCGGGCGCTGGTCCCCTCCACGTGCTCGTGCACCAGGAACACGACGCCGTCCTGTTCGCCCGTGTCGAGGAGCCGGGCCAGCGGCGGACCGGGGAGCGAGGCCACCCGGAGCACCTGCTCCTGGAGCGAGCCGGCGAACGTGGGGTCCTCTCCCAGCTCGGGGCGCAGGAGCCTCACCGTGACCGACCGCCGGAGCAGGGTGTCAGTCGCTCGCCACACCATCCCGGTGGCGCTGCGTCCGAGCTCCTCCTCGAGCGTGTAGCGGTCCGCGAGCACCGAGATCGGATGACGGGTCTTCACCGGGGAAGTCTATGTCGCGGCCGGGTCCGGCCCCGGTGGCTCACCTCCGTCCGGGCTGGGGACCCGGCCGGATCGACCCTCGGACGGCCTCAGTCCCGCGGTTGGCTGGAGTCCGTGACCGTGACCTCGGCGAGGCTCTCGAACAGGCCGAACCGCCCGACCAGGACGGTTCCCGCCCGGTCGAAGACGGTCACCGTGACGGTCCCGTCTTCGGCGATCCGGATGGCCTCGGCCAGGGCGTCCTCGTCCCGGTCGGTGATCGTGGCGAGGACGGCTCGCCTGGCCGCCCGGCGACCGCCGCCCTCGGCGAGCGTGGCCGCGCCCGCGGCCGACGCGTCCCGGGCCACGTCGGCCATCCGGACCCTGCTGAGCACGATCGAGGCCGCATCGACCACGAGCAGCACGACCAGGACCGCCGTCAGGAGCCATAGGGCGATCAGCTTGCCGACCAGCCCGGTCTCGTCCCGGACCGACCGGAGCCTCACCGTTGCCATCTCGACACCAGCTGTCGTCGCACCATGTCCACCTCCTCGAGCCGCAACACGACGGCCGCGATCACGAACACGAGGAGCCCCGAGCCGACGCCCGCCGCGACCTGGACGGCCTGCCACCCGAGCGTGCGGACCCCGAACGCCTGCTCCACCCAGCGTGCCACGAGCCACGCGGTGATGGCCGTCAGCCCGCCGGCGACCAGGGTCCGTCCGAAGCTGGCCACCACCCGTCCGGCCTCCATGCCGCCCAGGCGTCGCCGGATCAGCGCGAGCAGACCTGCCGCGCCGAGCGCGTACGCGGTCGCATGCCCGAGGGCCAGGCCCCGGACGTCGAGGTCGAGCGCGAAGAAGAAGACCAGGTTCGCCACGGTGTTCACCGCCACGGCCCCCACGTTCACCAGGGCGGGGGTGCGGGTGTCCTGCATCGAGTAGTAGGCGCGGAGCAAGAGCTGGAACGCGGAGAACGGGACGAGGCCGATCGCGAAGAACACGAGGACCCCCGCCACCAGATCGCCGCTCGCCGGGGTGTCGGCCGCCCCGTGCTCGAGGAGGAGCCGCACGATCGGGCGCGCGAGTACGACGTAGCCGAGCGCGGCGGGCAGCACGATCGCACCGGTGGCCCGCAGGCCCTGCGACAGGAACCGGCGGAAGCCCTCGACGTCGCGCTCGGCCCACCGGGCGGACATCGCGGGCAGGAGCGCGGTGAAGATCGATACGGCGAAGATCGCGTGGGGGAGCTGGAACAGGATGAACGCGGACGAGTAGGCCGTGTATCCGCCCTGCACCCGAGCCGCGAGCACCAGCACCACGAGGTATCCGAGCTGGTTCACGGCGACGTAGACGATCACCCAGGAGGCCAGGCGAACGATCCGGCGGATCGCCTCGTGCCGCCAGCCCCACCGCCAACGGAGGCGGAAGCCGGTGGCGCGGAGCGACGGCCAGAGCGCGACGGTCATCCCGACCACCCCGAACGTCGTCCCGATCGCGAGGACCAGCCGCTGGGCGGAGGTGGCGAGCTCGTGCGATCCGGCCGCCGGTCCCGGCATCAGCGCGAAGGCGGCGAACGTCCCTATCACGATCAGGTTGTTGAGGATCGGCGCGAACATCGGGGCCGCGAACCGTCGATGCCCGTTGATGACGCTGGTAGCCACCGCGCCGAGGCCGTAGAAGACGATCTGGGGCATGAACCAACGAAGGAAGAAGGTGGCGAGCTCGCGAACGGCGACCCGCTCGGCCTCCGGAATCCCCGAGGTGTAGAGGTCGACGATCCACGGGGCGAGGGCGATTCCGAGCACCGCGATCGCCGAGAGGGCCACGAACGCGAAGGTGAACAGCCGCCGGGCGACGTCCCAGGCCCGTTCGCGACCGCGAAGCTGGAGCCACTCGACGAACACCGGGACGACGACGGAGGTGAGGATCCCGCCGAGCGCGAGCTCGTAGATGATGTTCGGGGTGATGTTCGCGATGTTGTAGGCGTCGGCCAGACGGGTCTCGGTGATGCCGAGCGCGTAGGCCATCGCCGAGAGCCGCAGGAACCCCGTCACCCTGGACAGCGCGGTGCCGACCGACATCACGGCCGTGTTGCGGACGAACGACCGGGTCGAGTCCTCGGGCGGGACCTCCGCGCCCTCCGGGACCTCCGGGGTCACGACGTCCGACGTGGCAGGAACCTCCTGGACCACAGCAGCACCAGCACGAGGGCCGCTCCGGCGGTGATGATCAAGGCGATCCGGTTGTAGGCGGTCGAGCGGATCCGGATCGTGTCCTCGAGGATCAGGCGACCTCCGGGCGCGAGCACCTGGACCTGCACCTCGAACCGGCCGGTCGTCTTGAGCTCGACCGGCAACCGAACGGTCTCGGAGACCCCGGGACCCAGCTCGAGGTCGGAGGACGCCGGGTTGTTCAGGTTCTGCGAGACCATCCGGAGGGTGATGCGAAGGGCGTCCTCCGAGCCGTTCGAGACCGTGACCGGGATGCCGCTGCCGGTGCTCGAGGTGAGCGTGATCTCCTCGACGGCGTCGAGCGCGAGTGCGTCGAAGACGGCCTCCACCGCGTCGCGCGCCGCGCCGATGAACGCGAGGCCGCTCTCCGGGTCGGAGAGGAATCGCCGCGACTCCGCGAGCAACAGCATCGTCTCCAGGCGCGCGGGCTCGTCGCCGTCGCCGACGAGCATGGACCGGTACGTCGCGACCCGCCGGCGCGCCTGCTTCAGCTCCTCGACGTAGCTCGATCCGAACGACCGGTGGAACACGGGCGCGAGGGTCCTCGGCTCGGTCGTGGGGAACGCGGTGACCAGGTCGGTCGCGTTCACCGGCCGGATCCAGGGCGCGTTCGCGAGCCCCCGGGCGAACGGGACGAAGAAGGCTCCGGGGAGGTCGGCGTCCTCAGACAGGACGATCGATAGGCCCCGAGGCTCACCGGGGCGCTCCTGCCAGATCGAGGCGAGCTCCCCGAGCACGGCCTGAGCGGCCCGGATCGGGTCCTCGTCGGCGAGGGGGGCCTGGAGCAGGGCCATGACGGCCGGCTCGGGGACGACCGCGTCGAGCGCGCCGTCCTCGCCGACCGCGGCGGTCGGTGGTCCGACGAACCCCAGCGGCTGCGGCGTGGGTACCACCGTGCCGGGACCGACCACGACCGTCCGCACGCCACCCGCGGCGAGCTCGCGGATCGTCCCTTCGTCCACGGCGGCCCCCGGGGGCCGAAGGTGGCTCGCGAGCGGCGCCACCCCGAGCGTGTCCGCCACCAGGTCGCGTCCGCGCTCGAGCTGAACGGCGAGGTCGCGCCCCAGACCTCCCGACAGCAGCGAGGGCAGCTCGGGGACGGAGAACGGCAGGGCGGTGACCCGGACGTTGGTGGCCGCGGCGATCGTGCCGAGGTCCCGCAGCGCCGCCGCCGCCTCGACGCCTGCACCCTCACCGGGCGGGACCTGGCGGATCTGCTCGCCGTCCAGGACCTCGTACCCGTCGCGCATCCGCGAGAGCTGCATCAGCAGCATCGGGGAGATCGCCACGTCCGCCGGTCGCGCGCCCGTCGCCAGCTCGAGCAGGGCCCGGATCCGGGCGGCCAACCGGCCGCCCGGCGCGAGCGCCTCTTCCAGGGCCGTCGAGGTGAAGACGCCGTCGGGCCGGAACGAGATCGGGCTCTCCAGCACGAAGGTCACGGACAGGGCGAGCGGCTGTTCGGGCTGCCGGACCAGGAACACGACCGGCGTCCGGAGCGCCGCCAACGACGTGAAGCCGCTGCGCAGCTCCACCTTGAGCGGGTACACGCCGGAGTGGTCCGGGTCGATGCCCGGCGAGTCCAGCCGGAGCTCGATCTCGAAGTCCCGTGCCAGCCCTGGCTCCAGCGTGCCCTCGCGGGCGAAGGTCTCGGCATCGATCACGAATCCCCGATCCTCGACCAGGGATCCCTCGTACGCGGTCCGGGTGATGAGGCGTCCGTAGAGCGACACGCCGATCGAGAGTTCCCCGATCGGGGCGTCGTCGAGGTTCTCGGCCCGGAACCGCAGGGTCAGCACCGCCTCCGCGGTGGAGTTCCACGGCGTCTGCGAGAGCAGCGTGAGCCGGACGGGGGGTTCGGTCACCTGCGCCGACGCGAGGCCGGGCGGCAACGCGAGCAGGCCGACGATCGGGAGGAGGAGGACGAGCCGTCGCATGGTCGGCCGGTCCATCGTACCCTCACCCCAACCGCCCCGCGGCGCGCTCGATGACTTCCCGCTCGCCGCGGTAGGCGGCCCGCCGGGGTGCCGTCCGGAGCGGGAACCAGCGCACCTCCTCCATCTCGTGGTCGTGGCGCTCGATGTCGCCACCGGTCGCCCGCATCAGGAAGAAGCGGACCTGCTTGCGGACCCGCACCCCCTCCCACACGTAGAAGTAGCGGATCGTGCCGAGGTCGCCCTCGATCTCGGCCTCGAGCCCCGTCTCCTCCCGCACCTCGCGGACCGCGGTCTCCTCGGGGGACTCGTCGGGCTCGACCGCCCCCTTGGGGAGCCCCCAGGCGAGCTCGCCCCGCCGCGTCCGCCGTGCCGCGAGCGCCACCTCGATCGTCCCGCCGTCCCCCCGGTACACGACACCACCCGCGGAGACCTCGTGGCGTGTGCGCATCATCGAGGGCCCGGGGTGGGGCCCTCCCTATACTGGGCGGGCGTGCTCGACCGGATCATCGAATTCCTGGATCCCTACCTCGACGTCCCGTGGGGGTACATCATCGTGGGCGTCGCCACGTTCCTGGAGAACTCGGTGGGGGCAGGGCTGGTCGTGCCCGGGGAGACCCTCGTCATCGTCGGCGGATTCTATTCGCGGATCGGGCATCTCTGGCTCCCGATCGTGTCGTTCGTGGCCGTGGCGGGCGCCGTCCTCGGCGACAACGTCGGGTACCTCATCGGACGTCGGTTCGGACGGGGGTTCCTGGAGCGCCACGGACGCAAGCTCCTCGTCTCGCCCGAACGCCTGACCACCGCCGAGCGCTACTACGCCGCGCACGGGGGGAAGACCGTGTTCCTCGGGCGTTTCATCCCGGTCGTCCGCAGCGTGGGGTTCATCGTGGCGGGCATCGCCCATATGGAGTGGAGGCGCTTCTTCGTCTACGACGTCGCCGGGGCGCTGATCTGGGGGGTCGGGCACTCGGTGCTCGGCTACGTCCTCGGCGCGAGCTACGAGCGCTGGGAGCGCTACGCGACGCCCCTCGGCCTGGGGTTGCTGGTGATCCTGCTCTCCCTGATCGGGGTCTCGAAGTTCCTGGCGGCGCGCCGAAGGGTGGTGGAGGACATCGAGGAGATCGAGGAGGAGCTCGGGCACGGCGGCGAACTCATGCCGGGGGGGAACGAGGACCGACCGTGGACGTGATCGAGCTGCTGCCAAACGGCGTGGAGGCCACCTCCTAGGACCCCTCGCCGGCCGCCCGTCGGGCCGCGCGCTCCATCGGGTGCCGTCGGTAGCCGAACGGGATCGCGAGGGCGAGGTAGACCGGACCGAACAGCGGACCCAGCAGCATCGATTGCCGGATGTGCTGCTGCTCGTGCACGAGCAGTCGGCCATCGAGCGGATGCGCCGACACGATCACGAACCCGATCGTCATCGCGGTCCGACCGAACCGCGTGAGCAGGCGCGTGATCCCGCGCGGGCCGCGATCGAAGGCGATCGCGCCGCCCACGATCCGGGGTCGCTGGAACGTGAGCGCCCCGACCACGAGCCCGGCCAGCGTGTTCGGCAGCGCCCAGAAGAAGCCGAGCAGCTCGAGCGGGCTCACGCGGCGACGGTACCGCAGCCGGGCCGGTGCCCGGGGGTATCCTGGCCCGGTCATGGCCAAGCCGACGCGCCCGGACGCCGGCGCGCTGCTCGAGGTCCCCTCCGTCGCTCGCGAGCTGGGCGAACGCTTCCGCTTGGCCGGGCACGAGCTCTACCTGGTCGGAGGCGTCGTCCGGGATCTCCTGCTCGGTCGGCGGCGCGAGGAGATGGAGCTCGACTTCGCCACCGACGCCTTGCCGCGGGAGACGACGAAGGTGCTGCGGGGGTGGGCCGATCGTCAGTACCTGGTCGGCGTGCGTTTCGGCACGGTCGGCGCGCGGGCGGGAGAGGCGCGGCTGGAGATCACGACGTTCCGAGCCGAGGTCTACGCGCCCGAGCATCGCAAGCCCGCGGTCACGTTCGGGACCGACCTGTCCACCGACCTGTCTCGCCGCGACTTCACTGTCAACGCGATGGCCGTCCGGCTGCCCGAGGGGGAGTTCATCGACCCGTTCGCCGGCGTCAAGGACCTGGCCGCACGACGGCTCGACACGCCGCTCGACCCGGATATCGCGTTCTCCGACGATCCGTTGCGGATGCTCCGGGCCGCGCGCTTCGTCTCCCAGCTCGGGCTCACCCCCGCCCCCCGCGTCCTCGAGGGGATTGGCCGGATGCGGGAGCGCCTGTCGATCGTGTCGGCCGAGCGGATCGCGGACGAGCTCACCAAGCTCCTCCTCGGCGCCGAGCCGGTCGGAGGTCTCGAGCTCGTCGTGGAGACCGGCCTGGCCGATCTGTTCCTCCCCGAGCTCCCGGCGCTGCGTCTGGAGCAGGACCCCGTCCAGCGGCACAAGGACGTGCTCCATCACACGTTCGCGGTGGTCGAGAGGTGCGAGCCCGATCTCGTGCTGCGGCTCGCCGCCCTGCTGCACGACATCGGCAAGCCACGGACCCGACAGATCACCGCGGAAGGGGTCAGCTTCCATCACCACGAGGTGGTCGGCGCCCGGATGGCCCGGGAACGCCTGCAGGCGCTCCGGTACCCGGACTCCGTCGTCGAGGACGTGGCCAAGCTGGTGGAGATGCACCTGCGCTTCCACGGCTACAGCGGATGGACCGACAGCGCGGTCCGCCGGTACGTGCGCGACGCCGACCCGCTGCTCGACCGTCTGAACCAGCTCACCCGCGCCGATTGCACCACGCAGAACCGGTTCAAGGCCAAGAAGCTGGAGGCGCTCCAGGACGACCTCGAGGAGCGGATCGCGCGGCTGGCGGAGGAGGAGAACCTCGAGCAGATGCGGCCGCCGCTCGACGGCCGGCAGGTGATGGAGCACCTCGGGATCCCACCGGGCCCCGACGTCGGCCGCGCGCTCGACCACCTGCTGGAGCTGCGCCTGGAGCGCGGGCCGATCCCGGAGGAGGAGGCCTACCGCCTGCTCGAGGCGTGGGCAGCCGAGCAGGGCCTCCGCTAGGGGGCGGCGTGACCGTCAGGGGGCCGGGGTGACCGACGTCCGGACCGGCCTCACGCGGGCCGGGGTCGCCGACCGCGTCCGACGGGGACGGGTCAACGACGTCCCGGCCGCGCCCTCGCGCACGGTCCGCGAGATCGTCCGGGCCAACGTCCTCACGCGGTTCAACGCGCTGCTCGGCTCGCTGCTGATCGTGATCCTGATCGTCGGCCCGATCCAGGACGCGCTGTTCGGCGGGGTGCTGATCGCGAACGCGGCGATCGGGATCCTCCAGGAGCTGCGGGCCAAGCGCACCCTGGATCGCCTCGCCGTCCTCACCGCGCCGGAGGCCCGGATCGTGCGCGAGGGCGTCGTCCGGGAGATGCCGGTCTCCGCAGTGGTGCTCGACGACGTGCTCGAACTCCAGCCGGGAGACCAGGTCGTGGTAGACGGCGAGGTGCTGGAGGCCAGCGGGCTCGAGGTGGACGAATCGCTCCTCACCGGGGAGTCGGAGCCGGTGATCAAGCGGGTCGGGGAGGAGGTGCTCTCGGGCTCGTTCGTGGCCGCCGGGAGCGGGCGGTTCCAGGCCACCCGGGTGGGTGCCGGGGCCTACGCCGCTCAGCTCGCGGAGCAAGCCCGACGGTTCACGCTGACCCGCTCGGAGCTCCGCGCCGGGATCGACCGGATCCTGCGGATCGTCACGTGGCTGATCGTCCCGACGGCGACCCTGCTCCTGATCAGCCAGCTGCGCTCGAACGCGAGCCTGCGAGGAGCGCTCGGGGGCGCGGTCGCGGGGACCGTCGCGATGGTCCCCGAGGGGCTCGTGCTGCTCACGAGCGTCGCGTTCGCGGTCGGGGTCGTGCGCCTCGCGCGCCGCCGGGTGCTCGTCCAGGAGCTGCCGGCGGTCGAGGTGCTAGCCCGGGTCGATGTCCTCTGCATCGACAAGACGGGGACCCTCACCGAGGGGCGCCTCGCGGTGGAGGAGGTCGAGATGCTCGGGGAGGGGAGGATGCATCGAGAGGCGCTCGCGGCGCTCGCGACGGCCGACCCCCACCCGAACGCCACGCTCCGGGCGATCGGGGAGGCGTTCCCCGACGGGGCCCGGGGCGGGTGGTCGCTGATCCGGGCCGTACCCTTCTCCTCCGCCCGGCGCTGGAGCGCCGCCACGTTCGACGCCCGGGGGACGTGGGTGCTGGGGGCGCCCGAGGCGCTCGTCCACGACGCGACGGCGCCGGTGCGGCGGCGAGCGCGGGAGCACGCCGAGGCCGGTCGCCGGGTCGTGCTGCTCTCGCGAACCGAGCGGCAGCCCGAGGACGAGCGCCTCCCCGAGGGCCTGGAGCCGGTCGCGTTCGTGATCCTGGGCGACCGGATCCGCGAGACCGCGTCCCGGACGCTCGGGTACTTCGCCCAGCAGGGCGTCCGGGTGAAGGTGATCAGCGGGGATCACCCGGCGACGGTGGCGGCCGTCGCCCGCCGGGTGGGTGCCGAGGGGGCGGACGAAGCGGTCGACGGCGCGGCGCTCCCCGAGGATCCGGAGGAGCTCGCACGCGTGCTGGAGGAGCGCTCGGTGTTCGGCCGGATCGGGCCGCAGCAGAAGCGGGCGATGGTCGGGGCCCTCCGGTCGCGAGGGCACGTCGTGGCGATGACCGGCGACGGGGTGAACGACGTCCTCGCGTTGAAGGACTCGGACATCGGGGTGGCGATGGGCTCGGGCAGCTCGGCCACCCGCGCCGTGGCGCAGCTCGTCCTGCTGGACTCGACGTTCGACGCGATGCCCTCGGTGGTGGGGGAGGGGCGGCGGGTCCTGGGGAACATCGAGCGGACCTCCAACCTGTACGTGACGAAGACCGCCTACGCGATGCTGATCGCGCTCGGCGTGGGGGTGGCCGGGCTGCCGTTCCCCTTCCTGCCGCGCCACCTCACGCTGATCGGCTCGCTCACCATCGGGATCCCCTCGTTCTTCCTCGCGCTGGCGCCCAACCGCGAGCGGGCCCGACCGGGGTTCCTGGGACGGGTGCTGCGCTTCGCGATCCCGGCCGGGACCCTCGCGGCCGCCGCGACGTTCCTGGCGTACGTGCTCGCGCGCGACGAGGGCGTCTCGCTCGCGCAGGCTCAGACCGCCGCCACGATGGTCCTGCTGTGGATCGGGTTCCTGGTGCTGTCGGTGATCGCCGCCCCGCTGACGAGGTGGCGGCTGGCGCTCGTGTGGGCGATGCCGGCGCTGTTCGTGGTGGCCCTGATCCTCCCGGAGGCCCGGACGTTCTTCGCCCTGCATCCGCCGCCGCTGATCGTGTGGCTCGCTGGGTTCGGGATCGCCTCGCTGGTCTGGTCGCTGGCCCGCCTGCTGCTACCGCCCGAGCGCCCGGTCGGCCCCGGCCTTCCCCCGCCGCCGGACGCGCTAGCCGAGCCCCCCGATGCGTGAGGGGGGCCACACGATCAGGAACGCCCTGCCGACGACGTCGTCGACCGGTACGACGCCCAGCCCGTAGCGGCTGTCCGCCGAGTTCGCCCGGTTGTCGCCCATCACGAACACGGAGCCGCGCGGCACGCGGGTGGGTGGGAAGTCGCCCGTGGCCCGACGTGCTGCGGGCGTGAGGTACGACTCCTCGATCGGCTCGCCGTCGATGTAGACGACGTCGTCGCGGATCTCGATCGTCTCGCCGGGCAGCGCGATCACGCGCTTGATCAGGTCCTCGTCCTCCGGCTGTGCGACGCCGATGCCCTCGCCGAGCCAGTGGAGGAAACCGCCGACGACGCCGCGGTCCGGTACCACCCCAGGGTCGGGGTTCTCGAAGACGATCACGTCGCCCCGGCCGATGCCGGATAGGTCGTAGACGAACTTGTTCACGAAGACGCGGTCGCCGACCTCAAGCGTCGGGACCATCGACTCGGAGGGGATGTAGAACGCCTGGATCAGGAACGTCTTGACGAGGATCGCGATCGCGAACGCCAGCAGCACGAGGAAGGGCGTCGAGCCGATGAAGCGGCGCTGCCACGGGCGATGCTCCTCGCCGGGCGTGTCGGCGGACCCCGGTCCGCTCGATCCGGTCGACGGATCGGGGGTCCGCTCGCGCTCGCGCGCTCCGGTGCGCTCGGCCATGGGGAGCCAGCTTACGGCCAGCTGGACGATCAGGCCGCCAAGACGCGCACCTCGACCGCCTTGAACGAGGCCCAGACCCGCTCCTCCTCGCGCAGACCGAGGCGCTCCACCGACCCGAGCGTGATCTCCGCCACGAGCGGCGGGGAGGACCGGATGCGGACCCGGGCCCGTTCCCCCTCGATGGCGACCGCCTCGACCGAGCCCGCCACCACGTTCCGGGCCGAGCCCCTCCGCGGCGCCTCGACGTGCAGGACCACGTCGGCCGGGCGCAGCAACCCGATCGCGGGACCGGCGTCCACGCCCTCCGGCCAGCCGACGATGAGGCCGCCCCCCGCCGTGACCAGACGACCCACACCCGCTTCGACCCCGCCGGAAGCGGTGGGCACCGGCTCGAGCCGACCCCGGTAGAAGTTCAGCCCGACCAGGTCGGCGGCGTAGTGGGTGCGAGGAGCGTCGCGGATCTGCTCCGGGGTCCCCCGCTGGGTCACGCGGCCATCCTCCAGCAGGACCATCCGGTCGGCGAGCGTCATCGCCTCGACGGGGTCGTGGGTGACGAGGACGCGCACCCCTCGGAACCGCCGGAGCTCCTCGCGGATCAGGTCGCGGATCCGGCTCCGTGCCGCGACGTCCAGCGCCGAGAGCGGTTCGTCCAACAGCAGCAGTTCCGGCGCGGCCACGAGCGCCCGGGCCAGGGCCACCCGCTGGGCCTCGCCTCCGGAGAGGTCTCGTGGACGCAGACCTCCCCGGCCGCCGACGCCCAGTCGCTCCAGCAGCGTCCGGGCCCGCGCTCGGGCCACCGTCCGGTCCACGCCCCGGGCCCGGAGCGGGAACGCCACGTTCTCGACGGCAGACAGGTGGGGGAACAGCCGGAGCTCCTGGAAGACCACCCCGATCGGACGTCGCTCGGGTGGGACGTGAACCCCCGCCCCGTCCAGCGCCCGGCCGTCGAGGACGATCCGGCCGGCGGCCGGGGACACGAGCCCGGCGATCGCGGCGACCAGCGTGGACTTCCCCGATCCGTTCGGGCCCAGGAGGGCCACGGTCTCTCCCGCATCGGCGCCGAACGAGGCGATCACCTCGAAGCCGCCGCGACGCACGGTCGCATCCACCAGCAGGCTCATCGGAGGAACCTCCCCCGGAGCCCGAGGATCACTGCGAGGGCGACGGCGATCAAGAGCATCGAGAGCCCGAACGCGGCGTCGGTGTCGGTCTGGAGCTGCTCGTACACGGCCAGCGGGAGCGTCTGGGTCCGCCCCCGGAGGTTGCCGGCGAACGTGATCGTCGCCCCGAACTCGCCGAGCGCGCGGGCCCACGAGAGCACGAGCGCGGCCGCGACCTGCGGGCCCATCAGGGGGAGCGTCACCCGCCGCAGCACGTACCATCGCGAGGCGCCGAGCGTCGACGCCGCGTCCTCGAGCCGCTCGTCCAGACCGCGTAGGCCGGCCTCCAGCGCGAGCACGGCCAGCGGGAAGGAGACGAACGTCGCGGCCAGGACCGCCGCCCCCGTCGTGAACGTGAGCTGCAGGCCGAACCATCCGTACAGCCACGAACCGATCACCCCTCGGCGACCGAACGCGGCGAGCAGCCCGACGCCGGCGACGACCGGCGGCATCACGAGCGGCAAGACCACCAGCCCGCGCAGCAACGTCGATCCGCGGAACGGCGTTCGCGCGAGCACCCAGGCGAGCGGGAAGCCGAGCACGAAGGAGACCGCCGCCGCGAGCGTCGCGACCACCAGCGACAGGCGCAGGGCGGTCGATGCGGTCCCGCTCGTCAGGGCTCCGGCGAGCCGCGTCCACGGCGTCCGCAGGGCCAGCCCCGCGAGCGGCAGGCCGATCAGGGCGACGCCGAGCGTCGCCAACGCGACCAAGGCGGCGGGGGTCCCCCGCCTAGGGGGCCGGGAGGAACCCGTACGCGGCGAGGATCTCCTGCCCCTCGCCGAGGACGAAGTCGATGAATCGCTGCGCGAGGTCGGCCTCCTTGGAGCCTGCAACGACCGCGATCGGATAGGTGGCGACCACGTCGTCGTCATCGGGGATGTCGATCAGCGAGATCCGATCGGCGACGTCGGCGGTGACGTCGGTGACGTAGACGATCCCCGCGTCCGCCTCGCCCGAGGCGACGGCGGTGACCACGCCCCGGACGTCCTCCGCGTTCGAGGCCACGTTGGCGAGAGCACCGTCGGAGATGCCGGCGCTCCGGAACACGTCGCGGGCGTAGTCGCCGGCCGGGACGCCTTCCGCGGCGACGACGAGCTGGACGCCGTCTCCCGCGAGATCGTCCAACCTCTCGATCCCGGCCTGGTTGTCCGACGGAACGATGATCGCGAGCTCGTTCCGGGCGAAGTCGGTTCGGCCGGTCACGCCGGGCCCGTCGTCCCGGACGGTGTCCATCCACATCGGGCTCGCGGATGCGAACACGTCCACCGGTGCCCCCTCGAGGATCTGTGTCGCCAAGCCGTCGGACGGACCGAAGTTCAGCGCGACCGTCACGTGCGGGTTCACCCGTTCGAAGCCCCTCGCGATGTCCGTGAACGCGTCGGTGAGCGACGCAGCGGCGGACACGACGAGCTCATGGTCGCCGGACCCCGTGCCGCCGGTGCAGGCCCCGAGGGTCGAGCCGATGAGGAGGACGGCGGACGTCGCGAGGGCCCATCTCACTCGTCGACTTCCACCATGACGTTCGTCGCCTTCACCGTTGCGACTGCGCGCATGCCCGGCTGGAGCTCCATCTGGTCCACGGCCTCGCGCGTGATGAACGCGAGGATCCGATGCGGGCCGGCCAGGATCTCGACCGTGGCGGCGAGCTCGTCGCGCTTGATCTCCGTGACCACGCCGGGGAACCGGTTCCGAGCGCTCGCGGCCGTTACCCGCCGTCGCCCGCGACGTTCGGCGAGGAGCCTGGCCACCTCGGCCGCCGGCACCAACCGCTGACCACCGCCCGTCCGCGTGGTCGCGATCTTGCCCTCGCCCTCCCAGCGTCTGAGCGTCTCAACGCGCACGCCGAGCAGCGCTGCCGCCTCGCCGATCCGGTAGAGATCTTCCATAAGACCGGAGCATAGCAAGGTTCCAAGCGGCATAAAGCCAGGAAACACTTGTACAGGCTTTCCGAGAACCTAAGTGCCGGCCGGGGACAGTGGTACCCCAGCCCAGGTCATGAGGGACAAGCAGGTTGGAGGCGGCAGGAGCAAGGTGGATCCTCACGTCGCGCTCCGTGATGGATGCACCCTGGGTGGTCTCACACGGCGAACCGGACGCGGATCACGTCGCCCTCACGCACCTCGTAGTCCTTGCCCTCGATCCGGAGCAGACCCCGGTGCTTGGCCCGGTCCATCGAGCCCGCGGCCACCAGGTCCTCGAATCCGATCACCTCGGCCCGGATGAACCCGCGCTGGAGGTCGGTGTGGATCGCGCCGGCGGCCTGCGGGACCGTGGCCCCGCGCGGGACCTCCCAGGCGCGGGTCTCGTCGTCGCCGGTGGTGAGGAACGTGATGAGATCGAGCGCGCGGTAGCAGGCCCGGATCACCTGCTCGAGCCCGGGCTGGTGCACCCCGAACTCGTGGAGCAGCGCACGGGCCTCCTCCGGCTCCATCTCCGCCGTCTCGGCCTCGATCGAGGCGTACACGCCGACGGTCCCCTCGGGGAGCCCGGTCGGCACCTGCGTCCCCTCCTCGAGGTTGGCCACCACGACCCACGGCTTCGAGGTGAGGGGCGCGATCGCCCTCAGCTCCTTCCGCTCCTCCGGCTCGAGCGGCGCGTCGCGTAGGAGGGTCTCGGCTGCTAAGGCGTCGAGCGCCTTGCTGAGGGTTCGCACCTCGGGACTCTCGCCGCCCCGGGCGCGCTTGGTCGCCTTCTCCAGGGCCGGCTCGATCACGGCCTGGTCGGCGAGCAGGAGGTCGGCGCTGACCTCTGCCAAGTCGACGGCCGGGCGAGCGTCCGGGCCGAAGCAGCGCACCACGATCGCGAGCGCATCGGTCTCCCGCAGACGCGCGATCGCCTGCGCGGACGAAGGGCCACCCGGGACATCGACGAACCGCACTTGCGCGTGCACGACCTTCGCCGAGCGCTCCATCTCCGCGAGCGTCTCGACGCGCCCGTCGGGTACCGGCACGACCGCGACGTTGGCCCGACCCCCGTGCGACCCGGTGCGGGTGAGCGCGGTGAACAACGTCGACCTCCCGCTGGAAGGGAGCCCGACGAGCGCGACCTCCTTCACGGCTTGCAGGCTAGCCGAACGACTGAGGACGGGGCCGTTCGGCCCCGTCCTCGGAGGTCGTGCGTGCGGGAACCGCTAGGACTTCGTCTCCCAGAAGATCTTCCCGATCTCGTCGATCGCGTCCAGGAGCTTCTGCCCCTGCTCGGGGTCCTGGGACTTCTTTGCCAGGCCGGCCTCCTTGGTCGCCGTCCAGAAGAGCTCGTGGAGCTGTGGGTACTTCTCCACGTGCTCCGGCTTGAAGTAGTCGGTCCACAGCACCCAGAGGTGCTCCTTGACCATGTCCGCGCGGAGCTCCTTGATCGACAGGCAACGGGAGCGGTAGTCCTCGACGGTCTCGGCCGCCGTCTTGAACTTGTCCGCATCCTGGTAGCGAGCCTGGATCGCCTTCACCGACTCCCCCTCGATGCGAGCCTGCGCGGGATCGTAGATGCCGCAGGGCAGGTCGCAGTGCGCGTGGACGACCCGGCGAGGTCTGAGCAAAGCTTCCAGCATGGGCGTTCCCCCTCCTTCGGACGAAGGTTCTCCGTTCCGAAGCTACCACCGGGGTCCCGGTCGGCGGAAGGCGTGGCCCAAAGCCGTCGCGCTGGTGCCGATCGCCGTGATCGCCTGGCTGCGGTGGCGACCCTCACGGGTCGAGGTGCGGGGACCCTCGATGGGACCGACGCTCGAGCCCGGCGACTGGGCCCTGGCCGTGGCCCCGCGACGTCCGCGTCGAGGCGACGTCGTGGTCATCGAGCACCCCGAGCGGCCGGGGTTCGAGCTGGTGAAGCGGGTGGTCGCGGCTCGCGGCGATGACGCCCCCGACGGCTCGGCGCTGCCCGAGGACAGGGTGTGGATCGAGGGGGATGCCGTGGTCTCGACGGATAGCCGGACGTACGGCGCGGTCGCGATGGACCTCGTGCGGGCTCGGGTCGTGTTGGTCTACTGGCCGCCGAGGCGCTGGCGGCTGCTGTGAGTCTCAGTTGCGGGTCGGGTGGTTCTCGCAGTTGACGAACGAGTCCGGGCCTCGCGAGCCGCGGCACACGTCGTCGCCGGCGCCGCCGTTCAGCTGGTCCCTCCCGTGCCCCCCCTGCACGAGGTTGTCGCCCCGGCCACCATCGAGGCGGTCACCCCCCTTGCCGCCCCTGACCAGGTTGTCGCCGTTCCGGCCGGGATACGTCGTCGCGTCCGTACTGACCTCCCCCGTGACGCCGATGGTCTTAGTGGTCGCCACGGTGGCCGATGGTGTGCAGGGCATCCCGTTGACCCTGATCTCGCCGCCGGCTCGGAGGACGATCGCCGTGCCGCCGTCGCCGAGCGCGATCGTGGCGTCCGGGGCGGTGAAGGTGCAGGTAGCCACCGCCCTAGCCGAGCCGGCAATGACCGAGGCGATCAGGGCGAGGCGACCAGGGTGGCGCGGACGGTGCTGCGCACGCCCGAACGATAGCCGCGGCAGACCCCTGGGCGGGGTGTCGGACCGTCTTGCCGGAACTGCAGTCCGGGGGTAGGATTTGCACCTGCAAATGATCCGGACCCGTTGCCGTGGGCTCGTGGGGGCGATGATCCCCGATCGGCGCTGTTGTCGCCCGCAGGTCGGCGCCGGTCGATAGGCCGCGCACGCCGACCAGATCCTCCCGTCCGGATCGACCCCCTGGAGGTTCCACCCATGGAAGCCACGGAAGTCATCACCACCACCGTCGACGCTCGCGGCCAGTCATGCCCGGGGCCGCTCGTCTCGCTCCACCGGGTCCTGCTCCAGACCGAGCGCGGTGCGCTGCTGGAGCTCCTGGCGACCGACCCGGGTTCGAGGTCCGATGTGCCGAGCTGGGCCGAGCTCTCGGGCAACGAGCTCGTGGAGTCGGGCGAGGACGGGGGCGTCTTTCGCTACCTCATCCGGAAGGCGTGACGATGGGCGACGTCGACCGCACCAGTAGCGCCGACGAGGCCGCGCTCCGGGCGCTGATCGACCAGGCGCTGGCCGAGCGCCAGGAGCAGCGTTACAACGCCGAGAACAAGATCACGCTCGTGGTCTGGGACGGACACCTGGACCGCGTCTGGCCGGCCCTGATCCTGTCCACCACCGCCGCCGCCTCCGGGATGCAGGTGAGCGCCTTCTTCACGTTCTGGGGCCTGTTCGCCCTGGTCAAGCCGGAGAAGCGGATCACCGGCAAGGAGTGGATTACCAAGGCCCTGTCGGTGATGAACCCGGCCGCGCTGAAGCGCGCGAAGCTCTCCCGCTACCAGTTCGGTGGCCTGGGGCCGAAGATGCTCTCGAAGGTCGCGGAGGAGTACAAGACTCCGCATCCCACCGAGCTGCTCGAGCTCGCCATGGACATGGGCGTCCGGCTCCTGCCCTGTCAGATGACGATGGACCTGATGGGCGTGCGGCGCGAGGACCTTATCGACGGTCTCGAGGAGCCGATCGGCGCCGCGACGGCGCTGCTCGAGATGAAGGAGTCGGCGATCCAGCTCTTCATCTGAGGGCTCAGAGGAGGTTGCGAGCCGCCGCGCTCGTGCGCGAGCCGTCCGATCTGCTTGTGCCCGTCGTCGGTGATCCGGCGGATGATCTCGCCCACCTGCATGGAGAGGGCGGCAGTTGATCAGCCCGACGATGGCGACGATCGACACGATCCCCAGCAGGGTGGCGACCAGCACGGACAGGTGCGGGATCACGGCGACGGCCCGTCGCCGGCAGCCGAACGGACGACCCGCAGCACCAGGAGGCTGTACGTGAAGGTCCCCATCACGATGCCCGTGAGCCACTTGGTGAAGGGGTCGCGGAAGAACCCGGACAGGACCCGCGGCGAGAACTGGCTCGATGCCAGCTGGATCAGCAGGAGCGAGATCGAGACGCCGGCGACGCGATCGTCGCGGAGGCCACGGTGCCCAGCAGCGCCCGAGCGCCGTCGACCGTCGTCACGAAGAACGCCGAGAGCTGGTGCCGGCCTCCCGGTCTGAGTGCCGGCCCACGTGGGAAGGCCGCGGGCAGGAACGAGACGACCAGCAGCGCGGCGGAAACGAAGAAGAGACTGCCCGGCAGATACTCGGCGAGGGCGCGGAGCCGGATCAGCAAGGCGGCCGCATCATCGCACGGCTCGGAGGGAGGAGCACCGATCCGGAGATGGGGGTGGGCGGCGCCGCGACTCCCGGCACGGCGCCGCCCACCTGGCGCACGGCGGGTGGATCAGATGCCGAGCTCGGCGCGGACCTTCTGCGCGAGCTCGAGCTGGACCGGGATGCCATCGCCGACGGTGAGCAGATCGTGCTGGAGGTGCTCGATGAGCATCAGCCCCTTCTGCATGAGCCGCCGGTACCCCTCCTCCTCCATCAGCTTGAAGACCTCTGGCGCTGGGCCCTTCAGGATGAAGAAGCCGGTCTCGCGCTCGAGATCCGTTGTGGAGAAGAAGAAGGGCTCGAAGAACGTCAGCACGCCCGTCGAGACCTTCTCCCGGAAGTAGCGGGTGGCCTCATCGAAGAGCTCGAGGGCCTGGGCCTCCCGCCCGGGCACCATCTTGCCCCAGCGGATCAACAGTCCGATCTCCATGGTGGCTCCCCTCCCGAACCCGGAGAACGACCGAACGCCCCGAGGCCGTCCTTGCTCACCTCCCGGGCCGCGGGGAACGGTGAGACCGATAGCAGGCCACCGAACCCCGCCCGCCCGGTAGGGTCGGGCGACCCGGCGCCCGAGGGACCCCGCCGTGGCCGGGTCGGCGATCTCAGCGCCCGGCACGCGAGAGGTGCATGTAGTCCCTGCCGCCGGTCCAGCGACCGCCCCAGGACCAGCCGATCGCCTCGAACGCCCGGACCACCTCGTCGCCCTCGTGGATCATCCCCGGCAGGTCCCCCGTCCGGTCCACGTACGGGCGGGCCATCCGGTTCCGGACGAAGCCGTCCGCGGTCACGTAGGGGTTCTGGACCGGGTTGATGTCGATCGCGAGCCCATAGGAGTGCTGCGAGAAGCGGTCGACGGGCCCCCGGGGGGTGATCACCCGGCGGCAGTTGAAGGCGGCGGTCACGCTCCGCCGGCTGGAGATCCGCGGCTCGAAGTCCTCCGGGTCGAACTCCCGGGCAAGGGCGACGCGCTTGATCGGGAACCGGGCCTCGAACAGCCGACCGAAGACCCACAGGACGTCCCTCGCCACGTCCTCGTGCACCACCATCGGCCCGCGTTTCACCTCGCCGTCGAACCCCACGTAGTTGAACCGGAGCAGGCGCAGGTCGTCGATCGGCACCGGGCAGCCGCGCTTCCATGTGGTCCCCCGCATCTCCCGGGCGAGCGCTCGTGGGATGGTCCGGATCCTGCCGGCGAACCGCGCGCGCTCGGTCCCGTCGTTGGGGCCGGTCGGTCCCGTCGGCGGTTCGACGACGGCGGGCGTCGGCTCGGGATCCTCGGCGGCCGGCGTCCGCGCCGGCGGTTCCACGGCGGCCGTGCAGCCCGACGCGAGGAGCGTCGCGAGCAGGGCCACGACGCCGAGCCGCCTCACGGCAGGTACTGCTCCTCGATCAAGACCACCCGACCGCCCTCCATCCACAGCCAGTAGGGCGACAGGGCGCCGTGATAGACCGCGTCCCCCGCCGTGACCGGTTCGCCGGCCTCGATCGCCGTTGCGAAGGTCCGGAGGTCGCCGTCGAGCGTCGGCTCGCAGCAGCGGTTCCAGTCGATCAGGCGGAGCCGGAGCTCCGGCGACAGCTCCAGGGTCCGCAGCCGCGGGTTGTCGTTGACGATGTAGTAGTCGTTGGGCACCGGAACCTCGTCGCCGTGTTCCGCGGCGGCCTCGTTCGCCTCCTCCCCGGTGAGGAAGTAGGCAAGGTCGAGGACGAGGGTCATCGCATCTGGGTCGACGCTCCGGATGAACCCGAAGTGGCGACCGTCCTCCAGCTCGGGGCTCGGCTCGGCCGTGGGCTCCTCGGTCGGGGTCGGCTCGACAGTGGGCCGGGCGGTCGGCGATGGGCTCCCGGGCGTCCCCGTTGGGCCGACGGCCGCCCCGTTCCCGTCCGCGCACGCGGCGACGACCAGGCCGAGGAGCATCGCGAGGAGCAGGGCGGGGATCCGGCGCATCGAGCCTACCTCCGGGTCTCAGTGTCCCACCGAGGGACGCTCCTTCGACGCCTGGGACGGGCCCTCGGTTCCCGCGGGAGAGGATGGTTCGCGGTCCTAATTAGCTGCGCGTAGTATCCTGGGTGTATGCCCGCGATCGCTCCTCCCGACGCGACGTTGGCCGCCCGGCTGCGGCTCGCCGTCACCCGCCTGGCCCGCAAGCTCCGCAAGGAGGCCGAGCCGGGGGTCTCCCCGACCACGCTCTCGGCCCTCTCGTCCATCGAGCAAGCCGGGCGGCTGACCATGGGCGACCTCGGAGCGGCCGAGCAGGTGCAGCCGCCGACGATGACCCGGGTCGTGGCCGCGATGGTCGACGCCGGGCTCGTCGAGCGCGAACCGGACCCCGAGGACGGTCGGGTCGTCTGGGTGCGGCTCACCGCCGAGGGGCGGAAGCTGCTCGCACGCAGCCGCCGCCGGAAGGAGGCCTACCTGGTGCGAGAGCTCCGGGGGCTCGAGCCTCGGGAGGTCGCCGTGCTGGAGGAGGCCGCGGGGATCCTGGAGCGACTCACCGAAGGCCGCCGATGACCCGGGCCGGCCTCGCGATCCACCGCACCTTCCACGCGCTCGGCCACTCGCGGAACTTCCGGCTGTTCTTCGCGGGCCAGGCGGTCTCGGTCACCGGGACCTGGATGCAGATGGTCGCCACGGCCTGGCTGGTCCTGCGACTGACGGGCAGCGGGGTGGCGCTCGGGATCGAGACCGCGCTGGCGTTCGGCCCGGTGCTCGTGCTCGGGGCCTGGGGCGGCTCGCTCGCCGACCGGTACGACAAACGCCGGCTCCTGATGCTGGCGCAGGCGTCCTCGGCCGTGCTCGCGCTCGGCCTGTTCACGATCGTGGCGGGCGACGTTGCCCGCCTGTGGATGGTCTACGCGCTGGCGCTCGGCCAGGGCATCGTGACGGCGGTCGAGCAGCCGACCCGCCACAGCTTCTTCGCCGAGATGGTGCGCCCCGGCGACCTGGCGAACGCGATCAGCCTGAACAGCGCGGTGATGACCGGCACGCGCATCGTCGGACCCGCGGTCGCCGGCGCGATGATCGCCGGGGCGGGGATGGAGTGGTGCTTCCTGCTGAACGCGGTGTCGTTCCTCGGCGTGATCGTGGCGCTCCGCGCGATGCGGACCGTTGAGCTTCGGCCTCATCGGGCCGAACGTGAAGGGCGGGCGATCCGCGAGGGGCTCCGCTACGTGTGGCGGACCCCGGAGCTCCGCCGTCCGCTGGTGCTGATGGCGGCTCTGTACCTGTTCTCCTTCAACTACTCGGTGCTGGTACCGCTGTTCGCGGAGCGCACGCTCGGAGGCGACGCCGGGACCCTGGGGACACTCCTCTCGGTGATGGGCGGTGGGTCGCTCGCCGGTGCTCTCGCGCTCGCGGGCCGGGGAGGTCCGAGCGAGCGACGGCTGTCGCTCGCCGCGGTGGCGGTCGGGATCGTGACGGTCTTGGTGGCCCTCGCTCCGACGCTCGACACGGCGATCGTGGCGATGGTCCCCCTCGGGTTCTCCTCGATCGTGTTCATGACCACGGCCAACTCGACGCTCCAGCTCTCCGCCCGGCCGGAGATGCGTGGCCGCGTGATGGCCCTGTACGGGATGGTGTTCCTCGGCTCGACGCCGATCGGCGGTCCTATCTCGGGATGGATCGGCGAGCACCTGGGAGCACGGGCCGGGCTCGCGCTCGGAGGCGCCGTGGCGATCGTGACCGGCGCCGTGGGCCTGTGGCAGCTGTCCCGGCGGGCCGGGGCCGACGCGATCGAGCTCGATGCTCGGCGGCCGGGCCTCGAGGTCGAGCCGGTCCCCGCGACCGAGGAGCTCTCGGCCTAGGACAACTCTTGGTCCAGGCGCCAGCCGGTCTCGCCCTCGGCCTTGGAGACCTCGATCACCGTCCCGTCCTCCAGCCCCAAGCGGTACCGCATCCGGCGCTCGCCGTCCCGCTCGTCGAGCCACCGGCGGCGGACTTCGACCGACTCCTCGACCCCGCCCCAGACCACGGCCCTCGGCTCCTCCTCGGCGCGTGCCCCCTCGTAGAAGCGGATGCGGAGCTCGGGCACTCGGGCGATCCAGCGGGGGAGGACCGGGGACCAAAGGAGGAACACCGCCCCGATCAGGGCGACGGACCACGCCTCACCGAGCCGCGGGAGCATCGGGATCGCCAGGAACGCGGCGACCACGCGGGACAGGTTGTACGCGACGTCGTACACGGCGAACACGCGTCCCCGGTAGCCGTCGGGAATCGCCTCCTGGACCATCGTGTCGACCGGGATCTTCTTCCATGCGAAGGTCAGCCCCACCGCGAAGGCGGCGAGCAGCACCGTCCACGCGGTGATGAAGGTGGAGAGCCCAAGCAGGCAGACCCCGCCGACGAGGAACGCCCGGGAGACGATCCGCTCCATCGGGAGCCGCTCCTCGAGCTTGCCCACCGTGAGGATCCCGACCAGCACGCCGACCCCGCCGGCGCCGATCAGGTTCGAGAACGAGCCCACTCCCTCCTCTCTGAGGTCGCGGAAGAAGAACAGCGACAGCACCAGCACGATCCCCTGGCCGGTCTGGTCGAGCGTGATCGAGGTGATCGGCCCGAGCGCCCGAGGGGTTCGGGTCAGGCGCTTGGCGCCATCGGCGAACTCCCGGAGCACGCGTCGGAGCTCGTCGCGGACCGGCGCCTGGGGCAGCCGGTGGGGGACGAGCGGGGTCGAGATCCGGGAGGCGATCAGCGAGGCCGCGATCCACTGACCGCCGGCCCACAGCACCACGGGCGCGTCGCCCCACAGGTCGGCCACCCACCCGCCCACGAACACCCCGGCGAGCAGCGCCACGGTGCCGCCGACGACCGAGATCGAGTTCGCGATCAGCAGGTCCTCGGTCGGCACCAGCCGCGGCACCACGGCCACTGCGGTCGCGAGGTAGAAGCGGTTGACGGAAAGGACCCAGAGGGCTCCGACGTAGAAGGGAAGGGGGGTCGTCTCCGGGTGGAACAGGACGAGCCACACCAGGACGGCTCGCAGCCAGGGGGCGGCGATCAGGATCGTCCGCCGGGACCACCGGTCGATGAACACCCCGGTGAAGGGCCCGAGGATCGAGAACGGCAGCGAGATGACGAGCGTCGCGATCGCGAACCCGACCGTGGTGCTCTGCTCCTCGGGCGAGAAGACCACCGAGGCCACGAGGGCCGCCTGGAACAGCCCGTCGGCCGACTGGGAGACCAGCCGGATCGCGAACAGGCGCCGGAAGTCGTGGCTCCGTAGGGCCTCGCCGGCGCGTTCGATCGTGCCCTTCACGGCTCGATGGTAGGGCCCTTGGGGATGGGCGGGGGACGGCCTAGGCGGGCATCGCCGCGATGAGATCGACCTCGATCATCGCCCCCGGCGCGAGGAGGGCCACCACCTGGACCGCGGTGCTCGCCGGCGGCTCCGAGGCCAGGTAGCGCCGACGGATCTCGCGCATCTCCTCGAGACCATCGAGCGACGTCATGAAGGTCTGCACCTTCACGACGTCCCCGAACGTGGCGCCGTTCGCCTCCAGGATCGCCCGGAGGTTCTCGAAGACCTGCTCGGTCTGCACGCCCATGTCGCCGGGGCCGACCAGGTTGCCCCCGGGGTCCAGCGCGATCTGTCCGGAGACGTGCAGCCACACCGTGTCGGCCGCCTCGACCCGGACGACGTGCGAGTAGGCGCCCACCGGCGCTGCAACGGTCTCCGGGTTCATGTGGATCCTTCGCATGGTTTCTCCTTCCGGTCGGCGTGGTCTTCGCGGGAAGCAGGGGCTTCGGGGTCAGCGGGGACGTCGATCGACGCCGTCCGCGACCCGATGCCGGGGCGTCGAGGTCCCACAGGAGCGTCGTCGTCGGCGAACCGTGGAGCGGGCGGTACCGGAGGGGACGTGCTCAGCCAGCGACCACCGCGTCCGGATACGCCTGTACGTGGTCACGTACGGACGGCACGGCCCGGAGGCCTAGGTCTCGGCCGGAGCGGTATCCGGTCGGGTGTCGAAGAAGCGGGTCCAATCGGCCTCCTGGCTCTGTCCGTTGCCGAGGATGAACTCCTCGACCATCTCGCGCGCGGCTTCGTCGCTGAACTGGACCGGCGGCGACTTCATGAAGTAGGCGCTCGGGCCGATCAGCGGGCCGGCGATCCCTCGGTCGAGCGCGAGCTTCGCGCAGCGGATCGCGTCTATCACGATGCCGGCCGAGTTCGGGCTGTCCCAGACCTCGAGCTTGAGCTCCACGTTGAGCGGCACGTCGCCGAAGGCCTTACCCTCGAGCCGGATCTGCGCCCACTTGCGGTCCTCGAGCCAGGGCACGTGGTCGGAGGGGCCGATGT